>JAIOPX010000267.1 GCA_021413705.1 Planctomycetota bacterium | reverse complement strand
GTAAGACAGAGCCTGATCGACCCGCTGCCAGAGGTCGGCGTTCTTCACGGGCACGAGCAACCCAAAGCTCTCCCACTGCCAACCATTGCGGCGCCAGTCTTCCAGCCCGTAGTTGAGTCCCCGCCGCACATATCGGCTGCGAGTTACGAGCGTCAATTGCGAAGGCTCTTCGATGGCTTCCAGCCCACGCACCAGGGCGAGCAAATCGAGGCGATCGCCGTCATAACCCGGCTCAATGTCGCTGGCTTCCAGAATGGGATCTCCGTCGTGCGATTGCAAAACGAAGTGCCAGGAGGGGGTTTCGTTGACGGAGGTATCTGTCAGAAGCCTGAAACGGGCTGCCGTTGCGCTAACCATGATGATTACGAGTGCCTCTCGACTCCGCGGCTGCTGGGTGACTTATCAATCCTAAAGTCCCACCAGCCAGTCAGTTATGGCGACTCATCCGTGACTCGACCCGACCGAATCCTTAACGATCCGGTTTTTGTTATCGGCACGGTTCACCCAGGTTCACTACATTTCCTTACTCAGAAATTTTACCAGGCTTGTTTAGTCGAACAGAGAAGGTGGCATGAACTCGAAGTAGGCCACCTTCAGCTTTCCGCCTTCCTCGACCAGAACAAGCTTCAAATTGAAGTAGGGGCGCTCGTCGGGATCGTAGCCTTGGTCATTCTCTGGCCAGTTGCCGGCGCGGACTTGCTGTTCGGAAATCTTCAGGTCGTGGGCGATCTTTTTAACCTGGTCATCAGGAAGTTGGCAACGGATTTGGGCGCGGACGCTGGCTTTGCGGATGTCGGCCGGAATCTCGGCCGGCATCCCGCCGATGGCGAACATCACATCGATCCGATCACCCTTGCCTGCGAGAACTTCCGGCTCGATCGAATGCACGTAGACGTGCTGCACAGCATCCGGCACGCCCAACTGGCTTTCCATTTTCTTCATCCACTCGGCGCATTGTGCTGGAGTCATTTTTTGGATGGGCGCCGCGCCGGCTACGGGGGGTTTGTCGTTGACGGGTGGCACGAACTGCTCCGGGTTGGTCTTTGCCCGGGCGTGGCTCGAAATTTCTTCGTACACTCGCGTGTAATCCCGGTCGGCAATGGCGTTCAGAAAGGGTTTGGCCGCTTCAATGTAGGGGCCTTCGCCCGGATCGGCCTGTTGGACGGCTCCAGCAAAAACATCGCCTTTCTGCTCAACTGCTGGAACGCTGCCGTTGCTTTGCTTAACGCCCGCCTTTTTGATCTCTGGGACGCAGCCGGTGGCAAGCATGAGAAGTGTGGGAGCGAGCCAGAGATTCGGCCAGCGAGAGTTTTGGATGACGTTCATGGATATGATCCTTATCGGAGACAGCGAACGTTCGAGTCTAGACATCCGGGACTTCGCCACCCTCATAGTATCCATCACGCTCCGCGTGATGCTATCCTCACGCGGAGCGTGAGGGATACTTTGCGTCCGGGACTTCGCATTGTTGGTGTACAGCCTTCAGGCTGCTTGACGAAAAGCAGGCTAAAGCCTGGACTCCAACGAAAGGCATCGGCTCCAGTCCCGGCCACCCTGATGACGGCATGTCCACTACTTTATGGCGTATTTCGACGTGGAATCCAAGTGTTTTGTAGAATGGTTCGGCCATTGCATCGCAGTGGTCTGTGGGCAATGATGGGGCCAAAGATATGCCCAATATCCCGTTCTTTTCACCGGTTGCCCAGCGTGAATCTCAATCAAAGAGCATTGGTCCTGTGCCGTGAGTTTCTTAACCGCGCCGCCGAATTGCGAGTTCGCCTGCTAAAGGTCGGCGATCGAGCCCGCGTGATCGACTGCGGTATCGAGGCTCCCGGGGGTTTGGAAGCAGGGCGGTTGTTGGCCGAAGTCTGTCTGGCCGGCCTTGGCAGAGTGAAAATTGTCCCAGGGCGGGCCGATGTGTGGCCGGGCCCGGCAGTGCAAGTGGAGACCGATCATCCGGTCGCCGCCTGCATGGCTTCGCAATATGCCGGTTGGGAGATCAAGGGAGAAGGGTTTTTTGCGATGGGGTCTGGGCCGATGCGGGCAGCAGCCAACCGCGAGAAAATTTTTGAGGCCATCGGATATAGCGAGCGCCCCGAGGCGGTCGTCGGCGTTTTGGAAACTCGCGCATTGCCAACGCCGGCCGTGGCGGCGCAGTTGGCCGAGGCTTGCGGCGTGAAGTTGGACGATCTCGTGCTACTGGTTGCACCTACCGCAAGTCAGGCAGGTACGGTGCAGATCGCGGCTCGCAGCGTGGAGACTTCATTGCACAAGCTGTTTGAATTGGGGTTTGATCTGGATCGCGTCGAGAGCGGCTATGGAGTTACTCCTTTGCCTCCGGTGGCGGCCAACGATTTGGAAGGGATCGGCCGAACCAATGACGCAATCCTCTACGGCGCCGAAGTGACGCTCTTCGTTCGTGCCGATGACGAGCGACTGCTTGAGATCGGCCCCAAGGTGCCCAGCAACAGTTCTCCTGACCACGGCGAACCCTTCGCGGCAATCTTCGCCCGGGCAGGGAACGATTTTTACAAGATCGACCCGCACTTGTTCAGCCCGGCGGTGGTCCGGCTGGTCAATCTTCAGTCAGGCAAGACTTTTCAGTTCGGCCGCGTAGCTCCGGATGTGCTGGCGCGATCCTTCGGCGTTGCGTAATCACTCCGATGAACATCGCATTGCTCGGATCGTCGGCAAGTTGGTATTTCCATGATCTGGTGCGCGCGGCGGCGGGGCGGCACGAAATTACGGCGGTGACTTTCAAGGATCTCTGGTCCGATGTTTGCTCCACTGGGTCGACCTTGGAGAGCGGCGGCTTTGATCTGAAAAAAGCGGATTGTGTGCTGGTGCGGACGATGCCGCCGGGAACGCTCGAGCAGGTGGTGTTTCGCATGGATGCCTTGGCCGAACTGGAAGCGGCCGGAAGGTTGGTGATCAATCCGCCGCGTGGCGTCGAAGCGGCGGTCGATAAGTACTTGACGACGATGCGGTTGCAACGAGCCGGATTGCTCGTGCCGCGAACGATTGTCTGTCAGACTGCCGATGCGGGCATGGCGGCCTTCGCCAGTCTGGGTGGCGACGTGGTAATGAAGCCGTTGTTTGGCGGCGAGGGGCGCGGCATCACTCGGTTGGCGGACGATGGTTTGGCGGAGCGGGCGTTTCGGATGATCGAACAATTGGGGGGCGTGCTTTATCTTCAGCAGTTCGTTCCTCATGAGGGATGCGACCTGCGGCTGTTGGTCATCGGTCGCCGCGTGTTGGGGATTCGCCGCGTCAACAAGCTCGATTGGCGGACCAACGTCAGCCGTGGCGCCAAAGCGGAACCGCTGGAGGTCACGCCGGAACTTGCGGAGATGGCGCACCAGGCCGCCGCTGCGGTGGGCTTGCCTCTGGCCGGTATCGACCTGCTGCCCGGCCGCGACGGGCGGCTCTATGCCATTGAAGTCAACGCCGTGCCGGGTTGGCGAGCGCTGGCGGCGGCGCTGAAGATAGACGTGGCTCGCATGGTGCTGGAACTTGTGGAGTCATCCTGCCATTAGCGCTCCGTCCTCCAATGTGGCCCGAAGATTGACTGAGCAGGCGAGGAGAATGCCTCAGCACACGGGAGTTGTCGAGCCGTATCTCTTGCCGTCGAGCGAGATTGCGTTTGGCAAAATAACACCCGGCAGCAGACATCCCTGGCGGAGCATTACTCTGGCGGAGCTGAACGCATATAGCGACCAGTTGGCCGCAGGGCTTATCGCGCGGGGAGCAACGCCGGGCATGCGCATTGCTTTGCTTGTGCAGCCGGGAATTGATTTTGTCGCTCTGGTCTTTGCTTTGCTGAAGGCCCGCTCGGTGGCGATTCTCATCGACCCTGGCATGGGACGGAGCAACCTGGTGCGTTGTCTGTCGGAGGCAAGGCCGGAGGGGTTTGTGGCGATCACTGCCGCGCAGGCTGTGCGATGTTTGTTTCCGTGGCGGTTCCGAGAGACGAGATTGCTGGTGACGGTTGGTCGCCGATGGTTTTGGGGAGGCATCACTCTTGAGGAACTGAAGTCGGCTGGCATGCAACGAATTGGTGCCGGACTCCGTCTGGAAGGCAACGCTAAGGACGACGACCCGGCAGCGATCATCTTTACGACCGGCAGCACAGGCCCACCCAAAGGCGTCCTCTATCAGCATGGCAATTTCGATCACCAGGTGACCGAAATCCGCGATCGATTTGAACTTCAGCCCGGCGGCGTGGATGTGGCGGGATTTCCACTGTTCGGGTTGTTCAACGCGGCGATGGGCATCGCGACGGTTTTTCCGCGGATGGACTTTACGCGGCCTGCAAAAGTTGATCCGCGAAACTTCGTGGCTGCCGCGGTCGATTGGCAGGCAACGCAATCGTTCGGTTCGCCGGCACTGTGGAACCGCGTCGGGAAATATTGCCGTGATAGTCAAGTGCGACTGGACACGTTGCGGCAGGTCTTCAGCGCCGGCGCGCCGGTGTCGGCCCGTGTATTGGAACTGGTTCGCGAGTCGATCCATCCCGCGGGAGAAGTCCACACGCCTTATGGAGCGACGGAAGCACTGCCGGTGGCGACCATCAGCGCTTCGATGGTGTTGGGCGAGACACAAGCCAGCACTGAGCAGGGGAACGGAGTCTGCGTGGGGCATCGTTTCCCAGGAATCCAATGGCGCGTGATCCGAATCTCGGATGAGCCGGTGCCGACACTGGCCGACGCAGAGCCGCTGCCGGCAGGCGAGATCGGCGAGCTGATCGTCGGCGGCCCGGTTGTGACAAGACAATATGTCACCCGGGTGGAGGCCAATGCGTTGGCCAAGATCGCCGACGGGGATCGCATCTGGCACCGGATGGGAGATGTCGGGTGGCTCGATCCCCAGGGTCGCTTTTGGTTTTGCGGACGGATGGCCCACCGCGTGCAGACCGCCGAAGGAACTCTCTTCAGCGTACCGTGCGAGGCTATCTTCAATACGCATCCTAGCGTATTTCGCACGGCGCTGATCGGCATCGGGCCGGCAGGCTCCCAGCGTCCCGTGATCGTCGTTGAGCCGAAACCAGGAGAAATGCCCCGCCGTGCATCTTCCAGGAAAAAACTTGCCGAAGAGCTACAGGCCCTAGGAGCCCAACATGCCGTGACGCGGAACATCAAGGACTTTCTGCTGCACCCTGGGTTGCCTGTGGATATTCGGCACAATGCCAAAATCTTTCGCGAGAAGCTGGTACCCTGGGGGGCGAGGAGGCTAAAGTAATATCCATACCGGGCCAGTGCCTGTGGGCGCGCTCGGTTGTGGGTGGTTAAAATGGAAGGCAGATGGAACTTCATGGTGGCATATTGCATCTGAAGTCTTACGACTTCAGCTACGTCTTACAGCTTCAGCTCCGCTTGGCGCTGATCGGCAAACTCCTTCTCGGATAGGCGACTGATGGCAGCAGATTGGTTTTGTCGCATCCGTGGACAATTGCGGGGACCCCTCTCCCCGCAAGATTTGAAAGCCCTGGCCACCGCTGGCCAGTTGGCGCCGGATTCGCTCGTGCGCCAGGGGATGGCTGGCGCTTGGGTGAAAGCAGGGCGAGTAAAAGGTTTGTTCCAGGCGGGCGCCGCAGGTGACGCGAAGTCCCGACCAACGACGACTCCCGACGTTGAGGAGGGAAGTTCCACGGTTGTTGGTTTGCCCGATCTGGGAAGTGACTTGGACAACCTCGAAGATTTGCCCGACGTTGCAGCCGTAGTGCCGATTGGTCTGCCTATGGGGCGTGTCGTCGCACCCGTGCTAGATTCGGCGCACCCTGCGGGCGGAGATTTTCCTGGCGGAACATCGACTGACTTCGAGCCGAGGTTTGGCGACGTCGTGGGAACGAGGAGCGGCCATCAAGACGCAACGCGGCGCGATCGGCTGGCGGGCGCCGAACGAGGCGGCTTCTCACAAGCGCGGGTGATGAGTGTGGGCATCGTGGCAGTCGTGTTTGGGCTGTTAGGACTTGCAATCTGCAGTTTTGTGACAGAACCGATGGCTCCTGTGGCCGCCATCGTATTGGGAATCATGGGGCTGCTGATGGCGCTGCGCACGATGGTGTTGGCGGGGCGGCGGCATACATTGGCGATGACGCTGGCCGGCGTGGCGGTTGTGCTGGCGGTTGGAGCAGGTGCAGCAGGGCTATACAGCCTGTCTTGGGGGCAACTCCATGAGCAACTCGGAAGCGCGCTCAGTGGTTCCCCTGCTAAGCCCTCCACGCCCTCCGGTCCGTTGTCCGACAAACTGCGCTGGCATGAGGCTGCGGACGAAGTGGCTGTGACGGGTGACCTGCACATTCAGATCACGGGCGTCGGGATCGGCCCTCTACCGGGTCGATCTGCTTCCAGGAAGGATGGTGATACAGGGGGCGAAGATGTTTACCTCATGGTCAGCGTAAGACTGCAAAATATCAGCAAGAGGAAGGTGGACTATCTGAGTTACAGCGGCACGATTCGGGGCGGAGAACCGCCCGTGATGCGAGACGACCTGGGGAGCAACTACGGTCGCATGACAACGCCAGGGCTGGCAGGACAGCTTCGCAAAGAGTCGCTCTACCCGGGGGATGCCAATGTCGATCTGATCGTGTTCGAGCGCCCTGTGCCCAACTATCGGCGATTGGAACTGACGCTGCCCGGCTCTGCGTTTGGCGAGACGGAGCCGGTGCGATTTCAAATCCCGCGCGCGATGGTCAACAACAATCTCGGCTCGGCGACGCCACCGCCCAAGCCTAAAGTTGTCGAGATTCGTTCGGAAGGGGAAGACAAAGTTCCCGTCGAGAGTCCAGAACCCACGACCGGCAAGTAGTTCCACTGTGTGTGAATGAGAGTAAAGGCGACTGCCGATTTCCACGTCAATCCTTGTTACGGGCGCCAACGGCTTTCTGGGGCGCTATGTCGTTGAGCAGCATGTCGCCCGCGGAGATCGCGTTCGCGCTTTGGTGCGGCGCGACGATGTGGCACTCCGAAACCTCGGTGTCGAGCAACATGTCGCGGATCTCCGGGATGCGGACGGAGTGATTGCGGCGTGTCGTGGCATCGAGGTGGTGCAGCACGTCGCGGGACTGGCCGGAATCTGGGGGCCGTGGCGAGATTACTACGACGTCAATGTGCGTGGCACCGAGCATGTGTTGGCCGGATGCCGCCGACACGGCGTCGGGCGTCTGGTGTTTACCAGCAGTCCGAGCGTGACATTCGACGGCCGATCGCAGGAGGGAATCGACGAGTCTGCGCCCTATGCTGGACGTTGGCTCTGCCACTATCCTCACTCCAAGGCTCTAGCGGAACAGCAAGTGCTGGCCGCTGCCGGTAGCGACTTGCGAACTTGCAGCCTGCGACCGCATTTGATTTGGGGGCCGCGGGATCAACACCTCGTGCCTCGGCTACTGGATCGGGCGAGACGCGGCCAGTTGCGGAGGATCGGCAATGGAGCCAATCGCATCGACACGATCTATGTGGAAAACGCCGCTGAGGCCCAGTTGCTGGCCGCCGACGCATTGACTGCCAAGCACGAGGTCAGCGGCCAGGCCTATTTCATCAGCCAGGACGAGCCGGTCAACTGCTGGGGCTGGATCGACGAATTGCTCGCGATTGCCGGCTTGCCGCCAGTGCAAAAGTCGCTGGGCCTTGGTATGGCATGGAGGATTGGCACGGTCTTGGAAACAATTCACAAAACGCTCTGCATCCGCCGCGAGCCGCGGATGACAAGATTCCTGGCTGCACAACTGGGCGTTTCGCACTATTTTGACATCACGCGAGCCAAGCGCGATCTGGCCTACCGCCCGCGCGTCTCGATGGCGGAAGGCATGCAGCGCCTGGCGGACACGATGTAGGGTACGCGCAGCGTACAAATGCCTGGATAACCAATACCCAACACCCTGCAAACAAGTACCACCAATGCGGCAAGGTTTGCCAGTCCTTGGTACGCTGCGCGTACCCTACTTCGGCACCACAATGTCAACTTTTGCTGGGTAAATCAGTCCCCAGTCTTGTCGCCGCTCGTAGGACTCCAGCGCCGTGGCCAGTGACATTTGCACGGGGACGCTCTTCAGCATCCGCCCATTAACGCCAATCTGCACCGGCTGCTTCACGTCGATCATGCGCGGATGCAGCCAGATCGTCAGGCGGCGGACGTTGTGCGTTGTCAGAGTAATTCGATTGTTTCCCTCGTTGACCGCCTCGATGGCTGCGCCGTGGCGCTTCGTGGTGCGGTGGGTGAGCCGCCAGTCATCGAAGTCGTCGGCACCATTGCTGCGCAGTTCGTCATATCGAATTTCGCCGGGCTCTGCTTCGTTCAAGGTGAGCCAGCGATTGTCGGTCACTGCGAATCGATGGTCGGAGCGGAAGCCTGTGGGCGTGGCCAGCGCGATGTGAGGATAGTATGGATCGCGGCGCGTGCGGCGAATCGACGACAGGTAATCTACGATCTGCCGTCGGTTGTAGCCGATCGAATGCTTGCCATCGTGTTCGATATACTGATGGTCGAGATTAAGCGCAGTGAGCAGTGTGTGGGTCTGGCGGCCATATTCGACGTCGGTGTAGTGCCAGCGCACGCCCGGCCGGGCGTCGTGAACTCCGTTGAGAAAGCAGATGGGAGTGCCGCGCAGTGTCGGCAGGTAGCCTAGAGACCAGGCGCCGGAACTGGAGATGACCGCGGCATAACGATCGGGAGATCGCTGAATTTGATGGAACGCGCCAAAGCCTCCCATGGAATGCCCCATCAGCACGACTCGATCAGGATCGATATTGAATCGACTCTTGCATTCCAGGATGACATCGGCCAGATAGGCGTCTGCTTCTTCCACGCACCAGCGATAGGGTGTCGATTCATCCCAGGGGGCCGAGGGCCCGACGGCGATCATCTCCGAGGCTGCGAATACGTCGCCAAAGGCCATGTCGATCTTTGGTCCGTCCGGCTCTGGAAAATCCATGAATACCGCCGGCGCGCGGCGCGATGTCGTTCGTCCGCCACCATGCATGAACACGATCAGCCCCGTCGATTGTTGGGGCTTGTAGCTCTCCGGCACCGTGAAATAGAGCAGATCGTTTGGATGCCGCTTGCGGAGAGCTGCGGTCGAAAAATGCTCTCGGGGGCGGTAGCCGGTCTCGGTTTTCGTATGCTCTTGCTGACGGAGCTTGGCAAGTACGGCCTCAATGGCGCTATCGTAGGTCGCAAGCCGCTGTGCGATCTGCTGCCGCCGGGATGCGTCCCTCGTTGCCAGGAACTCCCGCGCCAGCACGGCCCCTTGTGCGGGTTCGGGCTCTGGACCAACGGGCTTGGTCGAAGGTGCGGCAGATAGGATGCCGATCAGGATGGCGACAATATTCATTACCATGTGCCGCACACCTAGGGCACCCAGGGGGACAGTCCCATTTTGCTGGGGCAAAATTGGGACAGTCCCCGGCCGCAATCAACTTTCCGTGCGCTTGCCGATTTCCGCGGCGGGAATCTCCCACTTCACTTGATAGTCCTTGTCCAACTGATCGAACAACCGCCGGGCAAAGTCGTTGACTTCCAATTCCGTGGCTCGACTGATTTCCAGGCGATTCACCTGATTGGTCATGTCCGCCACAAAGGTTTCCTGCAACACGCGGGGACTTGTCTCCTGATTGCGGACCTTGACCACATAGACGTAATTTTGCGGATGATTCAAGGCGACTCCCACTTCACCCGGCTTGAGGTTGAATACTTTGCCCATGAATTCATGGCCGGCGTCATCAATGCCGTCGATTTCGCTGAGCTTCGGCGGGCCGGTGGGTGCTTCAATTTTGGAACGCAACTCTCCGTAGGTCATCCAACTGAAAGGATTGGTCTCGATCAGCTTAGCGCCGGTGATGGACTTGGCTGCGTCCGCGATCGACTCACCTTTACGGATTCGCTCGGCCAGTTGCTCGGCCGCGGCAACGGCCAGCCCACGGGCTTTGCCTTTGGCATCGTCCAAGCCCGAACCACGTTTCCAATGCTTTAACACCTCCTGCTTCACAACGCCTTCCAGCGGAGGCACCTTCTCGTCTTCATCTTCAATTTTCCAGGAGAGATATTGATCCTTAGACTCGTCGGTCGTCTTCAGCACATGGTGGAGCGAGTGCTCCCCCTTATTGGCAAATACCAAGCCGATGTAAGGCTGACCGGAGAGAGGATCATAGGACTTGCCGATGTCGGCCTCTTCCAGCATTTGGTGAGCCGAAAGCAGTCCGGTGGAGTGGGCAGTTAAGTTGTATTCCTTTGCCAGTTCGTTGAAATTCGGCAGTGGCGGCAATTTTTTCTTGGGATCGGCGGCGATCGTCAATCGCAGATCGAGATGCTTCTGCAGTTTGGTTTCAATGGCATTAAAATCTTTCTCGATGGCTTCCGTCGCTTTTTGCTCGGCCAGCATCTTGTGAATCTCATCCTTCACTTCGGCCAGCGGCTTGATCTTGGCCGGGGGGGCCGCTGCGGGGCGCACTCCTCCGGTCCCTTGCACAGCCGCTTGAGTTGGAGGCAGCGCTGTGCCTTGAACGATCGGCTGCGTGCCAGCCCCCTTGGCCTCTGCTGAAGGAACCTCGGCTTTCGTGCCCGCTTCCTTTGGCTTCTCTGCATCCACTTTGTCCTTGGCTTCTTTATCCTTGTCATCCGCTAATGCCAGTTCTGTAGCGGCGGCAGGGGATGTGGTTGGGCTCTTGGTGGCGGACGGCGGTGTCTTGGTTTCGGCAGGAGGAGTTTCCTTGGGATCTTTTTTGGCCGGTTCCGCGGCCGGCTTCTTGTCGGCGTCTTTTTGAGTGTCTTTTACGTCCTTGTTGGCAGAACCCTTCTTGTCGGCGTCCGCTGGCTCCGGTTTCTTGTCGCCGACTGGATCCTTCTTGTTCCCTTCTTTCTTGGGCGCTTCTTTCTTGTCTGGATCGATCAACGGCAGATCCTGTTGCGGAAACCGCTCCTTATTCTCTTCATAGAATTTGGCAATCTCCTGGTCTGTGACTTGAGGACGGGCACGGTCCACATAGTCATTGAAATTAGCCTTCAGATATTGCACCTTGGCTCGGTGGGGCAGCTTGAACCCCGGCGAGGCGGAGGCCAGTTGGGATGCTCCCACGGGATCAGTGTGCGGCAAGGTGTCTTTGAAACGATCGAAGTAGGCGGCTAGTTCCTTGTCCGAGGGCTCCGGCACTTTCTCCAGGAACTCGTCCACCGGGATGGCAATGACGTCTGCCTTGGCCTTTTGATACACCTTGCTGAAGTTGGCAAATTGCTCGGCCGGGGGCATCGCCATCATTCCACGGGCCAGAAAATCGAAAAACTGCCGGGCTAGCAATTCCTGGCGAATCGGCTCCACCATCGAATCGACCGAACGGCGGGTCGGATTTTTTTTAGTCCCTTCGATGATCTCGCGAATTTGGGGCAAAGTGACCATCTCGAACCCAACCTGCCCGCGCAGATATTCCTGCACTTCTTCTTTGGAAACCTGCATCCCCATTTCGGTCGCCTTGCGGGCCAGCAGCATGGAGCGGATCGTGGCCTCAGCCCCTAGGTTTTCATTGGTGATAATCAAACCTCGAGGATCCACCGGCATCCGCATCCGGCCCCGCAGATTGGCCGGCAATCGCGAATCCATCGCGGATCGCCGTATCTGTTCCAAGAGCGAAGCCGCGGCGCTTCGCGCATAGATCATCCCTCGCACCTCGCTCTCCGAGAGCTTTCCACCATGGAACTTGACGGCCACCGGATCTTCAACCGGGTGTTCCTGAGTCATCTTCATGAGCTGGTCGCCCACGGTGAACAGCAGAATAATGATGACGCCAAAGACTGCCAGAAGAATTGCCTGATACTTGCGAAATGCAGCAAACGGACTCGCCATTTTTAGGGCCTCGTGCGGCTGGTGTTGTGAGCCGATACGGCTTGACAACTGTCAGCTTGAAAGTTTAATCATGGTCAGAACAGCCCGGCGCGCCGGGACGAAACGACTAATTTTACGCCCTTAGTCATTGATTGCAACGTCAAATCCTATGCCACTGCTTGACAGACGCCAATCCGACACGCTCGTGAAGAGGCCGTGTTGACTGGCGTCTGTCAAGCAGTGTCAGATCGCGGCACCACACTAAATGGCCAAGAAACGCGCATCCCACACCGGCAATTCCCTGGTGATCGTCGAGTCTCCGGCCAAAGCCAAGACGATCGGCAAATTTCTCGGCAGCGATTTCACGGTTGAGGCCAGCATCGGCCATATTCGCGACTTGCCGCAAGGGGCCAAGGAGATTCCGGCCCAGTATAAAAAGGAGTCGTGGGCCCATCTTGGCGTCAACGTAGACAACAACTTCGATCCCATATACGTCATTTCCGAGGGGAAATCGAAGCAAGTCACCAAGTTGCGGCAGTTGCTCAAGGACGCCGATCACCTCTATCTGGCGACGGACGAAGACCGCGAGGAGCAGGCGCTGGCCAACCCCCGCGAGATTGACGACAACCTGGTTCGCGCCCAGGAAGCGCGGCGGATTATCGACCGGCTCTATGGCTATGAGGTGTCGCCGTTGCTGTGGCGTAAGGTGCGCCCCAAACTTTCGGCCGGGCGCGTGCAAAGCGTGGCCGTGCGGCTGATTGTCGAACGGGAAAAGGCCCGCATGGCCTTTGTTACCGCTACCTATTGGGATTTGGCCGCCATTCTGGCCAAGGGGGATGGCCAACAGTTTCGGGCGGCGCTGGTCTCCGTGGACGGCCGCAATGTGCCCGAAGGCAAGGATTTTGATTCCGCCACCGGCAAGCTGAAAGATCCGTCGCTGCTGTTATTGGACGAAGCCGGCGCGACGGCCCTGCTCAAGAAACTGGAGCCGGCGGACTTCAAAGTCGCTTCGATCGAAGACAAGCCCTACACCTCGCGCCCCTATCCGCCGTTCACCACCAGCACGCTCCAGCAGGAGGCCAACCGCAAGTTGGGCTTCACCGCCAGGCGCACCATGGGTGTGGCCCAAAGCCTCTACCAGAACGGCCACATTACTTACATGCGAACGGACTCGACCACGCTCTCTAAAGTGGCCATCGACGCCGCCCGAGACTTGGTGACGACGCTCTATGGCCCGGAATATTTGCCGGCCGAGCCGCGACAATACAGCGGCAAAGTGAAGAACGCCCAGGAAGCCCACGAAGCCATTCGCCCGGCCGGACATCCCTTTGAAAAGCCGGAAGTGTTGCGGAGCCAGCTTACGGACGACGAATTTCGGTTGTTCGAGTTGATCTGGAAGCGGACGATCGCCAGTCAGATGCTCGACGCCCGCGGACGCAGCGTCTCTGTGTCGATCGAAGGAGCCGGCGCCGTATTTCAGGCCAGTGGCAAGACGATCGAGTTCCCCGGCTACTTCCTGGCCTACGTCGAGGGTTCGGACGATCCCAAAGCGGAATTGGCCGACAAGGAAACCGTGCTCCCCGATCTGGCCCGCGACGAACGCCTCCGCTGCGCTCAACTCGAAAGCAAGAGCCACACCACGCAGCCCCCGGCCCGGTTCACGGAAGCATCGCTCACCAAAGAACTGGAAAAGATGGGCATTGGCCGCCCCAGCACGTACGCCTCGATCATCGAGACAATTCAAGACCGCAACTACGTGTTCAAGAAGGGCCAAGCCCTGGTGCCCGCCTGGGTGGCCTTTGCCGTCTCTCAGTTGCTGACAGGGCATCTGCCAGAATTGGTTGACTATCAGTTCACCGCTCAGATGGAAGACGATTTGGACTCGATCAGCCGTGGCGAGGCCAATTGGGTTGACTACTTGAGCGAGTTCTACTTTGGCAAACGCGGTTCGGGGTTGAAGAAGCTGGTCAGCAACAAGGCTGAAGAGATCGACGCCAGGGAGATCAGCCGAATCAAGATCGGCCGCCCGCCGGGTGAAGACGGCAAGCCAGGAGAGGGGGCCGAGATCGTAGTCCGCGTGGGCCGCTATGGTCCGTTCCTGGAACAAGGGGAACGCCGCGCCAGCATTCCCGAGGATCTGGCGCCGGATGAAATGTCTCTGGAAGCCGCAGTGAAGTTGCTGGATAGTGCCCAGCAATCGGAAGAGCCGCTTGGCATTTGTCCAGACACGCTCAAGCCGGTGTATCTCAAAATGGGCCGGTTTGGCCCCTACATCCAGCGAGGCATCCCGGATGACGAAGAGAAACCCAAAAATGCTTCGTTGATGAAAGGGATGAATCCGCAGGATGTCGATTTGGCAACGGCGCTGAAGCTGCTGTCGCTGCCGCGCGATCTTGGGCCGCACCCCGAGAATGGCCAACCGATCATCGCACAAAACGGCCGATTTGGGCCGTACATCAAGTGTGGTGACGATACCCGTTCGTTGCCGGCTGATGTGTCGCCGATTGACGTTACGTTTGAGCAGGCTGTTGAACTGTTGGCCCAACCGAAGGCAGCCCGCCGCGGCTTTGGCGCCAAGCGAGAACCGCTCAAGGCGTTCAACGAGTCGCCGGTGACGAAGCAACCCGTGCAGCTTTTTGAAGGGCGGTATGGGCTCTATGTGACCGATGGCGAGACGAATGCCTCGCTGCAGAAGGGGACTTCTGCTGAGGCACTGACCTTCGAGGAAGCGCTCAACCTGTTGGCCGAGCGCGCCGCCAAAGGCCCGCCCGTGAAGAAGGGCCGCTTCGCCCGTCGCGGCGGAGGGAAGAAGGCCGCAGGGTCTGAGGACTCGACGGCAACGGCGCCAGCGAAAAAGGGGGTCAAGAAAAAATCCGCCGCGAAGAAAAAGGGAGCCGGCAAGAAACCGACGCCCGAGGATTCCCCTTTCTAATCTTGCTGAGCCTCGTCTTTTCGGCTTCTTCCTGGCACAATAGTCTGGCATGAGCCTCGACCGTGCCGAAATCATTGCCATTGGCGACGAGCTGATCTGCGGAGAGCGGATTGATACCAACAGTGGTTGGATCAGCCGCCAGCTAACCGAGTTGGGCATCCCCGTTCGTTTTCACACCACCGTGGGTGACGATCTACCCCGGATGGTTGTGGCGATTCGCGCAGCGGTCCAACGAGCCGACGTGATTGTCATCAGCGGCGGCCTCGGTCCCACGGCCGACGACCTGACCCGCGATGCCGTGGCCGAGGCGCTCGACATGCCGCTGGTTCTCGACGAAGAACTGCTGCGTCACATTGAAAAACTCTTTGCGCGGCGCGGCCGACCGATGCCCGAGCGAAACCGGCTGCAAGCGATGCGGCCGGAAGGGGCTCGGCCGATTTCCAATCCGCACGGGACGGCGCCCGGGATTCGCGTCGAACATGCGCGAGCGGGCCAATCACCCTGTCTTCTGTTCTCGCTCCCCGGCGTGCCTGTCGAACTGTTTGAGATGTGGCGAGAAACGGTAGCGCCATCCCTTGCGGCCGCGGGCGGTTCCGGACGCCTGATACGCCATCGCGAGATCAAATGCTTTGGGGTGGGCGAAAGTCACTTGGAAAGCATGCTCCCCGACCTCATTGTCCGCGGACGGGAACCGAGCGTGGGGATTACCGTCCATGCCGCCACGATCACGCTACGGATCACAGCCACCGGTAGTACGGAAGCAGAATGTCAGCAGGCGATTGAGCCTGTGGTCGATGTGATCCGTGATGCTTTAGGCGATCTGGTCTTCGGCGAAGGGGACGACGAATTGAGCGATGCCGTGTTGTGTCTGCTCTCATCGACCGACACGACGCTGGCCACGGCCGAATGCGGCACGGCTGGGCGGTTGGCACACTGGTTGTCGGAAGCCGCGGCGCGGTGTCGCAACAATAGGCGAGAGCAAACTCCACAATCTCTCGTGGCGGCCCCGTACCGTGGTGGCATGGTGGTTCCCGACTCACGCGCCACCCGAGACCAGCGCGCCATCCGCGAACTGGTGGAAATGATGGCCACCGGCTGCCGCGAGCAGTTTGGGGCCGATTTCGGTTTGTCCATCGGCCCGCTGGCGCCCGAGGGTGAGGAATCGTCCTCACCTGGCGAGTTTTTCTTCGCACTGGCTACCGCGCGCGGCGTGACGCTCCATAGTGACCGTACAGCCGGTCATCCTGCGATTTTGCAAGATCGTGCGGCCAAGCAGGCGCTTGATGTGGTGCGGAAAAAGTTGCGCGCGGAAGTTCGCAACTTCTGAGGTGCCTCGCCATGGACTCGACTCGCACTGCCGCACGCCGTCGCTGGCCAATCTTGGCAATGGCAGCAGGAGTGTTGGTGCTGGGACTGATCACCCGGTCCTTTTTTGATTTTCCGGGCTCTCCTCAGGCGATGGAGGCTAGCCCCTATTTTGGTGTGGCAGCAGGTCAAGTGATGCTACTGGGCATCTGGTGCGCATTAAGCAAGGGAAGCATTGTGTTGCGAGGATTGGCATTGTGCCTGGGAGTGACACTCGTTTGGCTAACTTTCTTTTACGATGTGCTTGATGTATTGTCGCGAAGCTACTTCATTTTGACCCTCTTCGTTACCATCGCGGGTTTGGCATTGCCAACCCTGTTCACGGCGTTGCTTATTCTTGGTTCAACTTATTTCTTTCATTCACGACTCGATCATCGCTCTTTGGCGTCAAGCGGTGAATCGAGATTGCTTCAATTCGGTCTGCGGGATCTGTTTGTAGCCACAACGATCGCCGCCGTACTGCTGATGGGAGCTCGAGCAGTGCGGCATTTTTATCACGGCGCGCACCGGGTTGATGATTGGGAAGTTTTTGTCTTCAGTCTCATCATCGCGGTGGGCTATCCCATGATTGCGGTCACGGCGGTTTCTGCCTGCTTCGCCACACGGCAGCTTGTACCGCGCTCGGCGATGGCCGTGATAACGGCAGGAACCGTGGCCGGGTTTCCTTTGTTGATTGTCCCCTTTAACGCCGACAGTGGTACTCTCTATGTGGTTGCTACGATCATCGGCACGCTGATCGTCTTCGCAGCACTCTGGGTCGTTCGCATTTGCGACTATAGGCTGGTGAGTGTTGAGTCTTTAACTGGAAACAAGCATTCGCTTTCGTAGATCAGATCGCAAACACTTTTCTATTTCTGACATTCGCCAAACGTCGCCGGCATCCGCAGCGCACCGGCCAATCGCGTGAGATATTCATCGCGCGAAATCGTACGCCCGCCAAAGCGAGCCGTGTGGGGCGTCAATTGCTGGATGTCCAATAGCGCGTAGCCGCGTGCCTTCAGGTGGGTTACAAGATGGACGAGCGCGACCTTGGATGCGTCGCGCATTGCATAGAACATCGACTCCGCCGAGAACATGCCGCCGATGGCCAGACCATAAGTGCCTCCGACGAGGCGGCCTTGGAAGTGTACTTCGACGCTGTGGGCGAGCCCTAGTTCGAACATCCGCTGATAGGCGCGGATCATCGCCGGCCCGAGCCAGGTGTTGCCGGTGCGGTGCTGCGCCGTGGCACACCCTTGAATCACGCCGGAAAAGTCGCGATCGCAGGTGACCGTAAAACGATTGCTGCGAATGGTCCGCTGCAAACGCCGTGGAATGTGCAGCGCATCGAACTCGATGATCGCCCGGGGATCGGGCGACCACCAGGCGAGGATGGCGTCGTCGGCCGAGAAAGGCCAGGGAAAAATGCCTTGGCTATAGGCGTCCAAGAGCCAGTCGGGTGTAAGCCTGCCGCCAAAGTAAACCAATCCATCCGCGCCAGCCGAGGCGGCAGGAGGGAAAAACTTGGAGAGGGGCAGATCGGTCATCGTCGCAGTCGCCCGGCGTGTACGAGGATCGCGCGGCTGCAATCCTCTCCCCATGATACCAAAACGGTAGCGGCTGGTGGCAGTGTGGCCAAGCGAGGGCTATACTTTTCTTCCATGTCTCAAGAACTTTCCAACTTGGTTCAGCAGCCACCCAACCGCCGCGGGATTCGGTTGCTGATGCTCAGCGTGCTGGCTGTATTGTTGCTGCTGCTGACGGCGCCGTTTGTGGCCTATCGCATCAGCCTCTCCTGGCACGAAGGAAAGCTGGAAGCCGAG
>JAIOPX010000297.1 GCA_021413705.1 Planctomycetota bacterium | reverse complement strand
TGGAAACTGTTGGCCGTCCATTACCGGGAGTCGAGGTCAAGCTGGTCGATCCCAATACCGGTGCGGAACTGCCCGACAATCAGCAAGGAGAACTCTGCGCTCGCGGTCATGTGGTGATGCTCGGTTACTATGGCGATCCTGGGGCCACCGCCAAGGCGATCGATGCCGAGGGCTGGCTCCACACCGGCGACCTGGCCCTGCGACTCCCGAACGGCTACTACAAGATTACGGGCCGGATCAAAGACATGGTAATCCGTGGAGGCGAGAACATTTATCCTCGCGAGATCGAGGAGTTCCTATTCACGCATCCTGCCATCGAGCAGGCCGCCGTCGTCGGCCTGCCCGACAGAAAATATGGCGAGGAACTTTGCGCGTGGATCCGGCTTAAACAAGGCCACGCGGGCAGCGACGCTCTTGCCGATGAAATCCGCGCTCACTGCCGTTCCAACCTGGCCCACTACAAAGTACCTCGCTATATCCGGTTCGTGGAAGCCTTTCCCCAAACGGTGACTGGCAAGATTCAAAAGTTCAAGATCCGCGAAGCGATGATCGTGGAGTTGGGACTTTGCGAACAGCGCACCGCATAGGATGTAGTCGAGATCCTTACTTCGGAAATTGCGGACTGTCTTCAGTCGCACTACGTTCGAATCGGGCTTGGCCACGCATTGGTTTCGAGTCGCGCAGGTATTCAAAATTCACCACGCCCGGCTCTCGTTTCTGAACGATCCGCACAAAGTCGCGCGAATTCGCAACCCGCTTGCCGTTCCAAGATGTAATCTCATCCCCTGCCCGTAAACCTGCCTCAGAAGCCGGCGTATTGGGCAGTACCTTCACAATGATGAGGCGAGCAGGATACTTGGCGTCCAGTGTCACGCCAAAGTAACTGAGGTCGTTCGCCCCAGGATTTACATAAAGGGTTTCGGGCGACAGCGGCAGAACTTCTTCTTTGCCATCACGAAAAATGGTCACTTTCACGTCTTCCGCGGGATCGCCCTTATACAGGTTGCGATCGAAATCTTCGGCCGACTTCACCGGTTGACCATTGACAGACTTTACATGATCTCCCTCACGTAGCCCAGCCTTGCTCAAGAGGCTTTCCGCGGCCACGCCAGCAATAGCCAAGCCTTGCTGCGTAAGCCGACCGAAGTTGATCCCCAGTTGTTCCCTCGTCAATCGACGAGACTCGCGACGCGAATCACGAACTTCTCGGGCAGCTTCACGAATGGCCTCACGGGATTCGCGACGTGCTTCCTTTGCCTTCTCCCGTGAGTCCCGTGGCGTGTCTTTGGGATCCTCTACGATGGCACCCAAACCGTCTTTTGCTGGCGGTACGGGGGGCTCTGCAACCGACGTGTCAAAAGTTAATAGGGAAGCCGAAAGGGCCGTCAGCGCCGCAAGGCACAAGTTTCGAAATTGAGGATACATCACTCTTCTCCTTCTTTTAGATTTTTACCAAGTAGCTACAAGCACGTTCACATGTGGCTCATGAATGCATAAATGCACTAGCATTCTGTTGATGCATATGGTGTACCACTGATTTGCAGCATTCCTGCCGATCGAAGTCACAGCGAAGAGCCCCATGTTTTCTAGGATTGGCGCAATTCAGATGGCAACTCTGCGACCAGACTGGCATCGAGACGGCCAATGGCCATCGCCTTGCCAAGCATGAAATAAGAATCATGCGATCTGGCCTGAAAACTGCTAGCAAAGTGGGTAACTTCCGAACTTTCAAGGATGCATGAGCAGCGTACTCACGGAGATACCCATGGCAACGCAAGGCATATGTCCCCACCAAAGCCTGCTCTATCGGAAGCTCGCGTGTTGTTACGATCCACTTTTCAAGAAGTCTCTGGCGGGACGCATTGAGCAGGCCATCCGATCGCTCCACATCCGGCGCGGCTCGCAAGTATTGGATGTGGGCATTGGAACGGGCCATTACCTTGCCGCTTATCCAGGCCACGCCAACGTGGTGGGGGTCGATCTGTCCAAAGACATGCTGGATATTGCGGCTCGTGAAATCGAGATGCAGGGCTGGCGGCATATTGCATTGAAGCAAATGAATGCTCTCGATCTGCAATTTGCCGCCAACACTTTTGATTATGTCATGGGATTTCACACGGCCAGTGTTGTGGACGACCCGCAACGGTTGATGGAAGAGATGGTTCGCGTTTGCAAGCCGGGAGGCACAATTGTCATCATCAACTATTTCCGCACTCAGAATCCTTGGCTGGCACCCCTGGTCGACGTGGTCTCGTCTTTCACCGAATTGCTGGGTTGGCAAACTCAAGTGAAATACGACGACTTGTTCGAAAATCCCCAGATCCGTGTTCAGGACCGATATAAGACATCTTCTTGGTCCTTGTTCACAATCGTGGTCAGTCAAAAGTTGGGGCGTGCTGATATTCACGACTCGCAATCTCAGAATGAGATAAGGGCCAATCGAGCTGATCGGCACACTACTTGCACCAATCGATTTAACCATTCTTCAAATCAAACTAAGAGCGGAAGGAGCCTGACATGATTCCGTCTACCGTGGATCGAGTGCCTTTGCATACATCACAGTGCGTAAACCAACAAATCCGTCGCCAAACAGAGCGACAAGTGGCCGAATATGCCGCTGAGGGGGAAGCTGCTATCGATGAGCGATTGGCGCAGTTAGATCGCGAATGGGACATCGAGCGACTTCTTGAGGCCAATGCTTCCACAGCTGTTTTGACAGGCCTAGCCTTAGGGGCTACGGTCGATGGTCGATTTTTCATTTTGCCTGCCGTGGTGGCCGGATTTCTCCTCCAGCACGCCATCCAAGGTTGGTGTCCGCCCCTGCCCGTGTTTCGTCGGCTCGGCTTTCGGACGGCTGCGGAAATCGCTTATGAGCGCTATGCCTTGAAGGCGTTGCGTGGCGACTTTGACAACTTACCAACCACCGCCGACAACGATCCAGCCGCTGCTGTGGCAATCGTGGCAGCGATGCGTCAATCGTAAAATGCGAAAAGGAGTCTATATATGTCCCGTTCCAAAGTTACACCCGTTCGTTTTGCGGTGGTGGGCCTGGGGCATTTTGCTCAAACGGCAATCTTGCCTGCCTTTGCCAATGCCAGTGAGAAAGCCAAACTTTCGGCCTTGGTGACAGGCGACTCAAGAAAAGCGGCCAAGTTGAGCCAACGCTATGACACGGAATCCTGCGACTACGAGGCCTATGACAAGCTGTTAGCTTCTGGAGACATCGACGCGGTATATATTGCGCTCCCCAATTCAAAGCACCGTGAATATACGGAGCGTGCGGCTCAGGCGGGAATTCACGTTCTCTGTGAAAAACCCCTCGCATACACTTCTGCCGATGCTCAGGCCATGATCGACGCCTGCCAGGAGGCAGATGTTCGATTGATGACAGCGTATCGCTTGCACTTTGAAGAGGGAAACCTCCAGGCGATCGAAGCCGTTAAGAAGGGTCGAATTGGAGAAACCCGGCTTTTCGATTCGCTCCACACGATGCAAGTGGAATCCGACAACATTCGCATCGACAAGTCCCTCGGTGGGGGGCCGCTAGAAGATATTGGTATCTACTGCATCAATGCGGCCCGATATCTCTTTAGATCTGAGCCGGAAGAGGTAGTGGCGTTGGCTTCCTGGGGAAACGATCCGCGTTTTGAAGAGGTGCCCGAAGCCGTGAGCGCCACCCTGCGTTTTCCGGGGGAGCGTTTGGCGGCTTTCCTTTGTGGTTTCGGCGAGGCCAAGGCTTCCCAATATCGGGTCATTGGGACGGAAGGCATTTTGATGATGGATCCCGCCTATACCTGGAATGGAGACATCGAGCAAACGATCATCAAGAAAGATAAGGAGGAGAAACGCACATTCGAGCATCGAGATCAGGTGGCTGCCGAAATACTCTATTTCGCCGAGTGCGTTCAAATGGGCAGAGAGCCTGAGCCATCCGGTCGCGAAGGCCTGATCGACGTGCGGATCATCGAAGCACTGCGGACTTCCTATCTCGATCATCGTCCGGTTCGGATCGAACGCTTGCCCGAGGATCCTCGACCGGACGGATCGCAATCCATCAAACGTAAACCGCCTCAGCGACCGGAGCCTGTGAATGCGGAAGCTCCGTCACGAGAATAGAGAATTCCGAGTAAACTAAGTTCCCTCAGAGCCAGGGGCTTGCTCCTTGCCGCGTCCAATCAGCCGCATCCCATTGGCAATCACCAAGAGACTTGCCCCTACATCAGCGGCTACGGCGATCCAGAGTGTGGCGAGGCCCGCGGCAGCCAGGACGAGTACGAGGGCTTTAATGCCCAGTGACAAGGCAATGTTCTCTCGCAAGCGGCGGCGGACGGTGCGCCCGAGGCGAAAGAGTTCGGCCACTTTCGTCAAATGCGGGGCCAAAACGATCACATCCGCTGTCTCAATCGCGAGGTCGCTGGCCCCGCTCCCCAGCGCAATACCTAATCGGGAGGCGGCCAGCGCGGGAGCGTCATTCACGCCGTCGCCAACCATTGCCAAGTAGGGATACTTTTCGGCCAATTTCGCCACGCGGGCTACCTTGTCATCGGGGAGCAGTTCGGCTTCCACGCCGTCCGCGCCAACCAGTTTGCCGATCCGCTCCGCCACGCTCCGTCGATCGCCGGTCAACACCACAACGCGTTTGACGCCTGCGTCGCGCATCGCGGCAATCGACTCGGCGGCGTCCGGGCGGGGCGGATCTGTTAAATACACTGTCCCCTGCCATCGATCCTTGGTGCCAATGCAAACGGCGGTTGCATCGTCCTGCCTGGAATCGAGTGTATCGGCAACATTGGGAAGCCACGCCGCCATCATGCGGGGACTGCCGACAAACCATAATTCCCCGCCGAGGCGGCCCTCCACGCCGAATCCGCGGCGGGCGGTGAACTCGGACGGCTGTTGCAAGCTAATACCACCCTGCCGTGCTGCGCGAACAATGGCGGCGGCTAGCGGGTGTTCGCTCGATTGCTCCAAGGAGGCGGCAACGCGTAGCACTTCGTCGCTCGTCGCACCCGGAGCCGCATCGATTCTAACGACCTCGGCCCGGCCGGTGGTGAGAGTGCCCGTCTTATCGATTGCCACACAATCGACCAGCGCGGCGTTCTCCAGATGCTCGCCCCCTTTGACCAATAATCCTCGACGTGCCGCGCGATAGAGTCCGCAAACGATGGTCACCGGCGTCGAGATAACCAGCGCACAAGGGCAGGCGATCACCAGGAGCACCAGCGCCCGGCGGAACCATTCGCTGGGGGCGACGCCAGTCACCAGTTCCAGGCCCAGATAACTCAACAGTGGCGGGACAATGGCCAGCAAAGCCGCCAAACCAATCACACCTGGCGTGTAGCGGCGGGCAAACTCATCGACAAATCGGGCTGTCGGGGCTCGCGAGGCCTGAGCATCCACAACTAAGCGAGCGATCCGGGCTACCGTGCTCTCGCCGGCAGTATGAACGGTGCGGATTGTCAACGAGCCTTCTCCATTGAGCGACCCACCGTAGACCTTGGCGCTGGCTTCTTTCTCCACCGGCACGCTTTCGCCAGTGACCGGAGCTTCGTTGACACTCGAGATCCCTTCCGTGACAACTCCATCCACGGGTATGCGTTCACCAGGCTTCACCAGCACCAGATCGTTCACCTTCAGGGCCGCAGGATTAATGTCATGAAGATGGTCGCCGTGAATGTGATGGGCCACAGTCGGCGCCAAAGCCGCCAGGCCATGCACGGCGCGGCGCGTCCGATCAAGGCTAAAACCTTCCAGCAACAATGAGACACCGAATAAGAACATAGCCGTGGCCGCTTCAAAAAACTCTCCGATGCCGAGCGCACCAACGGCTGCCACGGTCATGAGCAGATTCATATCAGCCGAGCGAAGGCGCAGCGCTCGCCAGCCGGCCTTGGCAACCGGCGCTCCGGCAACGAGCGTTGACAGTACGCACAACACCTGTGCGGCCAGAGTTGCGTGCGCCACATTGATCGCAAGATAGGGACCAAGGAACTGCGCAGCAATTGCTATGACCGCTGCCACAGCCAAGAGCACACCGCCGATGAGCGTGGTCCACCAGCGCAGCGGCCGACCGCTGGGCCGATCGGCCGGTTTTTCGTCGCTCGCGATCTGGGCCGGAAAGCCCAATTGCGAGATGGCTTCGGCAATCCGCGGCGGGGTCGTCTCGCGAGGGTCGAAGGAAATCTGCAAGCGTCGTTCAAGATAGATCGGCTCAAACGACAAGATGCCAGCATGATGCTTAAGCCCTTTTTCGATCAAACCCAACTCTTCCGGACAGTCCATGGCCGGGATGGCAAACGTCTCCATGCCAAGATGTTCGGTTGCGGGGCGAAGCACTTTGGATTGTTCCTGTGAATGTCTCGGGGCGGACCAGGCTCCCTTTGTTACGGGGGCTACGGAATTATAGGTCGTCGATGCAGTCAAGGTCTGCGCCGATTAGCCATGGGTGGCACTGGCATTTGACGACTTCATCGGTGAAAATGGGCCATTCCCTAGGATGAGATTCAATACGGGCTGGAAAGCCCATGCAATGTTAACACGAGTTGGCCATGACCCTACCGCAACTTCGAGCTACCACGATTCTCACGGTTCGCCACAAAGGCAAAGTCGCCCTGGGCGGTGACGGCCAAGTAACGCTCGGTGCTTCGATCATGAAGGGGGACGCGATGAAGATTCGTCCCCTCCTGGGTGGCAAGGTGCTGACCGGGTTCGCCGGCGGGAGTGCCGACGCTTTTGCCCTGCTGGAGCGGTTTGAGGCCAAGCTGAAGGACTATCCTGGCAATGTCCCCCGGGCGGCCACCGAACTGGCCAAGGATTGGCGAACGGACCGGGCCTTGCGACGGCTTGAAGCGATGGTGGTCGTCGTGGATGCTGATGTTACGCTGCTGATCACGGGAATCGGCGATGTGATTCAGCCGACGGACGACGTGCTGGGAATCGGCTCCGGCGGGAGTTATGCGGTGGCCGCGGCGCGAGCACTGTTGGCCCATTCAGAACTTTCGGCCGCCGACATCGTGCGCCATAGCCTCGAAATCGCGGCGGGCATCGATATTTATACCAATACCAACATTGTGGTCGAGCAATTGGAGTCGAAGCGGTGAGTGAAACCAAGACAGAATGGACTCCGCGGCAAATCGTCGAAGAGTTGGACCGCTACATTGTGGGGCAGAACGACGCCAAGCGGGCGGTGGCGATTGCCATTCGCAATCGCTGGCGGCGTCAACAACTCGGCGAAGACATGCGAGGCGAAGTAGCGCCGAAGAATATCTTAATGATCGGGCCGACCGGAGTAGGCAAGACCGAGATCGCCCGGCGGCTGGCCAGGATGACAGGCGCTCCGTTTATCAAGGTGGAAGCGACTAAGTACACCGAGGTGGGCTACTACGGCCGCGACGTGGAGAGCATGATCCGCGAGCTCGTGGAGAACGCCATCGGACTTGTGCGCGATCGAGAACGGGCGGGGGTAGAGGAGGAGGCCAAGCGCCGCGTCACGGAACGGCTCTTGTCGATGTTGGCCCCTGCGCCGACCACATTTGATACCACACCCGACGGCCCGAATTCGCAGGAGCGCTATGAACGAACTCGCGAAAAGATCCGGGCAATGCTACTGGCCGGAGAAATGGAGTCGCGAACCGTGGAGATCACCAGCGAACAACGAGTTATGCCGATGATGCTCAGCGCCACCGGGGCTGAGCAGATGGACATCGACTTGCAGGGGATGTTCGAAAAGATCATGCCCCGCAACACGGTGCGCCGCGAATTGACGGTGGCCGATGCCCGCAAGGTCATCTTTGAAGAGGAATGCGACGCGCTGATCAACAAGGAAAAGGTCAACGCGATGGCGGTCGATCTGGCGGAGAATGTGGGGATCATCTTCATCGACGAAATCGACAAGGTGGTGGCCGGCGACAGTACGCGCGGGGCCGACGTATCGCGGCAGGGTGTGCAGCGCGATCTGCTGCCCATCGTCGAGGGCACCACGGTGCAAACCCGCTATGGATACGTCAAAACAGATCACATCCTGTTTGTGGCGGCTGGGGCATTTCACCGGGCCAATCCGAGCGAATTGATGCCCGAGCTTCAGGGGCGGTTTCCGATTCGCGTGGAACTGACCGACTTGAACAAGGCGGACTTCATTCGGATCCTCACCGAACCCAAGAGCGCCTTGACCAAGCAATATGTGGCTCTGCTAGAAACGGAAGGAGTGGCGATTCACTTCACCGACGACGCGGTGGACGCTTTGGCCAACTATGCGTTCCAGGTAAATCAATCGACGCAGAACATCGGCGCGCGGCGGCTGTATACGATCATGGAGCGGCTGCTGGAGGAATTGTCGTTCGAGGCGCCGGACATGGGACGCGGTCGCGTCGAGATCAATGCCGCCTACGTCAAGGAGCGGCTCGACAAACTGACGAAGGATGAAGACCTCAGCCGGTTTATTCTGTAAGCCCATGAAGTTTGCCTTGCTGGGTATCGATGCCGAGGCACTGTCGCTGGTGCGCGAGATTGCGCGAAGTGATCTGCACCAACTGCGCTATTTTGCTCCGGCGACCGACTCGGCCGTGGCGGCCTCGCTCATTAAGGAAGCAAGGCGTCTCTGCCCGTTGGCGGAAGAATTGCCTGAGTGGGAAGTGCTGCTCGGATCGGGATTTGCAGATGCAGTTATCGTGGCGGGACCGCAAGATGCGCCCTTGCGGTTTGACCAATTGCGTCGGCTCGTGCAAGAAGCCGTGCCAGTCATTGTGACTCAACCTCCGGCCGTGACGCTGCTGGAAGCATATGAATTGGAAATGGTGCGGCAAGAATCGCGCGGCATTGTAGTTCCGCTGTTGCCCTGGCACTGGTTTCGCTGGTCGGGTTGGTGGGCTTCCTTGGTCAATGTCGCACGCAACAGCCAAGGTGCGGACTCTGCAGTCGGACGCTTGGACCAGATCACTTGGGAGCGTTTTCTGGTCGATCGTTCACGGCTGTCGGTGCTATCTCATTTTGCACGCGACGTGGACTTCATCCGACTGATGTGCGGTGAGATCACTCAAGTTGCGGCACTGGGAGGAGGCCCAACGGGCAATGTCGCGGCACGCGACTTTTCCGCCTTGGCGGTGCAGATGTCAGGCCCCAACGGGATCCTCGTCCGCTGGAGTGTCCAGGAGCCTGAGGATCGATCTGGCGTGCGGATCACCGTCGCCGGAACCGAAGGCAAAAACCGATTGGAAGTATTCGACGGGATTGGCGGCGCGAGTTGGACCGCAGGGCACTTTGCTCCAGGGCAATCACAACCCACGCCGTGGAACGAGGAGATCGAGGAGCCATTGAGCCTGGCCGATCTCGTGGCCGAGCAAGTACATCTGGCCGCCGGTGACTCACCCGAGAAAGGACGAGTTGCTCATCCTACCTGGCGCGACGCGATTCGCAGCCTGGAACTTGTCGAAGCCGTTGAAAAGAGTTTGAAGAAGGGGCGCACGATCTCGGTCAGCGTCGAAGGACGAAGCGAGACCGATGCATTCAAGGGGACCATGGCCTCGATCGGCTGCGCTTTGTTGATGATGGGTCTACTGATCGTTGTCGCTTCGGCAGTAGTGCTGAAGATAGCTCACGAAACTGGCAACCACATGCTGGTGAGCATTTTCCGCTGGTGGCCGGCTGGACTGGTGACACTCTTTGGCGTCTTCATCCTGATGCAGTTGCTGAGGTTTATCATCCCTCGGCCACCTCGCCAGGACTGATTCGCGATAACCGTTCGACCGCTTGAGAACAACTGTGGTTCAGTTCTCAGACGGAACCACGTCCACTGAGACCGTCATGCGGTGCGCTCCGCCGCCGATGAACACGCCTCGAACCGGCGAAACATCGCCATAGTCCCGGCCCCAGGCGAGCGTAACATAGTTGGAATCGGCCAGCCTGTTGTTGGTGGGATCGAAGTCGATCCAGCCCCAATCGGGAAAAAAGACCGACACCCAGGCGTGTGTGGCATCGGCACCGACCAGCCGCGGCTTGCCCGGCGGCGGCTTGGTGACCAAATAGCCGCTGACGTAGCGGGCCAGCAAGCCCAGCGATCGGAGGCAGGCAATTTGCAACTGCGCAAAGTCCTGGCAAACTCCGCGGCGGCGATCCAGGATCTCGATCGGAGTCGTGCTGATGGTGGTGGCCGTCGGATCGTATTCGAAGTCGGCATAAATGCGCTGCGTAAGCTCCAACACCGCGTCGAACTGGGGCCGCCTGGGCTTGAACGATGGGTATGCATAGTCGCGCACGGCGTCACTGAAGGGAAGTCGATTCCAGCGGTAGAGCAGAGTCAGCGGATCGTTTTCAGCACAGAATTCGGAGCCAGCGAGCCGCTCGGCCGTTTCCTCCCAAGTCTGACGCTGCGGATCCGGGGAAAGCGGCTCTTTGGACACCTCCACTTCACTTTCCGCCACCAGACTCAGTTCGCGGTGCGGCTGCTCGATGCTGAAATAGGTAGTCGTGTTGCCGAATGCATTCAGCCAGGGCTGCACGATTGCCGGGGCCGGATTGACATCGATTTTGCAACGAATGCATTTCTGACGCTTCGTTTCCCGCGGCGTCAGATGGGCCTGGTTGTGGCAGAGCGTGACGAGATCGGTATACACGTAGCGCGTGACATGGACGACCTTGTATTTCATGTCGTCTGGCCCCCCTTGGTGCGACTCGCGTCGAGCCTTCCGGCCGCGATACTCCTCAACTGTTGCGGCGGACCCGTGTGGGCCAGATAGTGATGCGTGATTTCCACCGAGAGACGTCGCAATTGACCTTCGAGTTGTTCTAAAAGCGATTCCAACCGATTGCGATGCCCCAGCCGATCTTCCTCACCCAGGGCTTCGACATCGGTCAACCGAACGGCGGCTTGAGCGGCCAGCATCGTTTCCTGCTCAGCGCTGCGCCCCAGATGCCCGGCCATTCTAGGTAGCAGAGCCACATGTTCCGATAAGGCATTGAGTTGATAGCCTACGGCACGCGGATTGGATTCGTCGATTAGCAACAGATCCAACACCGGAGCCAACTGCAGGGTCGAGCGGTAGCGATAACGATAGGTCATGGAACTGTCGCAAATCTCCAAGACGGCTTCCAGCAGCGGAATGGGATCGGACACGGTCCCGACCAACGTGCGGCGAAACAGACGGAGTGTTTGCAGCGAACGCTCGATGCGCCGCCCCATGTCGAGAAATCGCCATCCCAGCCCCTTGGTCATGCTCTCCGTTCCCAAGCCTGAGAGAGCGGCCAGCAGCGTGAGTACCTGATTCAACAGCAGCAGGAGATCGCCAAGCCTTTTCGGCTGTGGTTCCCAGGGAAACAGTGCGCGGAAATTGAGCTGATTTGCAATCCGCCAGCCATCCACCGAGAGGCGGTCCCGCATTTGCGCGGCTTGGTTGCGCAGGGCATCGAGCGTGAGCGTTAAAGAGTGTGGATGCCCTTCATCGAACAGCCACAGAATCACTTCCTGCCGCAGTGCGTCGATCACTTCGTCGTCGTCAGCCTGCCCCGGAACTGGCAAGGCCGGCGTGTCGTCGGAAAGGGCCGCGACCAACTCATACATTTCCGTCACGCCGGAAGGTTCCAGGTCGTTCGTCAGCCGCACGATGCAACTGCGCAAGTGACGCACCATCGCTTCGGCGCGTTCGGCATTGCGTCCCAGCCAGAACAAATTATCGGCCACTCGGCTCGGCACATCGACAGGACTGCGCCGCAATTCGACTAACTTGGTCGATTGTTTCAGCAGCGTCACGGGGGCAACCGGGGCGTCGGACAAGATCCATACGTCCTTGCTGCTCTGCCCGGAAGCCATTGACTCACCAATCGACTGCGAACTTTCAAAAACGCGGGCCAGTCCGCCGGGCATCATCTGAAAGCCGTCGCTGCCCGCCACGGCGAATGTGCGCAGCTCCACCCGCCAGGCCGCGATGTTCCGCCCATTCCAAACCGGTGCAGTCGAGCGTTCCACCGGTTTCTGGGCGACATAGTATTCTGGCCGCCGGCGAATTTGCTCGATGAGTTGCAATCGCTGATCGTGAGTAAGCTCCGCGACGACAATCGGCTGACCGGCGCGACGCACGAACGCATGTCGAACAATGAGCTGATGCAGGTTGGCCTCAACGTACTTCAGCGACTCCGGCTCACCGCACCAGTAGGTGGGAACCGACTGACAACGGAGATCTTCGCCGAGCAACAATCGGCAGGCCGCCGGAAGAAACGCCGCCAAGGCCGGCGCTTCCAGAAAACCCGAGCCGACCGCATTGGCGACTACAACTTCTCGATCACGCAGTGCCTGCATCAAGCCGGCCGTCCCATACGTAGAGCCGGGCTCCAACTCCAAAGGATCGCAGGTTTCATCGGGGATGCGACGCAGGATCACATCCACAGGAAGCAGGCCACCGAGAGTCTTCAAATAGACGGTGGTTCCGCGGACGGTCAGATCCCCACCTTCGACCAGCGTGTAGCCGAGGTAGCGGGCCATGTAACCATCTTCGAAAAACGTGGGGCTGCGCACTCCGGGAGAAAGCAGCACCACGCGCGGATTCTCGCGCTGCGGAGGGGCCAGCGACAGCAACCGTTCCTGCAAGGCCAGGAAAAACGGAGCCAGCCGCTGAATGTGCAGGCTTTCGAAATCGCTTCGCAAAGTTCGAGATACGGCCAGGCGATTTTCCAGGGTATAGCCGGTCCCCGACGGGCCTTGGGTCCGATCGGTCAGCACCAGCCACTCGCCGTTGGGCTGCCGGGCAAGGTGCGCGGCATACAGACTCATGAAGGCGTCGTTTGGCGGGCGGATGCCGTGGCAAGGGAGCAAATAGCCAGGATGGTTAAATACCACTGCCGGCGGCAACACCCCTTCGCGGATCAGCCGCTGCGGACCATAGATGTCGGCCAGGATCAGGTTCAACAGCGTCGCGCGCTGGAGCAGTCCGTCGGCCAACGGCTGCCAGGCCTGTTGATCGAACAACAGGGGAAGCGGATCGAGTTCCCACGGCCGGTCGGGCCCCAATGGAGCGCCGGCAGCATTGTAGGTAACGCCGCTTTCTCGCAACAAACGCTTGACCTGCTCCGATCGCTGGCCGAGTGCTTCCGCACCCGAGCGATTCACGCCGCCGATGAACTGCTCCCAGGGAGATCGAAGCGCGCCATCGGGCGCGACCATTTCGTCGAAGACGCCCGCCGGCGGTTGATAGTCGGCCAGGACGCCATCGCGGGGCAATTGCTTGGATAACGTGATGGCCTCGCCTGTCATTCAATCACGTTGGTGGTGACGGAAAAGAATATGCGCAGTGTTGGCCAAAAGCATATCAGCAGGGAGATTCAGCGACAAGCGCAACTCATTCATTCATGGTCGCCAACTCAACAGGCCGCCGCAAATCCAGCGTCATCGGATAATCGTCGTTGTGCTCCGCCGGTGGAATGTCGAGCCGACCTCCCGTGTGCCCCATACTGACGAATCGTGTCCCGCGGCGGCTTTCGGCTTCATTGGCATTGACGGGAAACGTGTCGTAGCTCAGCCCGCCCGGATGCGAAACGTGCCAGGTGCAGCCGCCAATCGAACGGCTATTCCACTGATCGATCAAGTCGAGCACCAGCGGCGTATTCACGCCGATCGTGGGATGTAGACAGGACGGGGGTTGCCAGGCACGATAGCGGACGCCAGCCACAAATTCACCTGGCGTTCCGGTGGGATAAAGTGGCACACGGCGTCCGTTGCAGGACAACATGTGGCGTCGATCGGTCATGCCGCGCAGTTTCACCTGGAGCCGCTCGACCGACGAATCGACAAAGCGAGACGCGCCCCCTCCTCCTTGCTCTTCCCCCAGCACATGCCACGGTTCGAGTGCATGACGCAATTCGATCTCGATGCCACGGTGCGTCACGCTCCCCAGCGCCGGAAAGCGGAACTCAAAATGCGGTGCGAACCAGTCTTGCTCGATCGGATAACCAGCCACCTGCAATTCTTCCAACACCTCTTGGAAATCCTGCGCCACAAAATGAGGCAGCATGAAACGATCGTGCAGCGATGTTCCCCACCGCACCAGCGGTGCCTGATAGGGTTGTTTCCAAAACCGCGCCACCAGGGCTCGCATCAAGAGTTGCTGCGTCAGGCTCATCCGGGCATGAGGAGGCATCTCGAAAGCGCGAAACTCCACCAATCCCAACCGGCCGGTGGCGCTGTCCGGCGAAAACAGCTTATCAATGCAGAACTCCGCCCGGTGCGTGTTGCCGGTCACGTCGATCAGCAGATTGCGCAGAACACGATCCACAATCCAGGGGAACTCGGCGCCGTTTTCCGGCAACTGGGTGAAGGCCGTCTCCAACTCATAGACGGCTTCGTGCCGGGCTTCGTCCACCCGGGGCGCCTGGCTGGTGGGGCCGATAAATAACCCAGAGAACAAATAGGACAGCGACGGGCGATTATTCCAGTAAGTAATCAGGCTGCGCAGTAAATCGGGCCGGCGCAAAAACGGACTCTTCTTGGGAGTAGCGCCGCCGAGTACCAGGTGGTTGCCGCCGCCGGTTCCCGTGTGGCGGCCGTCGAGCATGAACTTTTCCGTACCTAGCCGAGCCTGCCGGGCCTCGTCATACAAAGTCGTCGTGTTACGAACCAGTTCGTCCCACTTGCTGGCCGGCTGAAGATTGACTTCGATCACGCCAGGGTCGGGTGTAACTTTGAAATGCTGTAGCCGATGGTCATGCGGCGGAGGATAGCCCTCAATGCGTACAGGCATCGCCAGCGCCTGTGCGGTGGCCTCGACTTCAGCGACCAGGTGCAAATAATCTTCCACCTCGCCCACCGGCGGCATAAACACATACAAGGTGCCAAGCCGCGCTTCGACGCACAGAGCCGTGCGCACCAGGGTTTGCGAGGCGGTGGCCGGGGCTTCCATCGCCGCCGTGGCCAAACCTGCTTCATACAGCGCCGCATCACCTTCGCCCAGTTCCCCAAGCAAGCCCGTTGCGGAGACGCCTGCAACCTGATGTACGAGCCGTTGTGTTCGTGCGGCTGGGGCGCCCATCCCTGGATACCATGAAGGCGCGTGCCCGTTCGAGCCATTGCGGGAAAAACGAGGCAGCGGATCTCGATCGGCCAGTGGATCGAGTTCGCAGATTCGGTGATGGTCACCCGGAGCGGACCACGGCAGCGAATCCAACGGCAACCGATAACCCAGTGGCGAATCTCCGGGAATCAGATACATCCGTTCCGCGCGCACGAACCAAGGACCGCTTTCCCATTGCGTCCTGTCGCCGTCCCTGGAATGGACGCGCAGCGGCAGAACATAGCCCACCGCTCTATCCAAACCTTGCTCAAACACTTTGGCCAGCCGCTCGCGATCCTCGGCATTGGAGAGCTTGGAATCAAACGGATCGACGTTGACGGGCAGCCTGCGCTCTTTCCACAGGTAGTACCAGGTGTCTTCGTAGGCCGCGATGGCATGTTCGGCATTGACGCGCAGCCGCTCGGCCAGTGCTTCCACAAATTGTTGTGCTTGCCGATCGTTGAATCCGTAAGTCACCTCGTCGTTGGCAATCCACTCTTTTTGCCGCCAGATCGGTTCGCGATCGCACCGCCAGTGACAACCCAACGCCCAGCGGGGGAGCGATTCACCGGGATACCATTTACCTTGGCCAAAGTGCAGCAGCGGGCCGACGGCAAACTGCTTGGCCAGGCGCGTCAATAGATCGCCTGCCAGCCGGCGTTTGTGCGGCCCCATCGCGGTGATGTTCCACTCCTCGCCGTCCATGTCGTCGATCGACACGAACGTGGGTTCACCTCCCATCGTTAGCCGGACATCCCCTTCTTCGAGCACGCGGTCGATCTCGTGGCCCAGCCCCTCGATGCGAGTCCATTGTTCGTCGGTGTAGGGTTTCGTTACTCGCGGATCTTCGTGGATCCGCCGCACCGACATCTCAAAGCTGAACTCGGTTTCACACGGCTCCACGGCGCCGACAATCGGCGCGGCCGACATCGGGTCGGGCGTGGCCGCCAATGGCAGATGGCCTTCGCTCACCATCATGCCCGAGGTGGGGTCGAGCCCAACCCAGCCCGCACCGGGAAGGAACACTTCCGCCCAAGCGTGCAGGTCGGTGAAGTCCACTTCAGCGCCGGCAGGACCTTCGAGCGGTTTTACGTCGGGTTGCAACTGGATCAAATAGCCAGAGACAAAACGCGCGGCGAGTCCTCGTTGGCGCAACACCTGAACGAGCAGCCAGGTGGAGTCGCGGCACGAACCCGTCCCCAACTCCAAAGTCTCTTCCGGTGTCTGTACGCCGGGTTCCATTCGAATGACGTACTTCACCGCATTATGGACAAGCCGATTGACGTCAACCAGAAAGTCTACGGTTCGCTCAGCACACGAAGGCGCTACCGCAAGCAATTCTTGCAATCTCGGTCCCACCGGCTGCGTGACCAGAAACGGCGCTAATTCCGTCTTCAGGCCATCGGCATAGGAAAACGGGAAGGAGGTCGCTTCCTGCTCCAGGAAAAAATCGAACGGGTTGATGACCGACATTTCGGCCACCAGATCCACTTCCAGACTCAACTCCGAGGCCGGCTCATTAAAAACGTAGCGAGCCAGAAAATTGCCGTAAGGATCCTGCTGCCAATTGACAAAATGCTTTTCCGGCAGGACGCGTAGCGAGTAGCTCAGCACCTTGGTTCGACAATGCGGCGCGGGCCGCAGGCGGACTACGTGCGGGAAGATCGAGACGGGGCGATTGTATCGATAGGTTGTGCGGTGATTCAGCGCGACTCGAATGGACATGGGCTCAGAACCTTGGGAAGAAATCGCGCTGGGCTTATTGATCGACGGCCGTTGCCTAGTTGCGCACCACGAACCCGCCCATACTTTGGGCCGAATCGCGAGTCTAGGGGCAATCGGTGGTAGGGGGGCTCAATTATGCAAACGATATGCCACGAAGTCAAAAGGCGACATCGGGCGTTGGGGCCGCTGGAGTTAACGTAATTTCAGGTCAACCAGCGTGCCGTCCCAAGGTTTGGTGGAAACGCCGGCTTTAGCGGGGTTATTTGGATTGTCCGCCTTGAACCTGAACATCTTAACCATCGCGCCAACAACCAGACCAACCTCCAATTGGCCCAGGTGTTTGCCAGGGCAAACGCGTGGCCCGTGCCCGAATCCAAAGTGGAGCGTCTCTTTTGTAGCCAAGCCACGCTTGGCCATTTCTGCCCACCGCTCGGGGGCGAAGTCGATTGCAGGAAAGCCTGTGGGCGTAATGCCCCAATGATCTTCGTGGCGGTTGGCATGCCAGATATCCAAAAGAATATGAGTTCCCTGGGGAATGAACATTCTCCGACCATCGCTTGTTGCTATCCAGGTGTCGGCAGTCGCCTTACGAGGAAGAAAATAGAGAGAGGGAGTCAGTCGCAGTGTTTCGTCCAGAACCTGGCCAAAGTATTTTGCACTGTCCAGTGTCTCAGGCGTGTACTCATCAATATCTTTGACCTCCTGATAGACAAGATCCTGAGCCTGAAGATTTCTCGCCAGGTGAGATATTGCCCAACTCGCATAGGATGTGGTGGCCTCGAGGGCGCCCGCCAGGAACACCTTGATATTGCTGCGCAATGCCTCGTCCGGGGCGTCGGACTTGAATTGCTTCCATAGCCCTTTCCCATCCTTCCGCGCATCCAGGACGAGATCGGTCAAGTGGTCGAACCTGGCGTAGTGCTGCTTGGCTTGAGCCATGCCGCTGGTGAGGTTGGGGAACTTTCGCACGGGGATGCCCAGTTTGTTGAGCACCGTATCGCGCACAATATAGTCGATTACCCGCTCCAGCGCTGGAACGTATCGAGTTCGAATTTCCTCATAGGCGATACCCGCGCCGAAGAAGTTGTTGGTCAACATCTCCAGCATCACGGCTTTGATCTCTGGCTCAAGTTGAATCCGCAAGGTCTGCCGCCCGCTGCCTGCCAGGTGGTCTCGCAGTGCGCTGAGGCGCTGGGCAATGGTATGCCTGAAGGTTGCCGCAAACTCTTGAAATTTTTCGGGTTGAAAGAGTGTGGTTTTTCCAAACGGAGAGGCTGCTAGTTTTCGTTGCATTTTCCAGGAGGGGCCATTGGCATACAGGAGCGTGTCCTTTCCAGTCGCTCGGGCAATGCCGGCGGATGGGAGCGGATCGCGGTCGAATTGACCCTCACGGTCCCCCGTTTCCGTCGTGATGGCCCGAATCATCCCCGGATCGCGCGTAACAAGTACCGGTGCAAACCCCGGCACATCCAGGTAGCGATTGTGCTTGCCCGCCCCTTGCTCGCTGTCGGCCCCCCAAAAATAGGTTTCCAGGATACTGATGGGCTGGCTGAAGTTCCACGGATGGGGAAACGGCAAGGTCGGCCTGCCCGATCCTGGACTGAAGATGGGTACCCGGGTCGGCATGCTGTCGCCGGTGAACGGATTGATGCCCAACAACTGGCGTGGCAACCGCTTTATTCTCAGGACATTGTGCTGGAAGAAGGATGCCATGCCGGAGTACCTCTTTTTACCTAACTCGCGGTCCGATCGCGGTTTACAGGGGTTTAATTGATTCGATCGTGGGTGTCCAGAATACCCCGGCACCCCGGAGGAAGTCTTGACGAATCGACCCTCCGAGGTGAGGATAGATTGATGGAAGGTCTTGTCAGGGAACAGTTTGCGCATGTTTAGCGGTGGGGAACCGCCCCACGTTTTTCGTGCGGAGCCTATAGGTCGGCGGAACAGAGCCAAGGAGAAAACGGCGAGCGTTGCTCGCCCGCTAAACTATGTCTCGCGAAGCGATTTTTGAGGCCAGTGTTGAATACTTCCTGGCCCCCATCGGCGAACTGCTGCAGGACGACACCGTGACTGAAATCATGGTCAACGGCCACGCTGAGATATTTGTTGAGCGGCGAGGCCGGATTGAGACCACGAACATCCAATTTGCCAGCGAGGACGCCCTGCTCTCCGCTGTCCACAACATCGCCCAATGGGTGGGACGCGAGATCGATGCCGACCGGCCAGTGCTCGATGCCCGGCTTCCCAACGGGTCGCGCGTTAATGCGATTATTCCTCCCAGTTCTCGCCGTGGCACCTGCCTGACCATCCGCAAGTTCTCCCGCAACGCACTCTCGATGCAGGATTTGGTGCGGTTTGGCAGTCTTTCGCCGCAGGCCCGGGAGTTTCTGGAGATTTGCGTTCGTTTGCGCAAAAACATTCTGGTTTCCGGGGGTACCGGTACGGGCAAAACGGTTTTCCTCGGGGCGCTAACGGCCGCCATTCCAGAGGAAGAGCGGATCATCGTTATTGAAGACACGTCGGAATTGCGACTGCATCAACAACATTGCGTTTACTTGGAAGCTCAGCAGCCCGATTCGTTCGGCCGGGGCGGACTTTCGGTGCGGCAACTGTTTATCAATTCGCTCCGGATGCGTCCCGACCGGATCATCGTGGGTGAGGTTCGCTCCGGCGAAGCGCTCGACTTGATCCAGTCGATGATCAGCGGGCACGCCGGCAGCCTTTCGACCGTCCATGCCAATACGGCCCGCGATGCTCTGATCCGCATGGAGACATTGTCGCTGATGTCGGATGTGGAAATACCAATTTACGTGGCCCGAGCGCAGGTGGCTTCAGCCATCAACTTGGTGGTCCAGCTTTCGCGGTTCTCCGAAGATGGGTCGCGTAAAGTTACTCGGATCTCCGAGGCATTCGGCCTGGACGAAAATAACCAGTATCAATTGCAGGACTTGTTTGTCTGCCAACTTCGGGGAAAAAAGGACGATGGGATGCTGGACGCGGAACTGGCGCCGACCGGCATTCGTCCCAAATTTGCGACGGAAGCCGCGGAACAAGGGCTCGACGAATATATTCGCCACAGTGCCGCCCTATGGTCTCAGCAGGGTGAAAAGTGAAGAATACATTGGTAGCTGAAGTCGTGAGACTTCAGACTGGGGACGCTAAAAAACTGAAGTCTTACGACTTCAGCTACGCGCGCAGGCGAAGATCGCGGCGGGGTGCGGCAATGCTGGACTACGCATTGATCCTGGGCGTCGTGATGCCGATGGCGGCTTTGGTCATGTGGCTGGCGCCCAGAATTATCAGTCGCGTTTATGAGATGAATTGCACGTTAGTCTCGTGGCCGTTCATGTGAGGGGCCAATCATTTGAGGGGATATTTACGTCAGGCAATAGCCTGACCTACTTGGAGAGGAAACTATGAAAGTTGAAACTCCGTCGCTGTGGAAGCTGCTGAAGCGAATCCATAACGATGAACAAGGCGCGGTGAGCTTGGAGACGATCCTGATTATCGGGGTCATCGCCTTGCCAGTGTTGATCTTCCTGGTGAAGTTCGGCTGGCCGGCGATCAAAAACTATTTCATCCAAGGCGCTGGCGAAGTTGGCATTGACGTTCCACAACAGTAGAGTCTTCACCGGCCGGACCCAAACATGTTCGACCGCGCCGGGCTGACTCTCTCGTTGGGACTCTTGCTGGCGTTTGTGGCGGTAGCTGCTTATACAGACCTGCGCTGGAGGATGATTTATAACGCGACAACCTACCCAGGCATGGTGATTGCACTGCTGATCAATGCGTTCGGCAGTCTGGTCGAGCGTCAAGGTTGGGCCAGTGAGCAGGTGCAGCGGGTGGTCGGTTGGATTGGGCTGTGGCCCAGTCTGTTGGGATGGCTGGCGTGTGGCGGGATTCTGGTCGTTTGCTTTGTCTTCTTCCATCTTCGTGGTGGAGATGTGAAGTTGATGGCCATGATCGGGGCGTTTTTGGGACCAAGGGAGGGGATTGAAGTGCTCCTCTGGACGTTTGTTATCGCCGCGGCAATTGCCATCATCCTGTTGATTTGGCGGTTTGGGGCTTGGCAGTTGGTGCGTCAGACCTGGTTGCGATTCTCCCGTGCTATCCGTTTGCGAGATATGTCTCAATTAGCATCCCCTCCAGGTAGCCCGCTGAAGACGATGTTGGACTTGGCTCCGAGCGCCTTATTGGCGCTGATTTTGGTCCGCTTTAACTTATTGGGACCGTTGCGGATTCTGTAGCGAGTACGCCCATCATGCCGCAATCGACGACTGAACTCTGCTGGCCAGGATTGGTGACGATCGCCGCACTTTTGTTGGTTCTCAGGATCCTCGTGGGCCTCTGCGGCGCGCAGCTCAATCTCGCTCGGCTTCGGCTGTTGCACCGCGACCAAGGGGGAAGCGTGCAGAGCCTGAGTTTCATTCTGGCGCTGCCGCTGTTCATCATGATTCTGATGGGCATCGTGCAAGTCAGCCAGATGATGATCGCCCGCATTTATGTTCAATACGCTGCCGTGGCGGCCGTTCGCTCGGCCGTGGTTTGGATTCCGGCCACCATGGTCGATGGCGACGAAGGAAGCAATGAAATTCGCGATCTTGTCCTCGACGGCCAACAGGATCCCGCCGCCGATGGGACATACTATCGCGTCACACCCGGCAGCAACAAAGCGTTTCGCGTTCAGATGGCGGCTGCCCAGGCGCTGATGTCGATAGCTCCTTCGCGGGATACGCCCGATGGCTCGGATCGGGGCCACTTGGGTAATGTCGCCATCGACGCCATCGAACGGGCTTATGCTTCACTCGTGCCGGCCAGCCAGGGTGATTCCTCCATCAGCCGCCGCCTAGCCAACAAGCTGGCCTATAGCCTGCAAAACACGGCGGTAGATATTCGAGTTTTCCATCCCTCGGTCGAGCCGGAATTGATCCCCTGGGATGTTCCGCCGGATATCGGCCAGTTCTATCCGAATGAGATTGGATACAAGGATTCGATCACTGTTACCGTGACGCACAATATGGCCCTGCTACCTGGGCCGGGGCGAATGCTGGCCCGCTACTTCCAAGAAACTCCGCCGGCGGATATTACCGTGACGCCGATCACAGAGCGAAATAACACCCTCATCTGGCCGGTCCGCGCATCAGCCACGATGAGCAATGAGGGGCAAAAACCGATGCTTCGCTATGACCATCTCACCACAGGATTACCGCTGTAAGCCAGGGGTCAGGATTCAGGGATCAGGTGCCAGTGAGCGATCCCGAATGCTGAAGGGGAGTGGTGCGCGCTTGTGGGGAAGCGCTTTCCGTCGGCCGTTGGATTTGCATAGAGACGAAGGGGGAACGATCAGCATCCTCTCGGTCTTTGCCGTGTTGTTGATGGCCATGCTGCTGGGCATGGTGATGAATGTCGGCCGTGAAGTGAACAATAAGGTGCAGATGCAGAACGCCGCCGACGCCGCTACCTATAGCGGTGGCGTGGTCATGTCGCGCGGCATGAATACACTGGCCTTTACCAATCACCTCCTCTGCGACACGTTCGCCCTGACGGCCTTCATGCGGGAAGCCCGCGATCG
>JAIOPX010000296.1 GCA_021413705.1 Planctomycetota bacterium | reverse complement strand
CCGATTTTTGACAAGGATCTATGTAAATAATGTTCTTGCGAAGACTTCGATTTGACGTAAAGCGTTGACATGAAATCATTTAGTGTGTAAAAATATGGCTAGATAAAGGAGATTATTTATGCCTTGGTTGCCCAAGAAGGATGTAGTCGTTCCGATTGACTTCTCGGACGATTCGCTCTCCGCCGTCGATACTGCCCTGGAGCTGGTTGCCAGTCCCTCGCAGATTCACGTTATCCATGTACTGCCGCTGCTGACCGTGGCCGACCCTGGCGTGGTGTGGGAGCCGGTCGACGACGAAAGCCGCCGCTCCCATGCAGAAGATGCATTACGCCAACGACTCTCCGACGAGCGCTATCGAGGCGTAAAGGTCGAGATAACCATTGGCGATCCCGGTCACGAGATTGCCGATTACGCCCAAGAACAAAATGCCGAACTCATCATCATGCCCTCCCACGGGCGCACGGGCATTCGCCGCTTGCTGATCGGCTCCGTGGCCGAGCGCGTCGTCCGCCTGGCCCACTGCCCGGTTTTGGTGATGAAGCAGTAGTGCTGATTGCACTCTGTTTGACCCGCGATTACCGCTTCTTCGTCCCACACGCACCCGCCACGGCGCAGGAGACGCAAGAAGTGCCGCAGCCTCCTCCTTCGGCTTCCGCTGTGCCGCAATTGGGGCCGCAGCCGTTGACGAGCGATTCGGTGAATTGGTCGAACTTGACCGCGGCCGAGTAGAGTTCGGCCAGTTCGGCGGTCAATTCCTCGGTGGCTGGGCTAACGTCCCCCAGGAAATAGAAGTAGAGGGACTGACCGTCGAACAAATGCTCAACATCGATCAGCATTGCCGGATCGCCTCGCTGCGTGAGCCGGGCGGCGCAGGCGTTGTAGGCTTCGTGGCGGTCGCGTTCCAAGCGCTGGCCCAGGAGACGATCTTCGACGGTTAAGCGCCTCAGGACGGTGCCGTCAGGTTCTTGATAGCCCTCCATGGCCCCGGCGGTTGCCAGCACATCGTCGGTCGCGAGCACTTTGCCCAGTTCCAGGCCGCGGACCGTGCGAACGACCACGTCGGCTCCGCGCCTATAGCGGCTGGAATCGGCAGTATCAAAACGGCCGACGCGCCCCATGACGCCAACGCGGATCAAGTATCGTGCGGACATGCCAGGCTACCGATCGTTCTGCCGCGGGAACTCCCTGCACGGACTGTGGGAGGAGTGCGGACTGAGGAAACTTTATTGTGACGTGCTGCTGAGCATCTGCCAAGCGGAATATCACGGCCGGCGACCATACGGCCTTGCGAAATAGCCCTCACGACAGCGATACTAATACGCGAAAACACCTTGCCGGCCGCCAGATTTGTGCCGGTTCTACCGGGAACGCGAGGGAAGCATGATCGACAGCAATGCATCGTTGGCAGACACGCAACAGGGAGCCGCGGAAAAATGGGATGCTCTGGCGAGTTCCGTCCTTGCCGGCCATCGGCTGACCGAGGCCGAAGCACTGAGTGTGTTGGCGTGCCCTGACGACGAGTTACTGAGCCTGTTGGCGGCGACGTTTCGTGTCCGCCGGCAGCACTTTGGTAAGAGCGTACAGCTCTATTTCCTGGTCAATGCCAAGAGCGGCCTTTGCCCCGAGGACTGCGGCTATTGCAGTCAGTCGAAGGTTTCGGATGCGCCGATTCAGCGCTATCGGATGATGAGCGCCGAAAAACTGCTGGAAGGGGCCCGCGTGGCCCACGAGCAGCAGAGCCGCACCTATTGTATCGTGCTGGCCGGTCGCGGCCCGACGGACGCTGAGATGCGAGCCATGACCGACATCGTGCCCAGGATCAAGCAAGCGTATGACCTGAAGATATGCGCCTGCATGGGTTTGCTGACGCCGGATCAGGCCGAGAGGTTGAAGGAGTGCGGTGTCGATCGGGTCAATCACAATCTCAATACGAGCGAAGAGCACTATCCGCAGATTTGCTCGACACATACCTATCAAGACCGGCTCGATACGCTGCGAGCGGTGCGCAATGCAGGTCTGGAGATCTGCAGCGGCGGCATCATTGGCATGGGTGAACGCACGATCGATCTGGTCCGTATGGCCTTCGAGTTGCGTGAACTGGAGGCCGAATCGATTCCCATCAACTTCCTCAATCCGATCGACGGCACGCCGCTGGCAGGGCGAGACGACCTCGACCCGCGCTACTGCCTCAAAGCGCTGGCGATGTTCCGGCTGGTCAATCCGGCCAGCGAGCTGCGGATCGGCGGCGGTCGCGAAATGCACCTCGGCACACTTCAGCCTCTGGCCCTTTATGCGGCCAACTCGGTCTTTATCGGTGATTATCTCACTACGGCTGGCCAACCGGCGAAGGAAGACTATCGCATGATCGAGGAGCTAGGGTTTCAAGTCACCCGGGCGGTCGAGCCGGCGACGGTTTGTTCGTAATGTCGGATGCGACCGAAGAAGTGCCGATCGCATGCGGATGGTATAATAGAAGTGCCCCACGTCCGGCGGAGTCCGCATGACCATGACTCTTGATGAAGAAACTCTTAAGCGGCTCGAAGATCAAGTCCCCGAACTGACTGACATTGCGCTGAAGCAAGCCTACTGGCAGGCTTTGGCTTCGGGTAGCAGCGTGTTGGAAGCTGAAGGGGGTTTTATCTATGAGGTGTTCCCCGACGGCACGCGCAAGCCTGTTAAGCAAATTCTACCACCGACCCCCGTCAAGATTGGGCAAAAGTTGGTGTTGCCGTGACAGTCGCCGTTCCTCGGCTATTTTCTGCGGCCAACATGTCCCAAATAGGCAGTAATTTGTCCTGCAAAACAATGTGCTGCTTGTTACAATGCAATTCGGTACTCGACGGAATTGACCCCAAAACCGTCCTGAACACAAACTGGTCAGATAACTAATCCCCCGAGAAACGCTTCTGTAAAGAAAAGCTGTCTGGTGTCTCTTAGGCTCCTCGTTCTACGACCGAGCATTCCCAAGAGATTCCCGACAGCTTTTTTCGTTGAAAGTTCGAAACTGCGACTCCGCAGAAGTTCGGTTGAAAGTGGCGGCAAGTGATCTCCAATTCCCAATGCAACTTGCGACAAAAAGGTGTTTTGAATTGCACCAGTAGTTAGCTGGCCTTGTGGCCTGCACCACCAGGGTGAATCGAAAGAACCTTTGCGTCTGATTGCCGGCCGGAACGACTCCGGGTGGCGAAAGTTGCGCGAGGCAATTTAGCTGGAGGACGGTCAATGAATCGTATTATTCTCACTGGCAACTTATTGCCTGCGCCACTACACGGTGAACTGGGCGGGGCTGAACATCGGATCGTCCGATCGATGCGATGCCTTGCAATGGTTGTGTGCGGGCTGATGGTGTTCAGTTGGATTTCGCCGAGTGCAAGTATTGCCGCCCTGGTGGGTTATTGGAGTTTCGACGAGAACACCGGCACAGCCACCAACGACTACTCCGCGGCGAGCAATACGGGTACCTTCAACTTCGGCGTGCAAGGGATCCCCTCGGTTTGGGCGCCTGGCAACACTGGTGGTGCCGCCGATAAGGCCGTCGATTTTAGTGGCTTTTCAGATCGCGTGGTTGTGCCCGTAACGCCTGCCAGCCTTGGGCTCACCAATACGCTGACCATCGCCTTTTGGGCCAAGGCAGACTTCATCGGCTTCTACCCTTACGCGCTTCTGTTTACGAATGATGCCAATGGAGCGGCGCGTCAGTGGTTTATTCAGGGCTCCAACGTGGGCGCCGACCAGATGTATATGTGGTCCGACGCTGACACCGCCTGGAGAAAGCCGCTGGGATTCAAAGAAGGAGGCACCGGCACCGCCGACCTGAACTGGCACCATTACGCCTTCGCTTACAGCATCAATGCGGGTGTAGGCACGGTGAGACCCTATGTGGATGGTGTAGCGAAGACCGTTCAAACGATCAGTGGCGCCCCAAACTTTCCCAGCTTTACGAACCTGCTGATTGGCGGCAAAAACCAAAACTTCACGAGTTGGGAGGGGCCCATCGACGATGTGGCGATCTTCAACACCGCGGAAGATGCCAATATCCTTGCCATCATGAACGGAACGAAAGTGGAGATGGTTTCGGAGATCAACATCCAAGGCAACAGCAACAACATTGCGGATGAAGATATCACGCCAGATGTGAACGATCACACCAATTTCGGCATGGTTATCAAAGGCGCGCCAGCCGTGACTCGCACTTTTACGGTTCAGGATACGGCGGCGGCGGATATCGTCTTCACCACGCCGGCAACGATCACGGGGGGCGCCATCCCCTTCACCATTTCCACGCCTCTACCCACGCTTACGGGAACCATCAAAGGCATCGCTGGTGGAGGGAGCGCGCCGCTGGGCGTCCAAATGGCGACGAGCAATGTAGGAACCTTTACCCGGACTGTGAATGTCTTTAACACCGACGCCGATGAAAGTCTCTACAATTTCAATGTCACTGGCACCATCCTGGAACACTCGAAGGGAGAGTTCCGTGGCCAGGGTATAGGAGGCGCCTTTTCGCAAGCTCTCGACAATAACGACCAGACTCTGTCGATCGACTTTGGAACCGTACTGCAAGGTGCCGGTGGTGGGCAAATCGACAGCTTCTTTGATATTTTTGCCGAGTTGACGGGCCTGCTCCCAGCATTCACAGCCAAACTGACTCTCGACTCGATCACAGGCGGGGGTCAGGGCTTTACGCTGCCGGGCGCCGGCCCATTCAGTGATATGAACGCCGGCGACAATTCAACCGACTATATCGCCCGGTTGCTGACCTCCACGCCGGGCACGTTTTCCGTCACTTACACCTTTAACATGTTCGACCAGCACGATTTGGCTGGGGCCGAGGGCCACACTTTGACCCTTAACTTAACGGGCAACGTGACTGCGGCTGCGGTCCCCGAACCATCCACTTTAACTCTACTGGGCATCGGAATCCTAGGGCTCGGGGTTCGCATCTGGCGTCGTCGTGCTTGAATTGCCGGAGCGATGCTATCGCTGCCGAAGTGGCAACAGCAAAGCAAGAGGCTGCTAGCATTCGAAATGGCTTTGGCCCAACTCTCTAGCAGCATTCTCGCTGTCGCCACCATCGCCGGTATCACCGGAAATCTCCCCCTGCGCGTTAAATCTTCCAGAGTCTACTAAACCCCTCCAGCCGGAAGAGTCGATAGTGTGTGACAAGACATTGAACTCTTCCACCATTTCTACTCTTGCTGGCAGGACGCCGCGATGATCAAGACAGCTATCCGCTGCACGCTTCTGACCATTTGCTCCATGACGTTGGCCGCCCGATTGACGGCTGCAGAGACCTCGGAGCGCAGCACGCCGCTGGCAGACAGACTGGAGTCGATCCGCCGCAACATCGTGGGTGAGGGAAGCGACAATGCCACTTCGCCGCGCAAGCCCGCCACGCGATCGTCGGCTTCGCGAGGAGAGCGTACTACGCCGCAACGCAGTCGTCATGCCGCGGTTGAAGAGTCAGACAATAGCAGTGAAGCAGCGCCAGCCAAGACTACGCGCCGTGTCCAACCAGAACCGGAGGCCGCCGAGCCCATCGAGAATAACGACAGTTCCCGCCGTCGGTCGGCGCTGGTCGAACAGCCGGCAGCGGCACCCGCACAAAGCAGTCGTCGTCGAGCAGCAGTGGCTCCAACGCCAGAAAAAACCGAGGAGGCCCGGGAGGCTAATGTCGAACCGACTCCGGCTGAGCATAAAACTACCGCGGCACCTCCAGCGTCCAAGCCCGCTAAGGCCAGCACGGCTGAAAGCGATGCCAATGGCGTGCTATTTGCGCGAAAGGGTCCACTGCTGCGAACCGAAACCGTTGGCCCGCAAACGACGATCCTGGGCAAGCCGGCCACCTACAAAGTCCGCGTGCAGAATATGGGCGAAGTCTCAGCCGAAGGTGTATTGGTGCAAATCCAATTGCCAGACTGGGCGGAGGTAGTCGCCACACAGCCGACGCGAGGGACAGTTCATCCGCCGGAGAAGAACCAAGGTGGTTCCACGGTGCAGTGGCAGCTTGCCTCGCTCGACGGGAGAGGCATCGACGAATTGGATCTGCAGCTCGTGATGCGCCGCAGCCAGCGATTCAATCTAGGCGTCTCCTGGACCGCGGCCCCCTCCACGTCGGAAACCGCGATCGATGTGCTCGAACCGAAATTGGAACTGGCCATTTCCGGCCCACGGGACGTGCAATTTGGCGATACCAAAACCTATCGCCTGACGATCTCGAACCCCGGCACCGGCGACGCCGAGCAAGTGGGCATTCAATTGATGCCCATCGACGGCGGAACGCAACCGGCAGCGTCACAAACGATCGGCACCATCGCAGCAGGCCAAAGCAAGGTGTTGGAGATCGAACTCACGGCCCGTCGCGCCGGCACCATCAAGATCAACGCCACGGCCACGGCCGACAATGGCCTGAAGTCCGAAGCCGTGGAAGAGGTGCTGGTCCGCCGCGCCGGTTTGAAAATAGACGTGACATCGCCTCCCATGAAGTATGCAGGCACGCCGTGCAACTACACGATTCAAGTGACCAATCCTGGCGACGCGACGGCGCAGAAGCTTTCGATTGAAGCCACGCTGCCGTCGGGCGCACAGAACGCCGAACCCTCGGCCGGTGGCACGGTTTCTTCCGATGGCACGAAAGTGACCTGGAAGCTCGACACTTTGGCTCCAGGCCAGCAACAGGTGCTCCAAGTCAGCACCATGTTGCAGACGGCGGGGGCAAACCAGCTTCGTGTTACCGCCGAAGCGGCGGGCGATCTGGCCGAAACCGGTTCTGCAACAACCAACGTCGAAGCCCTGGCCGATCTGAAGCTCGAGGTCAGCGATCCCAGCGGACCGGTGGCCGTGGGCGACGAAGCGGTCTATGAGATCCGCATTCGCAATCGCGGCACGACCAGCGCCAACGGAGTTGAGACGGTCGGATTTTTCTCCGAGGGCCTGGAGCCCACTCGCGCCAACGGTGGCAACGGCCGCGTCGGCGCCGGGCAGGTTGTGTTCGAGCCGATCAAGTCTTTGGCAGCCGGAAGTGAAGTCGTTCTGAAAATCTCCGCCAAGGCCACCAAGCCCGGCAATCATGTCTTCCGAGCCGAAGTCCGCTGCCGCACGCTCGGCACGCAACTCATCGGCGAAGAGACAACGCTGTTCTACCAGAGCGGCGCGACCGAGGCCGCCGCCCATACGGCAGAGCGGGCTCCCAAGCCGGCATCGCGGTATGGCGACGTGAAGCCTATCAGCCGCTAGCAGGATGCCTGATGTAGCCAGACTCGTGAGAGTTCGGATGCCCAGGAGGACCGAAGTCTCACGACTTCGGCGACGCAGCGCCTTCACAATCGCTATCGTAGCGACGATGGCAACCCTGCCAAACCGGCGTTGCCGCCCCCCAGCATGGTGGCTACAATCCGCGGCCCCACTAAGCCGATGGCGATTGCCTTCGGCCCTATTCCAACGTGGGCCGGCGACAACATCGCGCGCCGCTATCGGATTGATACCTTCGCACCCTGACTGAGGACGCTCCGTTGAAGGCGCCGCAGCCACGTCTCTGGCTTGTTGTTTCGCTCGTCGCATTGGTCGGCCCGCTGGTGTTCGGCTGCGGCACAACGCACTGGAGCGATACCAAGCGAACGGCGACCGAACAGATGTTGCTTTCAGATGCCATCGATCGCGCGGTCAGCAAGATCGACCTTCGCCCGCTGGCCGGTCAAAAAGTTTTCCTGGATCGCGCTCCGCTGAAAGATACCGTCGATGAAAATTATACTGTAAGCGTGCTGCGTCAACACATGATGGCCAGTGGCTGCATCCTCAAAGAGAAAGCAGAAGAGGCCGACTACGTGGTCGAAGCCCGAGCGGGCGTCGTCGGCACTTCGCGCCACGACGTGCTCTACGGCATGCCATCGACTGACCTGCCGCAGGGGGGCCCCGTTCCCGGCGTTCCCAACCGCATCCCCGAAATACCCATCGCCAAAAAGACCGATCAACAAGGCGTCGCCAAGGTCGCGCTGTTTGCCTATCACCGTCAATCAGGCATCCCGCTCTGGCAATCAGGCAACTCCCGCGTCGCCAGCACCGTCAAAGACACCTGGGTCTTGGGCATCGGCCCGTTTGAGCAGGGAACCATTCACGCCTCAACCAAGTTTGCCGGCGACGAAATCCGCTTGAACCAACTCAACCGACTCAGCCGCAGCGGCAAGTTGCCACCGGAAAAAATCTGGGTTGCACAAGGTATTCAGTTCAACACCGCTGAGACAGTTGCCGCGCGAACCCAGCAAGATCGCGAGACACGTCTGGCACAACAACCGCCCAAGCCGTCCGATGCTCCGGCCGCGAAAGACGCTCCCGCAGCGCCACTCAGCACAGCCGTTGAGGTTGCTCCCACCGTCGGCCTAGGCGCCGATCGCTCGGCCTATCCCAAGGCCACCATCCAAAGCATCCAACCCGAGCCGATGCCCAAGTAATTGTTCGTCGTGTTGCAAGCATGACTTGGGTGCCATGCCCACGCTAAAGCCAGCCTAAGTAACAGAGTCATTCCCAGGTCTCTAAGCAAATCGCATATCCACGAACGCGTGGGCATGTCCTCCTGAAATTCGTCGTGCCTGCTACAACCTCCCCGTGAGCCGCACCACACTGCCAGGCTTTTCCTTGGCTGCCGCATCCGTCTTTCCAAGCAAGGCGACATACAGCGCGCCATTAGGCGCAAACACGAGCCCCGATGGTCGCTCGAGCTTGGTCACCAATACTGCCTTCACGCCCGGCTTGCCGTCGACCAGTGCCCGGTCGAGCCGATATACTCCGCCATCCTCTCCCTTTTCATTTCCCGCAGCAGTCACATAGAGCCACCCCGTTCGCGGGCTATAGGCCACTCCTGAGATTCCGCGCAGGCCCGTATCGAGCCGCAGCAGTTCTTTTTTCGTTTGCGGATCGTAAAACTTCAGCAAGCTTCGACCCGGCTGATCGGCGGTGGCGACCTGAGCCGTGACCCATTCGCCGCGCGGGCTCACTGTCACAGCGCGCGGCTGTTCGGTTCCCGTACCCAGCACCGGTTTGATCGCGCCCGCACGATCTTCAGCCACGTCGAGTTGCCCGAGCCAACCGCGATCGGCATGATCGGCGTCGCTACTGGCAACCATCAAGTGCCCGGCGCCGTCAGCCGCGAGACCGTAGATATTGCCGACAGCCGTGGACTTTTTGTCATCGCCCGGAGCCAGGGCAATGCCATGCTTGAACTTGTCGGCAGTCAGCTTGTCGGCGGAAGTTGAGATGTCATAGACACGAATCGGCGTCTTGTCCGCCGTTTCGGCCGTGGCTCCCACTGCCAAAAGGCTGCGATCCGCAAAGGCCAATCCCAACGGACCAAGTTTCAAAGTCTGCCCGCCGGAGCCAACTTCTGCCGTCGGCAATCCCCCGATCACTTCGACGGCCTCACTAGAATTGAGCCGCACGATACGCCCCGCTCCGCTTTCGGCAACAAACACGGCGCCGCTGCCAGGTTGGACGGCCATGCCAACTGGATTGTCGAGCCCCGCTACGACCGTGCTGACCTTCGCCGCCGCCGGTTCCTCGGCCGACGTTACATCCGTGACGCTCCAAACAGCCAGCAATGCCAATGCAATAAACGACCTCGACTTCATGCTACCGTTCCCCTTGGTTCGCAAAGAAGTGAAAAGTACCCTTCACGCTCCGCGTGAAGCCTGCATCTCGCGGAGCGTGATGAGTACTATGTATCAGCAACCGTTTCTAGTCCTCGCTGAGTTTCAAACGCCGTAATTTTCTCCTCATGCGCCAACGTCAGTCCGATGTCATCCAGGCCATTGAGCAAACAATGACGCCGGAACGGCTGCACCTCGAACGACAATTTCAATCCATGGTCGTCCGTGATCGTTTGCGATTTCAGGTCTACATGCAATTGATACGGCGCAAAGCGGGTCGCCCGCTGAAACAATTCCTCTACTTGCTCATCGGTCAACACGATCGGCAACATGCCGTTCTTGAAGCAGTTGTTGTAAAAAATATCGGCAAAGCTGGGGGCGATAACCACGCGGAATCCATAGTCGTCCAACGCCCAGGGTGCATGTTCCCTACTCGACCCGCTGCCAAAGTTACGCCGTGCCAATAGCACGCTTGCTCCGGCGGCCAGCGGCTGGTTCAGTTCAAAAGCCGGATCGGGCGAGCCATCGGCCAAAAACCGCCAGTCGAAGAACAGAAACTGCCCAAACCCCGTCCGCTCAATCCGCTTGAGGAACTGCTTGGGAATGATCTGATCGGTATCGACATTGGCCCGGTCCATGGCCGCGACAGTGCCGGTGTGAGTTGTGAAGGCTTTCATGTACTTGTCCTGACATCAACTGGAATTGCCGTATTGAGGAGCGGGCGCAGAATGGCACACGCCACACTCGGATTACCCTGCGTCGGAAACTCAAGAAATCGTAAACCAGCCTCGTTTTCACCTAACTGAACCCAACCCTGACCTCGCAAGAAAGTTGCCGTGTCAAACGCAATCTCGGGAGCTCGCTCTCTTAACAGTCGCAAAATAGCCGGCCAATCGTCAGCCGTGAGGAAAGCATCCAGTGCCTGCCGCATAGAATCTGTCAAAACGCCCGCACCGTCGGGATGTTTGAATGGTGAGTCAGGCTCCAAGGTAGCCAAATCTGCTGACAACTCCCCGGTCCGTTCGATCTCCGGATGATTCATGGCATACCATGGCACATCCATCTGATCTCGAATCTCATCTGCTTCAAGCGAATCGCACTCGCCTCGCTGCATTAGCTTGTGAAGCGCAATTAGCAGCTTCACGTATTCAACATAATGTGGGTTGTCGCGAAACAAGGTTCACTCTCCTATCTCACGCCAATCAGATTGCGTGGCCGCCAAAGCACTCAAATAGGATTCCGATTTCATTTTATGCGATGGCTCAACTACACCATGATCCACACTTGTGATAGTAAGCGACAGTCCGTTGGCTATGAATCCTCCCTCAAAGTCTCCGATTCCATGTTCCCAAAGGTGTAATTTGTTGCTTCCCCTTGCTCCAGGAACTAACGAACAGAATCGTTTCGGTATCAAATGAATTCTGATTTTCTGCCATCTGGGCGCCACTGACATGCCACCTTTTTCCGGTTCAACATTCCCATCGGCATCTGGTGTAATATCGTTTGGCGGAACAGGCCCGAGGCGAACACCTAAAGTATTCTTTCCTTCTCCCGTTTGCGGCTTGTCTCCATCTTTAAACATCGAACGATACATTCGCGGCATGGCTGCCCCTCAATACTACGTATTCCTTTTCAACCTAAATCTAAATATACTTCCAACCGCGAATATCCACAAAATGCCCTGCAATCGCCGCCGCCGCCGCCATCGCGGGCGAGACGAGGTGAGTGCGTCCGCCCTTGCCCTGGCGGCCTTCGAAATTGCGATTGCTGGTCGATGCGCAGCGCTCGCCCGGCTCCAGCCGGTCGGGGTTCATCGCCAGGCACATGCTACAACCGGCTTCGCGCCAATCGAAGCCAGCCTCGCGGAACACGCGATCGAGCCCTTCCTGCTCGGCCTGCCGCTTCACCTGGCCGCTGCCCGGCACCACCATCGCCCCCACCTTCTCGCTCACATGATGCCCACGCACGACTGCCGCCGCGGCCCGCAGGTCTTCGATCCGCGCATTGGTACACGAACCGATGAACACCCGGTTGAGTTGAATCTCCTCGATCGGCGTGCCTGCCTTGAGATCCATGTAGGTCAGCGCCGCCGCCGCGGCCTTCCGCTCATCCTCAGTTTCAAACTGTGCCGGATCCGGCACGCGCCGGCTGACCGAAGTCACCTGGCCGGGGTTCGTGCCCCAAGTCACCTGCGGTTCGATGTCGGCCGCGGCGTACAATTCCACGCGGTCATACTTCGCGCCCGGGTCGCTGGGCAACGCGCGCCACTTGGCCACCGCCGCATCAAAATCTTTCGGCGCAAAGGGGCGCCCGCGGAGATAGTCGAACGTCGTCTGATCCGGCGCGATCATGCCTGCTCTGGCTCCGGCCTCGATCGACATGTTGCAAACGGTCATCCGCTGCTCCATGCTCAGCGAGCGCACCGCGCTGCCGGTATACTCCAGGCAATACCCTGTTCCGCCACTCGCCGTGAGTCGGCCGATCAGGAACAGCACCAGATCCTTGGCCGTCACTCCCGCCGGCAGATCCCCTTCGACGCGCAACTCGCACGTCTGCGGCTTGAACTGCAACAATGTCTGCGTAGCTAGCACATGCTCGACTTCACTGGTGCCGATGCCAAAGGCCAGCGCGCCGAACGCTCCATGCGTCGAAGTGTGGCTATCGCCGCACACGATGGTCATACCCGGCTGCGTCAGCCCGAGTTCCGGACCGATGATATGGACGATTCCCTGCTGCGGATCGTTCAAGTCATACATGCGGATGCCGAACTCGCGGCAATTGTCCCGGAGCGTATCGACCTGCTTGCGCGAGATCGGATCGGCGATCGGCAGCCCGCGATCGCTCGTCGGCACATTGTGGTCGGGTGTGGCCACCGTCAATTCCGGCCGCCGCACCTTGCGTCCCGCCAGCCGCAGCCCTTCAAAGGCTTGCGGACTGGTGACTTCGTGAACCAGTTGCAGATCGATATAGAGCATCGTCTGCTTTCCTGGCTCGTCGTGGACAACGTGGTTATCCCAGATCTTTTCAAACAGCGTGCGGGGCAGGGGAGGGGACATGGCGTAAGTTGCGGCGGGTTGAGAGGTTGCGAACCAAAACCGGCCACCCTGAAAGGCAGGCTGGCCGGACACCATGTCATTATACGATACAGCCGACTGCTGTGGATAGCACGGGGAATCAGGCTGGAGGTGGGAGACTGTAGGCCGTAGGTCACGCGCAGCGTGACAATGTTCATGGTGCCACTGCCCCGAAAATTAACTCTTCCGGCGCGCACCCTTAGCGCCATGTGCCTCCCATAATTCAATTCAGACTGGGTTAAACCGCATGATGCGGATGGATTTCCACGTCGTAGCCGAGCTTCTGCAGGCGTCTGAC
>JAIOPX010000040.1 GCA_021413705.1 Planctomycetota bacterium | reverse complement strand
GGCATAGTGGCCCGCCATGTTGCGAAAAGGCAACCTTCGCCGATCTGCACTTTGTCGGCCGTTGATTCAAGAAAGCGGGGCAAGTGCTTGCGGCACAAGCGTTTGCGTGGCGGGTTCACGAGATTGCTCTCCCTCCGGCCCGGTGGCACCCGGTTTGCCTTAGAAGGGGGCAGAGACGCTTTTCCGCTTTCCTTCTCGGGATTCCGCACCGCCTATGAATTTTCCCTCTCCTGTTGCATCTTCCTCGAACATGCAGGCCCGTGAATTGGTCGAGTTGGCGGCCGTTCTGGCGGCTCGCGGACCGGCGGCTATCAGCCGAGGCTCGCGGATTTCCGGCGCTGCCATGGACGACTATGCTGCTGCCGCGTTTAGCCGCCAGCGACATTGGACGCGATGGCTGCGGCAGGTGCGAGGCGCGGCAGTGTCTGTGAAAACTGTGTCTGTGAACACTGTGCCGGTGAAGGAGGCCCGCGCGTGGCTGGAGGAGATCCTGGTCAGCGAGGCGTTGGCTCGAGTCTGGGGAGCGATTGCCCATGCCGACGCGATGTTGGCGGGACAAGGCTCGGGTGTGAAGTCTCCAGCAAGCCGGGTGGTGCGTCGGCATACGGTGGCGCGGCATCGGGCCATGCGAATTTTGGCGGGCCGTTGTGGCTGGCTGGCGGACCAGGACGCAGCCGACGTGGATCGCTTGCGACGGTCGATGGCGCGGTGGATTGATTTGTTGGTGGCGCATGTGCAGCAGGGGTTGGCAGCCGTGGTTAGGCTGGAGGCTGGAGGGGGTAGGCTGGAGGAAAAAGAAGAAAGCAGCCTGAAGGCTGGGCTCAAGCGTGCTGGGCTCCAACATATCGACGTCTGCGAGTTCGCTATCGAGCCGCAACGGGCGCGGGAGTTTGCCGAGGATCTTCAGCATCAACAAGCGGCCGGGTTGGGCCGACCCTCGCTCGTGATGGCCGTGGCGTCTCTGCGATCGGCGCTCAGCCAGCAATTGCAGTGTGCCAGCCCCAACGGCGCATTGAATCATGCCGTGGCCACGAGCGTCGTGACCTGCTTTGCTTCGGAGATGTTCGACGCCACTGGCCCCTATCACGCCCTGTGGGCCACCCGGCTGGCGCACCGCGCCGCCGACGCGGAGCGGTTGATCGATGAATTGATCGCCGAGGAAAGTGCCTAGCGAGAAGCGGGCACGGCTCTGGTGCCACTGCTTGAAAGTCGCCCATACCAGTCCGTTGCTGCAATCCGGGATGATGCGACTGCCAAGCAGTGTGTTGGGGCAGTTCAAGGCAGCACTGCTTGGCGGACGCATCATAAGGCACGTTTCTTGGAGCGGACAGTGGCGTCCTTCAAGCAGTGGCACGACCAGCAGTTGCACCCGGGACTCTCCCCAGGCACTCTGCCACCCAGGGACACTCACTGCGGTTAAACCGCCCCAGCCAGTCGCTTCGGCCTAGTATGGTCGGCATCCCGCAAAACCGGTATGATTGGCCCCGGAAAGGGGTCTGCCGCTTAGGCTCTCCCGAGCCGTTGTGCGTAGAACCTAAGTTCTTTCGTACCAACCCCGGCCCACCGCCTGAGGATCAACACCGATGATGTCGTTTGGATCGCCCCCGTCACGGGACAACCCGTCGAAGCAACCTCCCCTCCGGGGCAAATTACCCCTCGGCCCCGGCATGTGCTGGGTCTGTTGGCTGACTCTGCTGACGTTGGTTGGTTTTATCATTGGCTGCGGAGGGCCGAGTAAGCCGAGTGATAGCCCAAGCAAGCCGACGGCCACAACTCCGAAAGTCGAAGAAGCTCCCCCCGTCGAGCAGTTCGTCTCGACCGAGCCCCTGCCGACCGTAGAGAAGGAATTCCCGCAAGGCGATACTTCCGTTCCGGCCGAACAGGGAGGTCCTGGCTTTAAGGGAGAAGGTTGGGAAACCGCCAATCCTGGGCCGCTGGGAGCGGCAGGCGCCAAGCGAGGAGGGCTGATCGTCAGCTATATCCCTTCGTGGCCGGAAAACCTGCGCGTCTATGGCACGGGCAACAACACATTTCTCAATTCCATCATCGAGGGGCTGTGCTACGAATCGCTCTGCGGGATGCATCCGGAAACGCTGGAAACGATCCCCAGTCTCGCCAGCCACTGGAAGGTCTCGGAAGACAAGATGAAGTTCACCTTCCGGATCAATCCTCTGGCCCACTGGTCGGACGGCAAACCAGTGGTCGCGGAAGACGTAGCGGCGACGTATCGCTTGATCATGGACGACACGCTCGTCGATCCAATGAACAAAGTCGTCATCAGTGTGATGGACGAGCCGAAGATTATTTCCAAGTACATGTTTGAAGTGACCTGCAAGGAGAAGCATTGGCGCAACTTCCTGACATTCACCGCCATGAAGATCTTGCCGGCTCACGAGATCAAAGGAATGACAGGGGCCGATTTTCTCAAGAAATATAATTTCAGCTACACGGCCACCAGCGGTCCCTATGTGGTGCGCCAGTCGGACATTCAGAAGAATGTTGGGCTGACGGTCAGTCGTCGCGAGGATTACTGGGGAGACTCGCAGGAAGCGAACAAGGGATTGAATAACTTTTCGCGGATTCGCTTCATCGTGATTCGCGACGGTCGGCTGGCGTTCGACAAAGCCTGCAAGGGAGAGCTGGATTTTTACAATGTCAACACGGCCAAGTGGTGGGTGGAGGAGGTCGTGGGGGATAAGGGAACATCGCCGCTGGAGCAGGTGCGCCAAGGCTATCTGGTGGCTCAGAAGGTTTTCAATCGCTCGCCAACGACCGTGCAGGGGGACGTCTTCAACATGCGCAACGCGCCGTTGGACGACAAGCGTGTGCGGCTGGCCTTGGCCCATATGTTCGACCGGAGAAAGCTGATCGAAAAATTCGCCTACAACGAATATCTGCCGCTGAAATCCTACTATCCTGGCGATGCGGAAAACCCCAATAACAAGATGGTCGAATACGATCCCAAGCGGGCGCTGGCCCTATTGGGTGAGGCGGGATTTAAGGAGCGCGACAGCGACGGCGTTTTGATGCGCAACGGGCAGCGACTGACCGTCACGCTCACCTACGATGAGCCTGGCTTTTTAAAGTATTACACGGCCTATCAGGAAACGTGCCGTAAGGTGGGAGTGGAGATTGTCCTGAAGCAAGTCGATGACGCCGCCCTCTGGAAATCGCTGCAAGAGCGGACCTTTCAGTTTGCTCCCGGAGGTTTGACAGGCATGTTGTTTCCGGATCCGCGGGCCCACTGGACTTCAAAGATGGCCGAAAGCCGCGGCAGCAACAACTTTGCCGGGTTCAACAGCAAGGAGGCGGATGAGATTATTGCCAAGTACGACAAGAACTTCGACGTCAAAGAGCGGACGGTGCTGCTGCGTGAACTCGACGGTGTGGTGTTCAACGAACATCCCTACATGTTGCAATGGTATCTCCCTTGCGAGCGCGTCATCTGGTGGAATAAATTCGGCAGGCCCAAGACGGTGTTCACCAAGTATGGCGATTGGCGCGAGGTGTTCTCCACCTGGTGGTTCGATCCGGAATTGGATGCGGAGTTAAAAAAGGCGCGGGCCGCTGGAAGCAAGTTGGAAAACATTCCTCCGCGTGAACTCCGTCCCTGGGATAAGCCAGCGGCGCAGCCGTAGGCTGCCGCAAAGATTGCCGGCCAAAGGGCCGTATCGGACTCCGCGCGACTAAAGAGAACTGATGACGGCCTACTTCCTGCGACGACTGCTGTTGATCATTCCCACCTTCATTGGCGTGACGCTGATCGTGTTTGCGATCACGCGCCTCGTGCCGGGTGGACCGCTGGAACGGCAGATCATGCAATGGCGGCAGGGATCCGGAGGCCGTGGCGAGGCGGGCGGGGCAGCGGGTCGCAGTACGGCCGATATTACTCGGGAGATTCCTCCTGAGGCGTTGGAGCAATTGCGCAAGCAGTACCATCTCGATCAACATTGGTACGTCGCATACTGGTTGTGGCTGAAAGATGTAGCGACGCTCAATCTGGGTGAATCCTATTACTATAAGGAACCGGTCCTGCGAATGGTGGTCGAGCGATTTCCCGTCAGCCTGACCTTTGGGCTGACCGGATTTGTGCTGGCCTATCTCGTCTGCATTCCGCTGGGGATCGTCAAGGCGCTGCGGCACGGCGCGCCGCTGGACTACATTAGTTCGGCGCTGGTATTTGTCGGCTATTCCATTCCGGGCTGGGCGTTGGGCGTGCTGCTGTTGACGCTGCTGGCCAGTGGTCGCTTTGTCGATATCGCGCCGCTGGGGGGGATGCGAAGCACGGACTACGGCAGCCTGCCGCGGGTGGTCAAGGCGCTGGAGGGGCGCGATCAGGTGGTGGATAAATTCGGCACCTTGCAGTGGGAGAAGATGTCGCTGTTGGCCCGTTTCCTGGATCGGGCCTACTACATGATCCTGCCGGTCATCTGTTATATGATCGGCAGTTTTGCGACGCTCACCGTGCTGACGAAAAACTCTCTCTTGGAAAATCTCAGCCAGGACTATGTCCGCACGGCGTTCGCCAAAGGGCTTGCGCCGCGGCGCGTCATTCTGGTACATACGCTGCGCAACTCGTTGATCCCGCTGGCCACCGGGCTTGGTGGCGCCATTGGCATCATCATGGCCGGATCGTATTTGATCGAGTTCGTATTCAATATCGACGGCCTGGGCTACCTGGGCTACAACGCTCTGGTGCAGCGCGATTATGCGATTGTGATGGGAGTGTTGGTCATCAATACGCTGTTGTTATTGTTTGGGAATATTATTTCTGATTTTCTCTATGCCGTGATCGACCCCCGCATCCGCTTCGAGTAGCGGCGGGGATCTGCTTGCGGCAGTTGGATTGAGTTGTATCGAAATGGCGGATGCGAGCGTCAAAGCGCCTTCGGTTTCTCTGCTGCGGCTCCGGCTGCGGCGGTTCCGCAGCATCAAGCGCGGATACTACAGTTTTTTGGTGTTGATAGGAGCCTATCTACTCTCTTTTTTGCTCCCCTTTCTCATGGGATCGCGGGCGATCATGGTCCGCTACGACGGCCACTACTATTTTCCCGCTTTCCGGTCCTATTTTTATGACACGTTTGGCTTGGGACGAAATCATGTTGTGCTGGGAAGCGATTTGGGCCAACAAGACGTCTTTGCAGAGGCGGAATACCGCGCGCTCAAGGAGCAGTATGAGCAGGAGAATAAAGGCAATTTTGTCATTATGCCATTGATCCGGCCCTTTGGCCCCTACGAGATTTTCGTGGCAGTCGAAGGAAGACCGCCACGGCCTCCGTCGGCAAAGCATTGGATGGGAACTGACAGCGCGGATCGCGATATTTTTGTGCGACTCTGCTACGGCTATCGAATCTCAATGAGTTTTGCGCTGCTAGTGACGGGCTTTTCGTTCGTTATGGGCACAGCGGCGGGTGCCCTGTTGGGCTATTTCGGGCGCTGGCTCGATATGTTGGGACTTCGGTTCGTAGAGATCTGGTCGGCGGTACCGTTTCTCTACACGGTGATTATCCTGGCATCAATCTTTCAGCCCAGCTTCTCGTTGTTGGTGGCGATCTTAGCGGTTTTCGGGTGGATGGGGATCACTTATTACATTCGCGGCGAGTTCTACCGCGAAAAATCGAAGGACTATGTGGCGGCTGCGATGGCGGTCGGAGAAGGACACCTGTCGATCATGTTTCGCCATATCCTTCCCAATGCCCTGACGCCGATCATCACCTTTGCCCCCTTCGCCATCGTGGCCGAGATCGAGGCTCTGGTGGCGCTCGACTTTCTTGGCTACGGATTGCCACCCCCGATCGCCAGTTGGGGCGAACTGCTCCGCCAAGCGAAAGAGGCCGGCATGAAAGAATGGCACATGACCGTGTTTCCGCTGTTGATCATGTTCATTGCGCTGCAATTGATCGTGTTCATCGGCGAAGCCGTTCGTGAAGCGTTTGATCCGAAGGTGTTCAGTCGGTTGAGGTGAGCGGGAGGGGCTCGGGATGAGGGGTTAGGGGCGAGGGTAAGGGAGCGATTGAGTTTATGGCCACTGTCGAAAAACAACCTGCCGCAGTCATCAGCCCTTCCGCCGGGCCGCTGTTGTCCGTGCGCGATTTGAAGACTTATTTCCGCATCGAGAAGGCGCTGGCCAAGGCGGTGGACGGGGTTTCGTTCGATGTGATGCCGGACGAAGTGCTGGGCATCGTCGGCGAATCCGGCTCGGGCAAAAGCGTCACCAGCCTCTCGATCATGCGGCTGATCCCCGAGCCGCCAGGGTTGATTGCCGGCGGCCAGGTGTTGTATCAGGGACGCGATCTCTTGAAGCTCAGCTACCCGCAGATGCGGAAGATTCGCGGGGCTGAGATCGCCATGATCTTTCAGGAGCCGATGTCGGCGCTCAATCCGGTGTTCACGGTAGGATTCCAATTGATCGAAACGGTGCGGGCCCACGAGAAGGTTAGTAAGCAACAGGCGTTTGACCGGGCGGTGGCGATGCTCGCCCAGGTGGGCATCTCGGATGGGGCCAAGCGGATGCGCGACTATCCGCATCAGTTTTCCGGCGGCATGAGGCAGCGGGTGATGATTGCCATGGCCTTGTGTTGCAACCCGAATCTGCTGATCGCCGACGAGCCGACCACCGCGCTCGATGTGACCACGCAGGCTCAGATTCTCGAACTGATGCTGGCGCTCAAGGCACAACGCCCGGGTGCGGCGATTATTCTCATCACGCACGATCTGGCGGTGGTGGCTGAAACTTGCCAACGGGTGATTGTGATGTACGGCGGGCGCGTGCAGGAGATGGCGACGGTTAAGGATCTGTTCGCGGCGCCACGCCACCCTTACACGCAGGGTCTGCTCCGCTCGCTGCCGGCCGCGCAGATTGGGCATGAGCGGTTGCACGCGATCCCCGGCAATGTGCCTTCGATCATGGACCTACCGCCGGCGTGCAAGTTCTGCACGCGATGCGAGTTTGTGTTCGACCGGTGCCGCGTGGAGGAGCCGCCGTTGCACGACCTGGGAGGCGGGCACCTGGTGCGGTGCCATCTGCTGGAGGATGAAGCGAAAGCACGGGTGGCTGGGGCAAGCGAGGCGCCGCCCCAGTCTGGCCTTGCTCCTCCGGGGGTATCGTCGGGCTCAAAGCCAACCGGTTCTTCCCAGGCCGCACTCGCCAAGCCAGCGTCACACGGGGAGGAGGCACAAGGCAAGGCTTTGGGCGGTGCGGCACGCCAGGACAACGGGGGGCTTACGCCCCCCGCTCGCCATGAGGCGGCTCGCCAAAAAGGGGAGCAGCCGTGAGCGAACCTTTGCTCGAAGTCCGCAACCTGTCGGTCGCCTATCCCATCTGGGGTGGCGTGCTGAAGCACAAGGTCGGCGAAGTCCGCGCCGTGGACGACGTTTCGTTCACACTGTTACGCGGCGAGACGCTGGGGCTGGTGGGCGAATCGGGCTGCGGCAAAACGACCGTGGCCAAGGCGATCATCAACATTCTGGCCGCCACGGTTCCCGGTGTGCGGTTGGAAGGCGAGATCGTGTTCCACGGTCCTCACGGGCCGGTCGATTTGCTGGGCTTGTCGCGAGGACAGATGCGGCCGCTGCGGGCCGAAATCCAGATGGTTTTCCAAGATCCGTTTTCGTCCCTCAATCCGCGGATGACCGTGGGGCAGATCGTCGAAGCGCCACTGCGGATTCACAGCAAGCAAACGCCGCAGCAGCGCAAGGAACGAGTCGAGTGGCTGATGACGCGCGTCGGTTTGCAGCCCGACCATGTGCAGCGCTATCCCCACGAGTTCTCCGGCGGTCAGCGGCAGCGAATCGGCATCGCCAGAGCATTGGCCGTCAATCCAAAGTTGATCGTCGCCGACGAGCCAGTCTCGGCGCTCGATGTGTCGGTCCAGGCGCAAGTCATCAACTTGCTGCAAGACTTGCAGGAAGAGTTTGGGCTGACCTATCTGTTCGTGGCCCACGATCTTTCGGTGGTCCATCACATCAGTGAGCGAATTGCCGTGATGTACCTGGGCAACCTGATCGAGTTGGGCACCTCCGACGATGTGTACCTCAAGCCGGCCCATCCCTACACCCGGGCTCTGGTTTCCGCCGTTCCGCGACCTGTGCCCGGGGGCGGACGCCCGGACCGCGTGCGGCTCCAGGGTGAAATACCTTCACCGCTAGCTAAGCCGAGCGGCTGCCCGTTTCGAACGCGCTGCCCGATTGCCAAGCCCGAGTGCGCCGACGCCCGGCCGCCGCTGCTGCCAAAGGAAACCGGACAACTGGCGGCATGCCCGTTTGTTTGAGGTAGCCTCCTTCTGTCTTCGTTGTGGAATGGTCTCCGACCATTTCACTGCTCTGACCGCAGGTCTCCTGCTCTTCGAGTGCACACGGTCGGGGAGACCTTTCGGTCGGTGGGATGACACGGTCGGGAGACCGTGCCATAACGGGTTGCTGTCAGTTTCAGACGCAGGCTGAAGCCTGTACTCCAACGCATTCTGCTGGCAATGCCAGCCCTTTCACAACACTGTGGGGACTCTGGATAAACATGGTTCTCAAGAAACTTTTCCGGTTGCGAAAAATACTCAGGATGCGGTGACTTTAACGCCGAAATAGTGGGTGCGAACAACCGGATTGCGCACGGGGCGTTTTACGGCGATTCTCAGCAGGCTGGGTGGCGCATGTCGGAGATGTCAACGATGAATCGGAGAATCTGCAGTGCGCTGACGCTTCTGTGTGCGCTGCATAGTGCCGTTTGTTCCGCAACCGCCGCGGCCCAGAATGGAGGCGGTAGCTACAGTGGTTCGCGCTACTCGCAGTCCGGCGCAACATCACCCTCTTCTCGACCCTACCTCCAAGGCCGAGCCGTCCCGCCGCCTCGACTGGCTTCTCGGGAGCCCATGGTTATTCAGGACAACACACCCGGCGCGGCCGAAGAGGCCGTCGAATGGGACGGTCAAAATAGCTTCGAGCCGGGTGAAGCCGATATCGATCCCGACTTCGGCCAGGCCTCGAGATGCGACTCGGTCTATTACGTTCAAGGAGAATTCCTTCATTGGTGGATCAACGGCGACGACACTCCGCCGCTGGTCACCACCAGTCCGCAAGGCACGCCTCGCAATCAAGCGGGTGTCCTAGGCCAGCCGGGCACGACGGTCCTCTTTGGCGGCGATGAACTCAACGACGACGGTCGATCCGGGGCGCGGATCGTGCTCGGCCGCCGGCTGACCGATTGCGCCAATCTTGAGGGAGAGTGGTTCGACCTGGGTGAACTCAACACAGACTTCAGCGCTACTTCCACGGGCAATCCCATTCTGGCTCGTCCGTTCTTTAATGTTGTGACAGTGGCGCAGGATGCCTATCTGGTCGCCTACCCTGCCGTGCGGGAAGGAACCATTTCCGTCACCAGCACCAGCCGGATGTATGGAGGGGCCATCAATGTCTTCGAAACGTGGGAGCATGGCTACGATCTCGACGGCGCTCAACTGAGCGTGGGCCTCGGCATGCGTTTCCTGCGGTTACAGGAAAACCTGGCCATGAGCGATTCACTCACGTCGGTTGATCCAGTCGGCCCGATCCCTGTCGGCACGCAGTTCTCCACGTCCGACTCCTTTGACGCCACGAATAACTTCATCGGTTTCAATTTGGGGCTCCGCAGCCAGTGGGAGCACCAGCGGTGGAGCCTGGCATGTGCCGGCAACTTGGGCATCGGCCAGACCGGAAGCAAAGTCAACATCTCCGGCCGCAGCAGCACCACGACGCCGGCGGGTGCCACTACCAACTTCAACGGCGGCCTGCTGGCCCTGCCCACCAACATGGGCAACTACGAACGATATCAACTGGGCATCGTGCCGCAGATTCAATTCAAACTGGCGTATGAGATTACCCACAACGCCCGAATCTTGGTGGGTTACGACGCGATGCTCTGGACGTCGGTGGTTCGCCCTGGCGATCTGATCGACAGCTCGCTCAATTTGACGCAGGCCTCGGGCCAGCCGCTGGTGGGGCAAGCCTCGCCGGCCTTCTCGTTCCAGGATTCGGTGCTCTGGGTGCAAGGCGTGAGCATCGGCGGCGAGCTGCGGTTTTAAGCCAGGCGTGCCTTGTAGCCGGAGTCGTAAGACTTCGGTCCGCCGGCATTCCGAACTCTCACGAGTTCGGCTACGACCAACTGCCTAAACGATCGCGTCCAACGTCACATCGAAGACGATCGTATCCGTGCCGCCGATTCCGGCGCCGGGATTTCCGCCGGGACCGTAACCCAGATCAGGCGGAATAATCAGGCGACGCACGCCGCCGACTTTCATCCCTTGCACGCCTTCGCTGAACCCTTCCACTACTCCGGCCAGCGAGAAGTTGATGTTGTTATTGCTGTCGAAGACCGTGCCAGTGGGCAGGTAGCCGACGTAATCGACCGTGACCGTGGAAGTTGCCGACGGCGACGCACCCGTGCCGACGGTGAAGTCGTAGTACTGCAAGCCGCTGGCCGTCGTCGTCAACACGGCTCCAGCCGGCAGCGGAGGCAGGCCCGGCACTTGAATGGTCACGGTCGCCTGGTCGGTCTGTGCGCTGGAGTTCGTCACCTGGTAAGTGAATTGGTCGAAGCCGTAGGTCGTTTGCGTGTAGGAGAATGTTCCGTTGGGGTTCAAAGTCAGCGTGCCGTGAGACGGACCCGAAACGAGGATCGCGTTGGTCGCACCGTCGGTGTCATTCGCCAGGACGCCGTTGGCTGCCGTGGTCGTCAGCGTGGCCCCGATGGCTAGGTTGTATGAGTCGTCGGTTGCAAACGGGGTGGAGGCAGGGTTGGTCTTGGTGGAGGTGAGGGTGCTGGTGGCTGTGTTGCTTAAGCCGTCGCTGGCGTTGGCCGTGTAGGTGATCGTGCCGTTGACGAAGCCCGTCACATCGATTCCAGCGACCGACCAGGTTCCATTGGCCGCTACCGTGGTGGTCTTGGCGGGAGTGGTGATGGTGCCATCGGTGGCTGTCACGGAGATGTTCGCGTTTGCCTGGCCCGTGCCGCTGGCCGTGGTGGACGTCTGATTGGCCGACGTAATGGGATTGGTGACGGTCGTAATCAGGACGGTGGTCTTGGTGGCGGTGAAGGTGTCTGTGAACGTCTGATTGGCACTGTCGGTCATCGTAGCTCGGTAGGTGATCGTGCCGTCCTTCAGCGCGCTGACGTTGATGCCGCTGACCGACCAGGTTCCGTTCGCCGCCAGGGTTGCATTGACCGCGGCAGTCGTCGTCGTGCCGTCGGTGACCACGACAGTGACCGTCGAACCGACCTGGGCCGTGCCGTTGGCGGAAACGGACGTTTTGTTGGCCATGTTCACGGGGTTGGTGGCCGCCAGGATGTCCACCAGCGGAGCGGTGGTGTCCTTGGAGGCCGACAACGTGCTGGTGGCCGTGCCGCCGGCGCTATTGGTGATCGTCGCGCGGTAGGTCACCACTCCATTGGCCAGGGCATTGGCGTTGAGGCCCGAGACGGTCCACGTTCCGTTGGCGGCAACGGTGGCCGTGCGGGCCGCGCTGGTCTTCGTTCCATCGGTCACGACGACCGACACGCTGGCCCCCGCCTGGCCAGTGCCGCTGGCGGAGAGATTCGTGACGTTGCTGGAGTTGATGGGTGTGGTGCCCGAAGTCACTGCCACAGCCGGCGGATTCGTGGCTGTGGATCCTGAGAGGCTGGCCAGGAACGGTCCCGTCAACGGCGTTGAGGACAGAAACATGTTGACCGAGATGACACCCGGCCCTTTTTCGTTGAAGTTGTAGCCGGTTCCGTTGATCGCTGCGCCCAGCACAATGCCGGAGATCGTGTTGGAGCCTGCCGTTCCCCCGGCGCTCCCCGCCACACTGGCGCCGTCAATGATCCCGGTGGGTTGGGTTTCGGTGATCGTGTATGTTCCCGCCGGCAATCCTGTGAAGCTATAGGTTCCGCCGGCGCCAGTCCGCACGGAAGAGGAAGAAACAATCGCATTCTGCGAATCGCGTCCGACGATGGAGATAAGAACTTCCGGGAGCGCATAAGTATGACCGTTGACGACACTCGCCACGGAACCTGCCAATCCGGCCAGTGCATAGCGCGGCTCGAGCGACTCGAACGCGAGCCTCGTACGCCGTTTTCGCCGCTGCTGTGCCGATTGGGGAGCCAAGGACTGTTTGAGTTCTCGTAGAGCGCGAAATCCGAAGTCCCAGATTCTCATGGTGGACAATTCCAGACCCGTTAGAAGAGTTGGGGAAGAGAAGGATGGCACGACAGCCCAGGAAACCGATACGGCAACCCTGCGCAGGTCCATCAGCGGCGGGCAGATTTCATGATAGTCAGAGACCCCCTAGGAGGCAACAATCTGGCCCCCTGAAGTCGCTAGTCCCTACAATCGATGTGACCCCACTTTCGGGTTCCCGCAGAGTTCAAAGTAGCCTCCGCCTGCCGGCTGCAAGTCCCGGCGCGCCGGGGGCGGTGGCTGGGTGAGAGTTGAATCCAGAAGTGACCCACCCGGCCAGTGAAGCATGAATGTCCCCAGGCTTGTTTCCCGATCGAGGGGACAATAGCTACCCATGTGGCAAGAATGCCGGCATGGAAGAGAATCCTTACAAGTCCCCGGATTCTGTAGAGCAGGTTCAGCCAGCGAAGCAGCCGGCGAAGCGTTCGCTCAAAATCACCTTAGTTGAGTTTGTCGTGGTTGTGGCCATTATCATTGTGCTGATTGGCTTGTTAATGCCTCCTGTCCAGTCTCCTAGACACAAACGACCGTTCGTCTTGCCAGCCCAAAGTGCCACGCCGTGATGGATTTCTCAAAATAGTTCCATCCTCTTAGCTAATTCGGCCTTGCGCCGAGTGTGTGGTACTCAGAAGGCCAGTGCCGCTGAGTAACAAGTTAAAGATGCAAGATCATTGACCTTTTCATCAGGCATGGGCCAAACCTGCTCCCCAGGCCACGCTCGGCAAGCGAGGCCTACTTGGATCGACCCTCTCCTTGCTAGCAACGCTGTCTCTCCCGCCCCCTGAACCCGTGTTGCCTTAATTCACACATCGCGGGTAATCTACCGCGGCTTACACCTTCTGGCCGAACGCCCCCGCAGTGGGGGCAAGGCGGCGCCGATGCAGGATGCGCGGCGACAACGGCCAGTTCATTTTCATTCGGTTCGCTTGAGGTGATCATGATGATCCGCAGCGATCGTGCGGCCTCGCTGGCTCGCATATTCGTTTCCATTTCTGTCCTCCTGTTGGCGGCAGCCGTTCTGCTGGTAGATACGCCGCGGGTGTTGGCCATGGAGGCACAGTGGATCTGGTCTCCCACGCGCGCCGTTCCCGGCTCGCCGGCGGGCACCTGCTACTTCCGCCGCACGATACCCGGCGACGGCGCCACCGGCGGCAAAATCGACATCGCCTGTGACGAAAGCTACATCCTCTACGTCAACGGTCTGAAGATCGGCTCCGGCGAAAACTGGAAGGCGATGGACAGCTACGATATCGGCTCGTATCTCGCGCCCGGGCCGAATGTCATCGCGGTCGCCGCGCTCAAGAGCCAGCAAGGGCCGGCCGGCATGGTCGCCAAGGTCACGATCGAGCGCGGCAAGCAGGGGAGCGAAGACTACAGCACGGGCGTGACCTGGAAATCCAGCCCTGAAAAACAAGCCGGCTGGACGCAAACCACTTATAACGATGCCCTGTGGATGTCTTCCCGTTCGTTCGGCATGCTCGGCGCGGCAGTGCCGTGGGGCAACCAAACACAAATGGCCGATCACGACGCCAAGCCCCGCTTTCAGGTAACGCGGGAGTTCCGCGTCGAGTGGATCGTGCCGGCCAAGAGCACCGGCTCACTGCTAACCATGACGTTCAATGAGTTCGGCCATGTGCTGGCCTCGCGCGAAAACGGCCCGCTGCTGCTGATTCGCGACAACGATAGCGATGGCCTACCCGAGTCGGTCACCACCTACTGCGATCAAGTGAAAAACTGCCAGGGCATCCTGGCGCTCAACGGCGAGGTCTACGTCACGGCCGACGGCCCGCAGGGTGCCGCGCTCTATCGCCTGACTGATAAAGACCACGACGGGAAGATCGATGACGTCAAGCCGCTCATCAAGTTCGCCGGGCACATGGAAGAACATGGTCCGCACGCTGTAACGCTAGGGCCAGACGGCATGCTCTACGTCGTCTGCGGCAACCTGACGAAACTGGCGGCCGCGCCGAAGAACAGCGGGCCGTATCGCAATTTCTACGAAGGAGATCTGGTGCAGCCGCGGCTGGAAGATCCCCGCGGATTCGCCATGGGTGTGAAAGCACCCGGCGGCATGATTGTGCGAACCGACGTGGACGGTAGCTTCGTCGAGCATTTTGCCGGCGGCCTGCGCAATCCCTACGGCATGGCCATGCATCCCACCGGCGAGTTGCTCACCGACGACGCCGACATGGAATCGGACGAAGGCTTGCCGTGGTATCGCCCCACGCGGGTTTGCCATCTCGTGCCCGGCGGCGAGTTTGGCTGGCGCAGCGGCTGGGCCAAATGGCCGGCCTACTTTGTCGATGGGCTGCCCGCGGTGCTCGACACGGGGCCCGGCTCTCCGACAGGGATGGTGGTCTACGATCACGTCTCGTACCCCACCCGGTATCACAAGTCGATGTTCGTAGGGGATTGGACGCAAGGACAGATCCTGTCCGTTTCCCTTACGCCGCGCGGCGGTTCGTTCGATGCGCAATCGACCGTGTTTCTGGAAGGAAATCCGCTGAACGTGACCGGCTTGGATGTCGGCCCCGACGGCTGGTTGTACTTCTGCACCGGCGGACGCGGCACCGAAGGTGGTATCTATCGCGTCGTGTGGATGGGGCGCGTCCCACCCGAAGCGACTCGACTGGGCGCCGGTCTGACCGCCGCCTTGAAGCAACCGCAGCTCTATTCGGCCCATTCGCGGCAGCAGATTGCCGCCGTTAAGAAACAACTGGGGACGGCCTGGGACCGAGATCTACCGCGTGCGGCGGTCAATCGCGCCTTGCCGGCCGAGCAGCGCACCAGAGCCATGGATTTGATGCAATGGTTTGGCCCGTTCCCTACTCAGGATCTGTTGGTGGAGCTGTCGCGCGATCGGGAAGCTACCGTGCGCGCCAAGGCGGCCTCGTTGATGGGCATCCATCGTGGTGGAGCGACTGCAACTCGCCTGGGCGATTTGATGGCCGATCCCAGTCCACTGGTGGCCCGCATGGCGTGTGAATCTTTGTGCCGCACCGACGCTCGGCCTGATGCAGCCAAGCTGATGCCGCTGCTGGGCTCCCCGGATCGAAACGTGGCCTACGCGGCCAAGAAGATGCTGGAACGTCTGCCGGCCGACGCCTGGCAACAGGCCGTGTTGGAATCGGCCAATAAGCGGGTGTTCATCGTCGGCTGCACGGCCCTAATGGCCACGAGCCCCGATCGCGAAACTTGTCGCAAAGTGCTCGACCGTTGCCAGCAATTGACCAAAGGCTTTATATCGGACGACGATTTTATCGACCTGTTGCGTGTTTGCGAATTGGCGATGATCAAGGGAGATTTCAAAAAGGAAGAACTGGGTGAACTGTCTCGGTTGATGGCGGCCGAATACCCTGCCGGCGAGCCGCGAATCAATTTTGAATTGGTGCGGATCCTGGCTCATCTCGAATCCCCCTACATCGGCCAGCGCTTCTTCGAGCAGTTGGAGAGCAACGCCGACATCACGCAGCGCATGCAACTGGCGATGCACTCGCCCCATTTGGCCGGTTCGCTCAATTCCACCCAGCGGATGAAGATGCTCGATATCTTTGAGCAGGTGCGCAAGTCGCCGCAGGGAGCCGAATATGGCCGTTATCTCGACCGTGTGTCGCGCGATTTCGTGGTCAAGATGAACGACGACGAGCGGCGGCAAGTGTTGGCCGGCGGATCGAAATGGCCGGGCGCCACGCTCGGCGCAATCTCCGCCTTACCGAAAGACCTCGACGCCGCCACGATCATCGATTTGACGAAGCTGGATCAAAGGTTGCAGAAAGATACGTCGGAACCGGCTGGGCGTCTGCGGATTGGCATCGCCGCCGTCCTGGCCCGATCGGGGAAACCCGAGGCGATGGCCCATCTGCGAACTGCCTTTGAGCAGGAGCCGGAACGGCGCGCCGTGTTGGCGATGGGTTTGGCGCAGAAGCCCGAGGGTGAAAACTGGCCGCTGTTGGTTCGCGCGTTGCCGGTGTTGCAAGGGGCGATGGCCACCGGCGTGCTCACCAAACTGGCCGAGGTCGAGCAGCGGCCGGATACGGCCGAACCGATCCGTCAGGTGATTTTGCTAGGGCTCAAGGCATCGGACGACGACGGCCGCAAGGCGGCGATGGCTGTGTTGGAAAACTGGGCCGAGCATGAAGAAGGCAAGGAAGATGACGCCGCGCCCGCTCGCCTGGCCGCCTGGCAACAATGGTTTGCCAAAAAGTATCCCAACGAACCGGAAGCCACGCTCCCGAAGAACGGCGCGGACGACAAATACACGTTGGAGCAGATCGAAAAATTCCTCGGCGGCAGCGAAGGCGCCTTAGGCAATGCTCCCCGCGGCGAGAAA
>JAIOPX010000295.1 GCA_021413705.1 Planctomycetota bacterium | reverse complement strand
GGGGAGCAATGTGTCGTGGTGCTGGCCACTGAGATCACGCTAGCTTTGGAGTTGGAGGGATTCGCCCGTGACTTGGTGCGCGTGATTCAGGATCTCCGCAAAGACATCGGCTGCCAATATACCGATCGAATTCACGTGGCGGTCGTAACGGACTCGCAGCAGCTTCGCGAAGCAATCCGCGAAAACCTGGAGTACGTCAAACAGGAAACACTCGCTATAGAGGTTTCCGACAAGCCGCTGCCGGGCGTTGAACCCGTGGAACACGAAATCGGCGGACATTTGATCAAGTTGTACGTCAAGGTTGATCAACGGTGACGACATCAAAAAACACGGGTAGAGCCTCGCGGCTGCGATTGGCCGTGCTCATTTCCGGCGGTGGGACGACGCTGAAGAATTTCATCGACCAGATTGCGGCCGGCAAGCTCGAGGCCCGGATCGAACTGGTCGTCTCCAGCAATCCAGCGGCCGGTGGCTTGGAGTTCGCCGCGGAGGCCGGCATCCCCTTCGTTGTTGTGGAGCGTAAGGACTACGCCTCTACCGCAGCCTTCAGCCAGGCCATTTTCGCCCCCTGCCGCGCTGCCGGGGTCGATCTCGTAACCCTCGCTGGCTACCTCAAACTGCTGGCCATTCCGCCCGATTTCGAAGGCCGGGTGATGAACATCCACCCTGCGCTGATCCCCAACTTCTGCGGCCAGGGCTACTACGGCCTGAAAGTCCACGCCGCCGTCCTGGCCGCCGGGGCCAAGGAAAGCGGTTGCACGGTCCATTTCGTCGATAACCAGTACGACCACGGCCCGATCATCCTGCAGAGAACGGTGCCTGTAAAACCCGACGACACGCCGGAAACCCTGGCCCATAGGGTATTTGAGGCCGAATGCGAAGCCTATCCAGAGGCAGTGCGGCGGTTTAATTTCGGCTGAATAACAAGCATGAACTGTGAATTAAGTTCGCCTGCGTTTCTCTCCGGAGGAATTGGCCAGGCAAAACAGTCCGAACGCGCTCGCTAACGCCATCAGTGTTAGCGTGGTTGGTTCAGGCACGGCAATTTCCGCGACGATTTCGACAGCGCCAATTTCGATCGGTGCAGTGCGCGCAAGCCCTCGCTGATCTGTGCTCGGCGATCCCGCCAAAGTGCCGTTGTCGATTGCGGGGCTGCCGAGTCCGGGCAGCATCGTATCGGTTGGCCCGCCATTGTCGGCCAGGGCGCCGAGCAATGGGTCCGCATTGCTGAACACCCCGCCCGTGAATCCGCCATTGTTACGAATGATGTTGGTCAGTCCAGTTTCGACCACGGTTCCGGTTTTCGCATAGTTGGTGATCGCACTGCTCGCCTGCCCAAGAATATTGTTCAAGAGATTCACCGAAGCCGAAGTACTGGCCAAGGTACTGTTCGTAACGGCGTTGAGTGTGATAACTCCGCTGAAGGCATAGAGGTCGGTTCCGCCCTGGGCAGCGATGTTGCTCGATAGCGTACTGTTAACCAGATTTAGCGTACCATCGGCATTGAAGATCGATCCGCCCAAGCCAGCGCCATTGTTGAATGCATCGTTACTTGTGGAGTCCGAGCCACCCCTAGCAGTGTTGTTCGTGAAAGTGCTGTTAGTAATTGATGCCGTTCCGCCAAGCATAAAGATTGCTCCCCCCAATCCCGCCCCCGAGCCAGAAAAGCCATTTCCAGGGTTAGCACTACTTGCTGCGTTGACGGAATTGTAGGTTGAACTTCCTCCGGCAAATGCCGAGGTAAGGGTTGTTGCGCTGTTATTGATGCTAGGTTGGCCCGCCCCGGCACCAAAACCGCCGGTCCCGCTGAGAACGCCAGCTCCTGCATTACGCCCCGAAGCGCTTCCGCCGCCGCCAAATCCACCCGTTGCACCGCGGTTTGTCTGGTTTAGGCCGCCACCACCACCGCCGCCAATACCACCGTTGGCCGGCGGCGAGCCCGCAGTCCCACCGTTCGGCCCGCCGCCAGCAGAACCAGCGGCCGTACCACTGCCAGCAGCCGCGCTGGCGCCCATCCCGCCACCGCCGTTACCCGCGGCATTGGTGGAATTGCCTCTTTGAATCCCAGCGCCGCCATTGGCCAGGTTATTGGTCAAGGTTACGCCGTTAAGCGTTAGCTCCCCATTGCTGAAGATTGCACCCCCGGCGCCCAGCGCGCCGCCGCTCCCCAATCCATTGGAAGCGCCGCTCAATGTCCTGTTGCCATTTCCACCCCAGGCGACGCCGTTGTCGAGCGTGAGATTGTTGAGGGTCAGGTTTCCGGTGCTGGGCGCAGTGGCACCGACGGTGAAAATCCGCTGCGTCAGCAACACGGAATTGGCCGCGCCTGATTGCTGTGCCGTAAGCTTGAGTCCGTTGGCCCCGGTCGGCCCTTGAATGGTGATCGGGGTAGTGACCCGAAATGCAGTCGGACCGAACCAATCGATAGCGCCAGCGCCGCCCGATGTAACATTCTGTCGGTTGGCAAAGAGCAACGTAGTCGTCTGGGGGCCGCCGGTGAAGAGGCTGGCGTTGAAGACGATCGTGTCTGCGCCGCTGCCACTCGTGGAACCATCCACGGATGTGTCTGTGTTGGCCGCATTGATAGCCTCACGCAATGTTACTAAGCCATCTACGGTCAAGTCGTCGGCGAGGCTGGTAACCGTGATGGTGGCCCCAGAAGAGTCGGCCGCAAGCAACCCCAGAAGCGCTAGTGAAGTTAAGACTACGAGAGCGTTTCTATCGCAATGAAAGGAGATGAAGCGAGAATTCATTGGCCGAAACCTCTTCACAAACGGACTCATCGCTGATGGGAACCAGAACGGTCCCGAAAAAACCAACGATATACGCCTCTTCGGTGTTCCAGACCGAAGCGTCGCGCCGCGAAGTTTGTCAGAAAAGTATCAGGTTGTCTTGAGTCGGCACTGACTCGCCAAGGAGGATGGTACACATAATGACCATAGCAGGGCAATAGTTTGGCAAATTTTCTGCGGGAGGAATTTCCGCGATTCGCCCTGCTACCCCGCAAGGGGGGGCTGTTTTCAAGGCTTTGCACAGCCAATAAGGCTCAGCGAAGTTTGGTTTGAGCCGTAGTACTTCCTAATAACTCTTCTATGCTTGGTCCCTCTTGTGAATGACGTCGATGTTGTTGTTCGATACAGACTCGACTTCTCACACTATCATATGTAACCCAGTTGCAGATAAAGCGCCTCAGCCTCTTTCCAATCGGCATGGGTCTCCAACCAAATCTGGCGGTATCCCATATCCCAAGCGGCCATCTCCAGCAGAATGATCAGTACTTTGCCAACTCCCTGCCGCCGCCAAGCTGGATGAACCGCCAGCCAATGGACAACCGGTCTAGCTGTTTCTTGGTTGTCCCCGCGAAAAGCTAGAGTAATCGTTCCCAGAAGTTGCCCGTTCAGTGCCCCAGCCACAGGGAACAGCTCGGGTAATGCTGCCTCAGCCAGCCACATGTGCTGTGGTCGCCACCACCAACGGGCTAAAAACTCGGCTTCAAAATCAACCCTGGACCAATCTCGAACTCCCAGCCTTTGCCTAGCGAACGCGGCCCGGCGCAATGCGAGCCAGGGTTCGATATCCTCCTCGCCTTGGTAGTGCCGAAGCACGATACCCGGTGGGCATTCTGGACAGGGCCGTTGCTTCAATTGCTTTGTGAGTTGGAGTACAGCCATAGGTTATAGCCACCACTCAGAATTCATCGCAAAATAAGCGTATCTAATGACTTAGGGCAATGTCGACACATCAACTACGGAAGCAATACATCACATAGTGCTCGTTTTCTTTCACAGATGGTTGATATCTCGCACGCGTTCATTCATAATAAGCCACAATCCCGTTTGCAGGATGCTCACGGAGGATCATCGGATGACGCCACCTATGGTAACAGACGAACGTCGCGGTCAGCTATTGGAACTGGTTCGAGTCCGTGGATTCGCCTCGTTGCCGGAGCTTTCCAAGGAGTTGGCGGTCTCCGAATCGACGGTGCGGCGGGATCTGGAACATCTCGAGGAACAAGGTTTAGCAAGGCGAACCCACGGTGGCGCATTCTACACCGGACAGTCGCCGGAATTCCCTCATTTCAAAGATCGTCAGGTCGCCCAGTGGGACAAAAAACGGGCCATCGCCCGGAAAGCCGCGGAATTGATCGAAGACGGAGACACGCTGCTCTTGGACGGAGGGAGTACGACTTACGAGGTAGCTCAGCTTTTGGTGGGACGGCCTCTGCAAGTGGTGACTAATTCGATGCCCGTGGCCAACTTGTTCGCGTCCCGAACCGATAGCGACCTGGTATTAATTGGCGGCAATGTACATAAGCGGAGCGGAGTGACGATCGGGCCTTACGCCAACACGATGCTACGGGGGATCAATGTGCGACGGGCGATTATCAGCGTCGCCGCCTTGAACGACCGCGGATTTTACAACAGCAACGTGCTTCAGGTGGAAACGCAGCAAGCGATGATCGAGGCCGCCGACGAGACGATCGTCGTGGCCGACAGCACCAAGTTTGGACATTCAAGCCTGGCGCATGTTTGTCCCCTGGGCGAAGTAGACCGGATGGTGGTGGACAACGAAATTACCGAAGACTGGCGAAGCAAAATCGTGGCGGCCGGCGTGAAGCTATCGCTGGCCGGCGAAACGGACAATGGGTAACAGCACGATGATTACGGCTGCACAACTTGATCGACACCAGATCGAACAGATCGTTCGCGGCGTGGTGCTTGGAATTGCCAAGAAAGACGGGCTGGGAAGCCCATCCTACGGTGGTGAGCGTGAGCTGGTCGTGAGCATCTCCGCGCGGCATTGCCACCTGACCGACGAACATGTCGAGATTCTGTTTGGTCCCGGGCATAAACTCACGCCGGAAAAGCCCCTCTATCAGGACGGCTTCTTTGCGGCTGCTGAGACAGTGATGGTTGTCGGCCCGAGGCGGCGAATGCTGCCGAGTGTTCGCGTATTGGGACCGACCCGGCCGGCGAGTCAGGTGGAACTCGCGTTTACCGACGCTATTTCCCTGGGCATTGAAGCACCCGTTCGGGCCAGCGGCAAGATTGATGGCACGCCGGGTTGCGTGCTGGTTGGGCCCAAAGGCGTTGTCGATCTGAAGCAAGGAGTGATCCGGGCCGAACGGCATGTCCATATGAATTTCGACGATGCGGCCCGTTACGGCGTGAAGAACGGCGACCGCATGAACTTGCGGATCCATTCAACCTGCGGCGTTGTCTTTGAAGATCTGCTGGTGCGGGCAGATGCAACCAGCAAGCTCGAAGTCCACATTGATACAGATGAAGGAAACGCCGCCGATCTAGAGAATGCGATTCGGTGTGAATTGATTAAGCCGCGATGATTATTGAAGAATGTTGAACCACAGAGACACAGAGGGCACAGAGGAAGAAAAAAAGGTAGGGAACACTAATCTGCGCTAATAACCGCTAATCTAGAAAAGCTCTCAGCGACGATTAGTGATCATTCGTGTTCCAAAAACTCTCCCTTCTTTCTCGGTGCCCTCTGTGGCTCTGTGGTTCAAAAAGACTTTGAAGTAACGATTGATTTCCTTTCTTTTTTCGGAGACCCACACGATGGCGAAGAATCAGGAAGCGCTGGGCATGATCGAGACCAAGGGCTTTGTCGCCCTGGTTGAAGCCAGCGATGCGATGATGAAGGCCGCGAATGTTGAATTTCTCGGCTGGGACAAGATTGGCAGCGGCTTGGTGACGGCGTTCGTCACCGGCGACGTGGCAGCCGTGAAGGCAGCCACTGACGCGGGCGCAGCGGCAGCCGGCCGGATTGGCGAAGTGGTGAGCGTGCAAGTGATTCCCCGTCCGCACGAAGACCTGCACATTGCCCTCGGCCCGGCAGCCAAGAAGCTGGCGAGCAAGTAAACGGCAATCAAAGGCGAGCGGGGGCGTAAGCCCCTGTTGACGAGACTTAACATTACTCCACGGATTTCAACTCGAAGGACTTTGCAATGGAACAAGCGATTGGACTGATTGAAACGCGCGGCCTCGTGCCGCTGGTTGAAGCCACCGACGCCATGGCCAAGGCGGCCAACGTCCGCATCTACAAGCGCATCCAGATTGGCGGCGCCTACATGACGACCGTTGTCACGGGCGACGTCGGAAGCGTGCGTGCGGCCGTTGAGGCAGGTGCCAATGCCGCCAGCCAGGTTGGCGAATTGGTTTCCAGCCACGTCATTCCCCGCCCGGCCGATGGGTTGGTGGACGCGTTGTTTAACTAGGGTTTCGCCCCCCCGGCCCCTCCCTGGAAGGGAAGGGGAGTAAGAATCATGAAGATCCTGGTTGCCAACCTCGGCTCGACAAGTTTTAAGTACCGGCTGTTCGATATGGCCGACGAGCGTCAACTGGCGCGCGGCGGCATCGAGCGGATAGGTGCTTCGGAAAGCCCGTGCTTTGTCGAGACGGACGGGCTAGAAAGCCCATCCCACGTAGGACGGGCTTCCCAGCCCGTCACCAAGCGACATGAATTGCAAGCGAAGGTTCCCGATCATGCCGAGGCAGTACGACGCTGCCTGGCACAACTGACGGATCCGGAGTACGGCTGCCTGAAGGATCCGTCCGAGGTGGCCGCGATTGGGTTTAAGGCCGTGCATGGTGGACGCGTCAGCGGAGTGCAGCGCGTCACCGACGATGTTCTCAATGCGATGGAGGAAATGAACTTGGTAGCCCCGGCACACAATCCGCCCTACATCGCTGCCATGCGGCAGCTTCGTGAGCGGCTGCCGGAGATTCCGCTGGTGGCGGCCTTTGAAACGGGCTTTCACCAAACCATTCCAGAACACAATCGATACTATGCGATACCCTGGAGCTGGGTCGAAGAGCATCAAGTTCGCCGTTGGGGATTTCATGGGGCCAGCCATGCTTACATCGCTCGCCGCGCTGCTGAACTTTGGCAGCACGAAGGGCGTAACCCGGCCGGTTTGCGGGTTGTCTCCTGCCATTTGGGAGGCTCCAGCAGCTTGACTGCGATCCGCGACGGCCAGAGTGTGGCCACCAGCATGGGCATGAGTCCTCAAACCGGCCTGCTGCAAAACAACCGCGTCGGCGATTTTGACCCGTTTGCTTTGACCCACGTCATGGAGCGGACGGGTCTGGAACTGGACGAAGTGCTCAAGCAACTCTCCAGCCAAGGGGGTCTCCTGGGCCTCAGCGGCAAGAGCGGCGATGTTCGCGATTTGGAGGAAGCTGCCACAGCTGGCGACGTTCGATCCAAAATGGCGCTAGAGGTATTCGTGGCGAACATCCGCCAGTATCTCGGCTGGATGCTGGTCGAACTTGGCGGCGCCGACATGCTCGTCTTTACGGGCGGCATCGGCGAGAACGCGGTCGATATTCGCGCCGGTGTTTGTGCCAACCTTGGCGAACTGGGTATCGAACTGGATTACGAGCGAAATCGTGCTACCCGGACTGAGGGAGATATCAGTAGTGCAGCGAGCAAAACTCGCGTCTGGGTCATACCGACCAATGAAGAGATCGTGGTCGCCCGACACGTTCAAAAACTATTGCAAGGATAAATCCGATGTTCGTGGCCAAAGTCACTGGTTCGGTTGTCTCCACCCAGAAGGTCAAGACGATGGTCGGCCAGAAGCTGATGATCGTCGAGCCATACCGCTTGGATGAGAAAGACCGCAAGAAGCTGGTCACTACCGGACGTACGTTCGTGGCCGTGGACACAATCGGCGCGGGTGAGGGAGATTTTGTGCTGATCACGCAGGGCTCCAGCGCCCGGCTGACGCCGGAGACCAAATCGCTGCCGATCGACACGGTGATTATCGGCATCGTGGACACCGTGCATGTCGATAACGGCTGCGTCTTTAGTCGGAACGAGTAATTTTCAAAGCAGGACAAGTCATGCAACAGACGGAAGACCTGATTCGCAATGTGGTTCGCGAGGTGTTGGCTCAAATCGGCCAGCCTGCGCCTGCAGCCGTAAACGGTTCAGCCCGCTATGTTGGCCGGCGCGGCGTTTTCACTTGCGTTAATGAAGCCGTCGCGGCCGCCACCGACGCTTTTGAGCAATTGAGCGAGCGCCCGCGAGAAGATCGTAAAAAGATCATCGACCATATCCGCCGCATCTCGATCGACCAGTGCGTCGAACTGGGCACGATGGAGATGGAAGAGACCAAGATCGGCAAGCTGGCTCACAAGATCGAGAAGCTGCGCACGCTTGGCGAGCGCACGCCGGGCATTGAGTTTCTCCGCAGTGAGGTGTTCAGCGGAGATCATGGATTGGCCGTCATCGAGCACGCCCCGTTTGGTGTGATCGGGGCCATCACGCCGGTGACCCATTCGCTGCCGACCATCACCGGCAACGCGATCAACATGATTGCCGGGGGAAACACTCTGGTTGTCAATCCGCATCCTGGCGGTAAACGAATCGCGGCCGAAGGCGTGCGACGATTCAACGAGGCCATCTACCGCGACCTGGGCATCGACAATTTGATCTGCGTCATTTCTGAGCCGACGCTGGAAACGGCCGAGGCGATCTTCAAGCATCGGGGCGTGAAGATGATCTGCGTCACCGGCGGCCCTGCCGTCGCCAGGGCGGCTCTCAACAGCGGCAAAAAGGCCGTCGTGGCCGGACCCGGCAATCCGCCGGTGGTGGTCGATGAAACGGCCGATCTGGACCGGGCAGCCAAGGCGATCATCCAAGGGGCTTCGTACGACAACAATCTGCTGTGCATCGGCGAGAAGGAAGTATTCGTCGTAGCCGAAGTTTTTGACGCTATGCTGGCCGCCATGGAGCGGGCCGGAGCGGTGCGGCTTTCGAGTCGCGAGATTGAGGCGCTCACCAAAGTGGCCATCAGCAGCGTCGGCGAAGGGGAGCACAAGCACGACGTGCCCACTAAGGACTTTATCGGCGCCGATGCGGCTGTGTTGGCCAAGGCCATCGGCAAGCAGGTGCCGGCCGAGACACCACTGCTGTTCGGCGAGACGGACGAGTCGAACCCATTCGTTCCCGTCGAACAAATGATGCCGTTTCTTCCGTTCGTTCGCTGTCGGGATGTGGATGAAGCCATCGCCAAGGCCAAGCATTATGAGCACGGTTTCCGCCACACGGCGATCATTCACTCTCACAATGTTCGCAATATGACCAAGATGGGCCGGGCGCTGGACACCACTCTGTTCGTGAAGAATGGCCCCAGCATGGCGGCCCTGGGCGTCGGCGGCGAAGGATACATTTCGTTCTCCATCGCCACGCCAACGGGCGAAGGAGTGACCACGCCCCTGACATTTACCCGCGAGCGGAGATGTTCGCTGATTGATGATTTGTGCATTTTGGGGAAGTAGGAACAAAGTACTCTTCACGCTCCGCGTGAAGCCGTCATCACGCGGAGCGTGATGGATACTATTATGCAAATCGGACTTGTCATCGGCACTGCCAACGCCACGGTCAAGCATCCATCCCTCGAGGGTTGGAAGATGCTCGTCGTGCAAATGCTGGGCGCCGACGGCAAATCGCCCGATGGCGATCCGTTGTTGGCGGTTGATGCGATGGGAGCCGGCCTGGGCGAAAGGGTCATGTTGACCAGCGACGGGGCGAGCACACGGGAACTGTTGAAAAGCGAAACAACTCCGGTCCGCTGGACCGTGCTGGGAATCTGCGACGAATGAGTGCGGCCGACGTTGATATCGAACAGATCGTGCGGCAAGTGCTGCGGCAGCTTGACGGCTCGAGCAATCCGGCTCGGCCGAAGGTTATCGACACGCTTGCCTCAGCGGCAAGCGAACTGTATCTGGGCGAGCCGGTGATCACGCTGTCACATTTCAAGGGACAGTTAGATGGCATCAAGAATGTTTCAGTGCGGCCCACGGCGGTGGTGACACCCGCTGTACGAGACTTGCTGAAACAACGCGGGATTCAACTTACACGCACCAAGGAAGCGGCCAAGCAAACGGCCGGCGCAGTTGTGATAGGGTCCGCTGAGACGAACTACGACGCGGCGGGACTGACTCGCATGTTGACACAACAAGGCATCGGCACGGAGCGTCTAGCACAGTGCGGTCTGGTGGCTGTCGTGGATGAATTGGTTGATGCTGTCGCTCGCGGCGGGAAGATTGGCGTCCTGTTGACACGGCAAACGGCCGCCGCACTGTGTCTGGCTAACCGCACACGAGGAGTTCAAGCAGTTCTGGCAACCAGCGTAGAAGCAATCCGAACGGCCCGCACAACTTTGGCGGCCAATCTGCTCGTCTTGGATCCCAAGGGAAAAGCAGCTCACGAATTGGCCGGGATGATACGAACATGTGCTACTTTGGCGCCCCATTGGGCCGATGGACTTCGACCTCGATTGAGTTGAATAACCCGAACCAACGATACAACCCGACTTGTTGCAAAATATCAACCAACACCCTTCGCGCAACCTAGACTTTCCAAAATGCGAATTGCAGAAGTAATCGGTACCGTGACCTTAAATCGCTGGCATCCCAGCCTGGCTGGGGGCTCCTATCGGCTGGCCCGGCCGCTGTCCACCGAAGAGTTGACAGGGAAGGCAAAACCATCCGGCGAGCCTCTGGTGGTTTACGACGAACTGGGGGCCGGAATCGGATCGCGAATCGCGCTGAGCGAGAGTCGCGAGGCCGCCATGCCGTTTCATCCTGAAGTCAAACCGATCGACGCCTACAACGCCGCCATCCTGGACGCAGTGCGCGTCCAATCACCTCACCACGCTTAAACGGACTTGCCATGAAGACCTCCCAACATAATGCGCACCAGATCAAGTTGGAAATCTGCGACATCGGTCGCCGGATCTACAACAAAGGCTTCGCCGCCGCCAACGACGGCAACATCACCTTTCGCCTGAGCGACAACGAAGTGTTGTGTACGCCCACGATGCATTCCAAGGGTTTCTTGAAGCCGGATGATATCTGCCTGATCGACATGAAAGGCAACCAGATTGCCGGTCGCAAAAAGCGGAGCAGCGAGGCGCTGTTACACTTGCAGATCTACAAGGAGCGGCCGGACGTGAACAGCGTGGTGCATTGCCACCCGCCCCATGCCACGGCTTTTGCCATCGCTCGCGAGCCGATTCCGCAATGCGTGCTGCCGGAAGTCGAAGTGTTTTTGGGAGACGTACCGATCACTCGCTATGAGACACCCGGCGGGCAGGCCTTTGCCGATACCATCATCCCGGTGGTCAAGAAAACGAATGTGGTGATTCTGGCCAACCACGGCACGATCAGCTTCGGCGAAACGGTGGAACGGGCATACTGGTGGACCGAGATTCTCGACGCCTACTGCAAAATGCTGTTGCTGGCCCGGTCGCTCGGCAAGATCAACTACTTCACCGAGGCGCAGGAACGGGAACTGTTGGAACTCAAGGGAAAATGGGGTTTCAGCGACCCACGCAATGAAGACATGAAGAATTGCGATATCTGCGCCAACGACATCTTCCGCGATAGTTGGAAGGACGCGGGTATCGAGCGTCGCGCGTTCGATCCCCCACCGGTGATGCGGCCCGCGTCGAGCAATGGCGCGGCCAGCAAACCAGCGCCGGCCGCCCCTCCGATGCCCGCCGGAATTGATCAGGAAGCTCTCATTAAAGCGGTCACAGATCGCGTTCTGGCTGCCCTGGCTCAACAAAGTTGAACTGCATTTTTGAATTGAGAAACACACATGAAAGTTAGCATCATCGGCGGCGGGGGTTTGGTCGGGTCTTGTGCCGGGTTTGCGCTGCAGACCGGCGGCATCGTGCGCACCATTGCCCTGTTGGACGTCAACGCCGAACTCGCAGCCGGTCAAGCGCTCGACATGCTGCACGGCGGGCCCAGCACGGCTGATCAGCAAATCGTTACCGGCGGCTACGAGCAGGTCTCCGACAGCGACGTGATCTGCATTACCGCCGGGTTGCGCCGCAAGCCGGACGAAAGCCGCCTCGACTTGATCAATCGCAACGTCGATCTGTTCACCTCGATCCTCGGCGAAATCCGCAAGGCAGGCTATCGAAAAGACGCCATCGTCCTGGTCGTTTCCAATCCGGTGGACGTGCTGACCTACCTGGCGGCCAAAATGCTCGACCTGCCTCTTGGGCAGATCATCGGCCTCGGAACGCAACTCGACACGATACGCTTCCGGGCGCTGATCGCTCAACAACTCAAGCTGGCCCCAACGCAGGTTGCAGCGCTGATCCTCGGCGAGCATGGCGACAGCATGGTGCCAGTCTGGTCGAGCGCCACGGCGGCCGGGCTGCCGCTGGAGAAATACACCGGCTGGTCTACGAATCTGGCCAATGAATTGTTCACACGCACCAAAGGCTCCGGCGCTGAAGTCATCAAGAAGAAGGGTGGCGCGGGCTTTGCCGTTGGCATCGCGATCCGCGACGTCATTCACTCGATCGCCCTGGATCAGAACCGTGTGCTCCCTGTTTCCAGCGTACAGCAAGGATGTTATGACATCCGAGACGTGGCTCTTTCCGTCCCCACGGTCGTCGGTCGTCGTGGCGTTGTGGCCACGCATGAAATTGATCTCTGGCCCAAGGAAGTCCAGGGCCTCCGCAAGAGCGGCCAGGTTCTGCGGCAAACGATCGATGCGGTGATGGCTCGCGTTGGCGCCAAGGCGTAGCCCATGCAGAAAACGCTCGACCAAAAACTTGCCGACATTCATGCCAATCCTTCGAGTTCGAAGGCATTTATCCTGGCCGACGCCAAGGATGCGGATATGGCCTTTGGGGTTGGCGCACCCGGCAGGTCGCCGGAATCCCATGCGAGCGAGGCCCGTGCTCGCACGCTGGCCGACTACCGAGATCAGATCCGCGAGATCGTTCGCCAGGGCTTGGTCGATATCATGCTCATGTCGGCCAGCACCAACGACGTGCTGACGATTCAAGAGCGGCTGTTCGATAAGAGCGCCGTCACTCCAGCCGCCAGAGCGAACGACGCCAGCGACGTGTTTGCCGTCCGCGGCGGCAGCTATATCTCCGAACCCTCGCGCCCCTTTCGGAGCGCTTCGCTTGATCATATCCAATGCGGGCATGTGGATTGCGACGATGCGGAAAGAGTGCGAGGCGCGAATCTCGGCCTCTACAGCATCACGCTCAACAACCGCCTCGACGAAGACCTCGCGACGCTCGAAGCCTATAGCCGGTTTCGTGCGGAAGCTGAGCGAGTCGGATTTCGCCACTTCCTGGAGGTGTTCAGTCCGAATGCGCCGCAAGGACTGGCCGGCAGCGATGTCGCCAGCTTTGTGAATGACCATATCGCCAGAACACTGGCCGGAGTAGCCACGGCAGGACGGCCGCTGTTTCTCAAGATGGTTTACCAAGGCCCGCGCGCCATGGAAGAACTGGTCAACTACGACCCATACCTGGTCGTCGGCGTGCTAGGCGGCAGCGCCGGCACCACGCACGACGCCTTCCGCCTGCTTCACGATGCTCGCAAATATGGCGCCCGGGCCGCCCTCTTCGGCCGCAAGATCAACAATGCCGAGTGCCAATTGGCTTTCGTTCAGTTCCTGCGGCTGCTGGCCGACGGAGATATCGAACCGGCCGATGCGGTTCTCGCCTATCACGGCGTCCTGGAGAGACTAAAGATCAAGCCGTGGCGAACGCTCAGCGCCGACCTGGAGCTGACCAGCGGCGCAACGTCATACGGTAGCAGCACAGCAACTGCATCTCATTCGGAGTCCGGAACAATGGCAAGTGACGACAAGAAGAAAGATTGCGGTTGCGGATGCGATGGCAAGAAGCCCGGCGGCTGCAACGACAAGCACAGCGAGCATGCCGAGGCGACAACCGCCAAGCCCGACTTCTCCAAGATGACGACCGCCGAAAAGACAGCCTATCAAAAAGCCCGCCGTGATCGGGTCTTCGGATGGTAGGCACCTGCGTGCCTCTACGCCAGAATCTCCTTCACCACTTTCCCATGCACGTCGGTCAGCCGGAAGTGCCGGCCTTGGAACTTGAAGGTAAGCCGCTCGTGGTTGATCCCTAGCTGGTTGAGCACCGTGGCTTGCAGATCGTGGATGTGGACTCCGTCCTTCACCACGCTGTAGCTGAAGTCGTCGGTCTCGCCGTGGACCATGCCCGACTTGATTCCGCCGCCGGCCATCCAGGTGGCAAAATTGCGTGGGTGGTGATCGCGGCCATGCCGCGGCTTGTTGATGTCACCCTGGCAGAACACGGTGCGGCCGAACTCTCCTCCCCAGATGACCAGCGTGTCCTCCAAGAGGCCGCGCTGCTTGAGATCCATCACCAATGCGGCGGAGGCCTGGTCGGTGTCGCGGCACTGCTCCGCCAGTTGCGTCGGCAGGTTCATGTGCTGGTCCCAGCCGGAGTGGAATAGCTGAATAAATCGCACGCCCCGCTCCGCCAGCCGCCGCGCCAACAAACAGTTTGAAGCATACGAGCCGCGCCGCAGCACGTCCGGCCCATACATCTTCAAGATGTGCTCCGGTTCCGTCGAAAGATCAACTAGCGAGGGCACGGACGATTGCATCTTGTAGGCCATCTCATATTGCGAAATGCGGGTGGCGATTTCCGGATCGCCCACGGTGTCGAGCTTCAGCAAATTCAGTTTCGCCAGATCGTCGAGCATCCCCCGTTTGAGTGCCTTGTCCATGCCGGGCGGATCGGACAGGTACAACACCGGATCGCCGCCACCGCGGAACTTCACACCCTGGTGGGCGGTGGGCAGAAAGCCGCTTCCCCAGTAGTAGTCGTAGAACAACTGGCCGCAGGTTCCATCCTTATCACGCGAGGTCATCACGCAAAACGTGGGCAAATCGGAGTTTGCGCTTCCCAGGCCGTAGGAGATCCAGGCTCCCATGCTCGGCCGGCCCGGTTGCTGGCCACCGGTCAACAATAGCGTCACGGCCGGAGCATGGTTGATGGCGTCGGTGTACATCGACTTAACGATGCAGAGTTCGTCTACGATTGACGCCGTCTGGGGCAGAAAGTCGGATACCCAGGCGCCGCTCTGTCCATACTGCCGCATCGGCTTGATGTTCGGCAGCACCTGCTTCTGCTTTTGGCCGGCTGTCATCGTGGTCAGCCTCTGCCCCATCTGCACGCTCTCGGGCAGTTCCTTGCCTCGCAGCTTCACCAGCCCCGGTTTGTAGTCGAACAGGTCAACCTGCGAGGGAGCACCCGACTGGAATAAGTAGATCACACGTTTCGCGCGGGGAGCAAAGTGGGGCAACCCGGCCAAGCCGCCTGACGGGCTTGCGGCGGTCGTGGCACTGCGTCCATCTTCGGCCAGCAAAGAGGCCAGCGCGATGGAACCAAGCCCGACGCCTCCGCTCTTGAGCATTTCGCGCCGGGTCCAGATCCTCTGTTGTTCGCGTCGGTCGTCCATCGAATTTATTCCTTCGTCAACACTTCATCCAAGTTCAGCACGATATTCATCACGCTGGTGTACGCCGCCAATTCGACCGGATCGAGGTTGCCGTCGTTGGGCGACTCTCCCATCGTCAGTAGTTTTTTGGCGGCCTCTGGCTGGGCACGAAAATGATTTCTCGCTCGGTTCAGACTACTGAGAAGCACGGCTATTTCACTCGATTGCGGCTGTCGAGCCGTGGCCATCCGAAACGCTCGATTCAACCTGGCTTGTGGCGCGGCGTCTGCTTCACTCAGGATGCGGCCCGCCAGCTTGCGAGCCGCCTCCACATACGTCACATCGTTTAGCAACGTCAGCGCGTGCAGTGGCGTGTTGGTACGAGAAGGACGAACGGTGCAGACTTGTCGCGGTGAAACGTCGAACAGCATCGTCGGCGCCACCGAGCGCCGCCAGAACGTGTATAGGCTGCGCCGATAGAGAGCATCGCCATGGCCTTGTTCATAGTCGATCTTCCCGAGGCTGAAATCAAGCCAGACGCCTGCCGGCTGGTAGGGCATCACGGGTGCGCCCCCCACCTTCTCGACCAGCAAGCCGCTCAGGGCCAAGGCCTGGTCACGCAGCGCCATCGCGCTGAGCCGATATCGCGGCCCGCGGGCCAGCAGCAAGTTATATGGGTCTCGCTCCAACAACTCCGGCGTAGCTCGCGACGATTGCCGATAGGTGGCGCTGGTCACAATCTGCCGGTGCATCGCCTTGACGTCCCATCCCTTCGCGACAAACTCCGTGGCCAGCCAGTCCAACAGGGCCGGATTCGTCGGCGGCTCACCTTGCGAACCAAAGTCCTCCGGCGTTCGCACCAACCCGAGTCCAAAGAATTGCTGCCAGAACCGGTTGACCGTGACTCGGGCAGTCAGCGGATTGGCCGGATCGACCAACCAGCGAGCCAAGCCAAGTCGGTTATGCGGAGCGCCGGAAGGCAAAGCGGGCAAACAGGAGGGTACTTCGGCCTGCACCTGCTGTTTGTTGTCTGGAGCATCCCATTGACCCCGTATTAACACAAATGTCTTCCGCGGATCGGGCCGCTCCTGCATGATCATCGTGTCGAGCGTGGTCTGTTTAAGTTCGGTGGTCTGCTTCTTGCGCAGAGCCGCGATTCGGTCGCGAAGTTTCTTCCCCTCGGGAGCGACGGAACGGAAATAGCGGCTCACGGCCTCCCGCTCCACGGCGTTTCGCTCCCCCGTCGGACGGCGAAGTGCATCGACCACTTCCCGCGTTGGCGCTGTGGAAGCCGCCGCGAAATAGAATCCCGAAGGGCCACTGCCGTTGTGTATTTTGATCAACAGCCGGTTCTTACCCTCGTGCAACTTCAGGAGGAGTTTGTCTTGATCCGGTTTTGCTCCCCGAATTATGTTTTTGGCCAGCAACAATTTTCCGTCGAGCCACACTTTGATGCCGTCGTCACTCCCCAACGAGATGTTCAGTTCCCTCGCCCGGGTGGCGGTGATCGTCCGCGCCAAGTAGATGGCGGCGTTGGCCGGCAAATCCAAGGGGTGCAATTCACCGTCGGCCAGCAATTTGGGCTGCCACTTTGCACCGCCCTGCGCACTTGCGGCGTTGGCGTCCGGCGTGTCGATTGGGGCGTTCGACTCAGGGCCAAAATCCTTGGCAAAGGCCGACTCGCCATTGCCTGCCTGAAGCGGCCCCAACGCTTCCCACGGCTCCAAGTCTAATGCGGCCAGTTCATTCACTTTCAACGTGGATTCCCAGCGGCTCTCCGCCGCGGACAAATCCGCCGACCCTGCCTCAAGCTGACTCTCCAACTCCGCGATTTCGGTAGTGAGCTTTGCAAGCCGCGGATCTTCCAGTCGAATGGACATCACCGGGGAAGCATTCGATCCCTTGTCGACTCCCCCCGTCTCCGCCACGTTATTGAAAAACGCGTAGAGTTGATAAAACTCCCGCTGCGAGATGGGATCGTACTTGTGATCGTGGCAGCGGGCACAGCCGGCGGTCATGCCCAGCCAAATCGTGGCCGTTGCGTCCACGCGATCGACGACGTATTCCACGCGAGATTCTTCCGGAACGCGGCCCCCTTCGCCATTGAGCGGATGATTGCGGTTAAACCCGGTGGCCAGCTTCTGTCGATCCGTGGCTTTCGGCAGGAGATCTCCCGCCAATTGCTCGATCGTAAACTGGTCGAAAGGCTGATTGCGATTCAGTGCCTCAACAACCCAATCGCGCCACGGCCACATCGTCCGCGTGCCATCCACCTGATAGCCGTTCGTGTCGCTATAGCGGGCAGCGTCGAGCCACTGAGCGGCCATGTGCTCGCCATAGCGAGGTGAAGCCAGCAGTCGATCGACAAGATTGGCGTATGCGGCAGGGCTCGAATCGGCCACAAAGGCATCCACCTCGGCCACCGTCGGCGGCAATCCGGTCAGGTCTAACGTCACGCGGCGAATGAGCGTTTCTTTGCTCGCCTCGGGCGAAGGCGAGAGCCCTTGCTGTTCGAGTTGGGCTAAAACAAAACGATCAATCGTGGTGCGCGGCCAAGCCTTGAGCTTGACCTCCGGGTCCGCAGGACGCTCGGGCCGCACGAAAGCCCAATGCTCCTTCCAAACGGCCCCCTCGGTAATCCAGCGACGGAGCAACTCAATTTGATTCGCAGTGAGTTGCCGGCCGGATTTAGGAGGAGGCATCCGTTCGTCGGGATCGGTGCTGATGATCCGGCGAAACATCTCGCTGTCTTGCGGCTTGCCGGGCACGATTGCCTGATGGCCACCCAGGTCTGCCATTGCTCCTGCATGAGTATCGAGCCGCAGATCACTATCGCGTTTGGCTTTATCCGGCCCGTGGCAGGTGTAGCAAGTGTCGGCCAGGATCGGGCGAATTTCGCGCTGGAAGTCGATCTGCGGGCGCGTGGCGGCGGCCTTGGCTGCAGACGTAGCAGCGGCAGGGGAGTCGCCAGGACTGGCTGGAGTTGGCGGTGCCGCCGCATGAACTGCACGATGCAGGCTTGGCACGATTACAGAAGCGGATAAACCGGTCAATATAAAAAGGCAAAACCTGAAGCCTGCCGATGCTGTTTGCATTCGGTCTACTCCGCTAGGGACTTGGCGGGGCTGACGCCGAAACCTATCTCCACCCCGCCGGGGAGCACAGGTCGCGTCTTAGGTAGGTAGGTTTAGTGTAAACCAGACCGACACTGCTGGCAAGCCGCAAAGCATGGCTCGGACGGGGCTTACGCCACACGATTCATCATGCCTAACCAGGCAAACATCCTAATTTGTGTGGTAAGTTTTGAGCGGTTTGCATAATTTCTAGTCGTGGCATTGATGCCAGGCTAACTGTATTCGGTACTTCATCCTTGCACTCAACTCGACTGCCTCAGAGTATCAACATCGCGTCTCCGTAGCTGTAAAACCGATAACCCTGCTCGATGGCCTCCTGATAGGCACGTTGCATCAGAGTGTCTCCTCCAAAGGTTCGCACCAGCACCAATAGCGTCGTGCGAGGGAGATGGAAGTTCGTCATCAGCGCATCAACAGCTAGAAACTGATAAGGCGGGCGAATGAACAGGTTCGTGTGTCCCGTCCAGTCATCGAGTCCCCCTTCCGCAGCGGCGCTCTCCAATACTCGAACGCTCGTCGTGCCCACAGCCACGATCCGCCCCCCGGCAGCACGGCAACGGGCAATTTTGTCCGCAGCAGAATGCTCCAAGCGGCCCCACTCGGAATGCATGACATGCGAATCCAAGTCGGGCGACGTGATCGGACGAAACGTGTCCACT
>JAIOPX010000294.1 GCA_021413705.1 Planctomycetota bacterium | reverse complement strand
TCGGAGCACGAAGGTCACGCCCGACTGTTGAATAAGGCGCTTGCCTCCTCCGAAGGGATGGTTGTGCCACCGTTTGCTGGCTCGGCCGAAGATGGGGAAGCGGCCAACCCGACCGGCTCGCTGCTGATCCTGGCGCCGCTGGTAAGCCACGAGCGACGCTACGGAGTGATCGAGATCTTCCAGCGGCCCGTCGGCGGCGCGGTCATGCACCGCGGCTTCCTGCGGTTCGTGATGGAAGTGTGCGAACTGGCCAGCAACTATCTGAAGCGCTGCGAGCTTACGGAGTATGCCGGCCGCCAGGCGCTGTGGAGCCAACTGGAAGATTTTTGCCGCGCCGTCCATAGCGGGCTCGACGTGCGGCAAGTGGCGCTCATCGTGGCCAACGAAGGACGCCGGCTGGTGGGCTGCGACCGGCTTTCGGTGGCCGTGATGCGCGGACATAAGCCGAGGATCGCCGCCATCAGTGGACAGGAAACGTTTGACCGGCGCTCGTCCGCCGTGCGATTGCTCGATCGGCTCATCAAAGTGGCCATCGTGGGGCAGGAGCCGGTGTGGTATTGTGGCGACACGAGCGACATGTCGCCTCAACTGGAAAAAGTAGTCAACGAGTACGTCGAGGGGACCGAGCATGCGAAATCGGTCGGCGTGTTGCCACTGACGCGCGGCGGCGGAAACGCGAATGATGGTGACAGGAAAGCCAAGCGGCGGCGGCCTGAAACTGTCGGAGCGCTCGTCGTCGAGCAGTTCCAGCAGGCGCGGATGCCGGAAGACATGCTTGAGCGTCTCCGCGTCGTCCAGGAACATGCGGCCTTGGCGCTGAACAACGCTCAAGAGCACGACGGGTTGTTCCTGATGCCTGTGTGGAAGGCGCTGGGACGCTGCCGGGCGGTCGTGGCGGCGCGGAGCCTCTCCATCCTGGCGATCGTCGGTTGTGTGGCCGCACTGGGAGCCGCCATGGCGCTGGTGCCGGTGGACTTTGAAATTGAGGCACGGGGCACGCTGCAACCGGTGGTCCGTCGCGAGATCTTTGTGCGCGAGGCTGGCGTTGTGGCCAACGTGCTGGTGGACCATGCCCAGCAGGTGAAGCAAGGGGACGGCCTGGTTGAACTTCGCAACCGCGATTTGGAAGTGAGCATCACCGATCTGGTCGGCCGTCGCACCGCCACGGACGAACAAGTGGCTGCATTACGCCGCGCTCGGAACGACTCCCGCTTGAACTTCGAGGAGCAGAACCGACTGGCTGGGCAGATCAAGCAGCTTGAAAAAACAAGCGAGAGCCTCGTGCGGCAGTTGGACCTGCTGGTGAAGAAGCAGCAGTTGCTGAAGCTGACCAGCCCGATCGATGGCCAGGTGGTGACGTGGGATGTGAAGAATCTGTTGCAAGAGCGGCCCGTCGAGAAGGGGCAGATCGTCATGTCGGTGGCCAATACGGCCGGCCCCTGGGAATTGGAGCTGCACGTTCGCGAAAATCGCTCCGGCTATGTCGCCAGGGC
>JAIOPX010000264.1 GCA_021413705.1 Planctomycetota bacterium | reverse complement strand
ACCGTCGCCCCCCAGCGGGCGTTCGGCAACAAGGAGTTGAAGCTGCATAGCGAACACGAGGTCCGCTACATGCTGTCGCAGTCGGACCTGACGGAAATGGACAGCGCCAGCCGGGCGCTGGTGACGTTCCGCAAGGTAAGCCTGGACGAGTATCGCAAGCAAGATGAGACGGCACCGGCGAAACGATAGTGGAGTGAAACCCGGTTTCCTCCAGCCTACCGCCTCCAGCCTCCAGTCTGCTTTAGACTCGCTCCACGATCATCGCCACTGCGTTGCCGCCTCCCAGGCAAAGAGACGCCAGCCCGCGTTTCAGGCCGCGTTCCGCCAAGGCATAGAGCAGGGTGACGATTACCCTCGCTCCGCTGGCGCCGATCGGATGCCCCAGGGCGATCGCGCCGCCACGGACGTTGGTCTTTTCAGGAGGCAATCCAAGCGGCGCCATGCAGGCCAAAGTCTGTGCCGCAAACGCCTCGTTCAGTTCAAACAGGTCGATGTCAGCCACCATGAGCCCGGCCCAGGCCAATACGTGTTCGATCGCACTGACTGGGGCAATAAAGATCTCTCGCGGCGCCACCCCGCTGGTCGCCGCTGCCACAATGCGGGCCTTCAGCGGCGTTTTCATCGCGCTGGCCCGCCGCTCATTAACCACCACCACCGCGGCCGCCCCGTCACTTAGTTGCGAGGCGTTGCCGGCCGTTACTGTAGCCTGGGCCGCATCGGCGGCGGTTTGCGATCCGCCAAATGACGCCGCCAGCTTGCCGAGCGCCTCGATGGAGGTTTCTGCCCGCGGGCCTTCGTCACGTGCAATGACCTGCGATTGCCCCTTGCGTCCCGGCACAGTGACCGGCACGATTTCCGCGTCGAACAGTCCAGCGGCGGTGCTGGCCACTGCTCGGCGATGGCTCTCCAGCGCGAATTGATCCTGTGCTTCGCGCGTCACTCCGTAACGGCTGGCGACGTAATCGGCCGACGCCCCCATGTGCGTTTGCTCAAACGGACACCACAGGCCATCGTGGATCATCGAATCCACGGCGGACTGATTGCCGAATTTCCAGCCGCTGCGGACGTTGCTCAACAAATGCGGCGCGCGGCTCATGCTTTCCATTCCGCCGGCGATGATCGCGTCGGCGTCGCCGCAGCGGATCGCCTGATCGGCCAGCATGATCGCCTTGAGTCCCGACCCACATACTTTGTTGATCGTGAGCGCGGCCACGGTCGGTGGCAACCCTGCGCCTAGCGCCGCCTGACGGGCCGGCGCCTGGCCCAATCCGGCCGACAGGACGTTGCCCAGAATCACCTCGTCGATGTCTTCGGCCGAAAGTCCGCTGCGCAGCAGCGCTTCGCGAACCACGGCGGATCCCAGTTCGGTGGCGGAAACCGGGGCTAACGAGCCGAGGAACTTGCCAATTGGCGTCCGGCAGGCGCTGACGATATAGCTCGAACTCATGGTCAAAATGCCTCAGAAAAAGTTTGTCGCCGGCGCCTAAGAGCACTCCCCGCCCCCATTTTGATCGTATCGCGGCAGACAATCACAGGGTAGGTCGAAGTCGCAACTGGTGGGATGGTCAGCATTGCACTTAGGTTACGCGCTCGTCCACAACAACCCGCATCGGCGGGCGTCGCTTAAGTCGTGCCAAGCCGCCTGAATTGAATGATTGTCGCATCCGTTTCAAAATTGCAAATACGCCGCTTTATCTTCGCTCTCAACGCAAGATAACCGGGCGGGGCCGTAGAATGGACACACCGCGAGCCGCGAGATCCCGATTGCATGCAGCCTGTCGCTTTCCCTGGCACCTATCGATAAGGGCAGCGCACCTTCAGCAGAAGACGGCAATGCCGTTGAGAACCATCCGGCAGGCGCGTGAAACTAGCGCCAGAAAAAATAGATTGCAACTTCAAGATTCGAGACTTACAATGCCCGCTACCTTGATGATCGCTTTAAAAGAAGCGAGCCGCGGAGGCCGCGCACAAAGGGGGCACCGCCGCGCTTAGGGCATCAAAAGGGATGGGGCCGCACATGGGCAATGATTATCGTACCAACAACGAAAAATCTAACGCTCCCGATTTAGAAAAATCGGGAGCGGATGGCGCAGAATCGCCGCTATCGGTTGATCCACCATTTTCTCCATTGGCTACGCGAGCTAAATCTGAAGGTCCTCCCGCAAAGCCCCGCGGCTTCACGCTGGTGGAATTGTTGGTAGTGATCGCGATCATTGTGATCCTGGTGGCACTCTTGCTGCCGGCGATCGGCATGGCGCGGGGCAGGTCTCGCCAGGCCCAATGCGCCAGCAACGAGCGGCAGATCTGGCTCGCCTGGACTCGAGCCAACAGCCGCAATCCGTCGCAACCGGTGCGCGGCGCCAACTGGACCCAGCGCGTAAGCCAATACGCGCAAGGCAGCATTAATGTGTTTTTCTGCCCCGACGATATGAATCCGCAACTAGCCTCCAGCTACGGATTCAACGCCAACGCCTGGGAGTTCAGCTCGTCGCCTGACGCGGGGCGGATCGTGCTTTTGGACTACAAGCAGACTGAAGCCAAGGTCATCGGCCAGACTCTGCTCCAACTGAACAACGTCAGCACCGGCTGGCCGGGCGCTCAGGCGCCGCGCCATTTCCAGCGAGAGAACGTCACGCTCGGCGACGGCCACACGGATGCGTTCGAGCCCCGCGCGATTGATCCTCGCTACTGCGTTTATTACGCGCAATATTGGCGTCCCGAAAAGGACCAAAACGTTAATCTCGCCGGCTGCTATGCGCTGGGTCAATTGCCCCCCGAGTTGGCGCCTAGCACCACCGGTGGTGCCGCGACAACAGGCTCATCCACGACGGCCGGCGCCGGCGCGACCACGGGGGGTTCAACGACAGGCGCGCCGTTGTGTTCCAGCAGCAACGACAAGCATTTTGACTTCGGCACCTCCACAAGTCCCGTGGCCGCGGGCTACACGAAGGTGATCCCAACGGACCAGTACACAGTGGCCAAAGGATTTGGCCTGGTCGGCACCGTTTCCGCATTGGACCGGGGAATGGGAACGGCGCTCACGCGAGATTTTGTCTATGCCAGTACGATCAACTTCCAGGTCAACATTCCCAACGGTACCTACAACCTGACTATTACCTTGGGAGACACGGGCATCCAGTGGCACGACAACATGCAATTGTCGCTGCAGAGCGCACTGCAAGGAACCTACTCGACTCTTTCGTACGAGACGAAGACGATCACCATGCCCGTGACAGTCACAACCGGCCAATTGGTACTGAAGTTGGCCGATGGCGGCGGCAGCGATCCGAATGCTTGCCTGATCGGCCTCGACATCGTGTGTGGCGCGGGGGGTTCCACCACCGGTAGTGGCACCACCACGGCTGGTTCCACCAGCGGCGCGACCACCGGCAGTCCCACAGACCCTTGCAGCCTGGCCTCCGCGAACGGTGACCTACTGCTACGCTACAGCTTTGACGATCCAATTGATCCCTACCGCGACCAAGGCCCCAATCACTATGACGCTGCCGCCACCGGCACTATTTTGTCCACGACGGAGGGGGGGCATCAGGGTGTAGTCGAGTTCACGACGGGTAGTTACTTGACGATTCCGCCGGCTGCTTTGGCCTGCCTGGACATGGAGGTCAGCGTGACGGTGTGGCTTTACGGCACATTTGCCGACCCGGCTAACGGCTATCCACACCTGCTTTACGGCGCCTGGATGGCCAATGCAGATACGCGATTGGCTTCCAACATTATGTATAACTACTGGTGGGGGTGCGTGCATAACGCCACCTGGGACGGTTGCTGTAGTGGCGGAGGCTACGACGACCGCGTGAACTTTGTTCCTGGCCCCAATCAGGTCAATGGCGGCGTTTGGCACCATTGGGCCTTCGTAAAAAACCTCAATACGAATGAAATGAAGACTTACCTCGATGGCATGCTCTTTGTCGCCGGCGCCAAAAGCCGTCCGATCACCGGGCCATGGACCCAGTTCTACCTGGGTATCGGCTGTGCTGGAATGTGCGCGGCAGACGCGAACTACAAGGGGCGCGTCGACGAGTTCCGCGTCTACAAGCGTTGCTTGTCCCAATCGGAAATTGCCGTCCTGGCCGTTCCTCCGTGATCAAACAGGACTCTCTCTTTTATTGCGCCCCAAACCACGTTCCAGCACGATGAATCAAGCCTTCCAAAATCAAGCCACAGCCGGAATCCGCACTTCCATGCATCCGTGTTGGGCTATCGCACTGACGTTGAGTTCCATTCTCGGAACCGGAGGTTGCGGATGTTCGCGCGAACCGGTGGCCCCAAACCCTGCCGCTTCCACGGCGACCGGCACTGCCGCGTCGGTCGAAGGGAACGAGCCGGATGAAATTGTCACCGGCGGCAGGGTTCCGCCCGAAATCCCCGCCGTGAAATGGGACTCCAGCAGTAAATCATTCGTCAGCAGCCGGGGCGACAACCAGTATCAGGTCCACCTGCTCAATGACAACGAAGTGGCAGCGAGCAGCGTCGGCGGTTCGACCCCCTTCGTTCCCCCCGGCACTCGGCAGATCTGCTTTGCGGCGCTGGCCTGCACGAATCCCGAATGTGCGCGACAGGGGAAAAACGGCCGGCCGTATCTGTTCGCGTCGGTTGACCAGGGTTTGCGCGTTGGCGAAAATGGCAAGCTCGATTGGGCAAGTGTGGATCAAGTCGATATGAAAATGGCCCGGATTGAAATCTGCCCTTGTCCGCTCTGCCACAGCCCGGCACACGTTTCCCTCTACGTGCTGCCCGAAGTGAAACGGCGCACGCGGCAGTTGCGCGCCGAGATGGAAAATTCGCGTCAAGCGTACCGCGTGGCATTGCAGGCAGGCCGGCCTTTTCCGCAAGTCAAGTATCGCACGCCTGTAGCAATTCAAGACGAGATCAACCAACTGCCCCGCTTGTTTCTGGCGTTCGATCCACAAACATTCAAGGTCGACGTAAAAGAACGAGCCGCGGCCAACGCTCCTCCCAAAGTAAGTGACAGCGAATTACCCGCAAGTTTAAAATGATGTCGCCAATCAACCCCAATCTGTGCAGTAACTTGCCAGCGCCGAACGATGCTGGCTGTCATGTTGTTCCAATTGTTCCTATCCCGCCGCCAGCCCGGTCGCGGGAACATCATGCCCGCAGTTTCACGCTGGTTGAATTGCTGGTGGTGGTCGCCATCATCGTGATTCTGGTGGCCCTCTTGCTTCCAGCCATCGGCATGGCAAGGGCGCGCTCGCGGCAGGCGCAGTGCGCCAGCAACCAGCGGCAGATCTGGCTGGCCTGGACGCGGGCCAATAGCCGCAACCCTTCGCAGCCAGTGCGCGGCAGCAACTGGCCGCAGCGGATCGCCCAATACCTGCAGGGAAGCGGCAACGTGCTATTTTGCCCTGACGACGTGAATCCGCAGCAGGCTTCCAGCTACGCCTTCAATGCCAATGCCTGGCAGTTCAGTTCCTCGCCCGATGCCGGCCGGATCGTGCTGTTGGACTACAAGCAAATCGAAGCCAAGGTAATTGGCCAAACCGTGGCACAGCTCAACGACGTCAGCACGGGTTGGCCGGGAGGCCAGGCGCCTCGGCACTTTCAGCGCGAAAACGTCACGCTCGGCGACGGCCACTCCGACTCATTCGAGCCGCGGGCCATCGATCCGCGGTATTGTGCCTATTACGTCCAATTCTGGCGGCCCGACAAGGATCAGAACACCAACTTGGCAGGCTGCTTTGCGCTGGGCACGATTCCGCCAGAGTTGGTGCCCACGACGACCACGACCGGCGGGCAGACTACTTCCGCCCCAGGTTCGACGGCGGGGGGAACCAGCGCGGGTGGAATAACAACTGGCGCCATCGCAGGAACAACGACCGGTGCCACGACAGGCGGGACGACCACCGGCGGCACCATCGGTCCGCCTCCCCCTGGCACGCCAGTCTGCACAGTGGATACCGATTCCTGCACACGCAGTGCCGCGAACAACGGGCTGCTGTTTCGCTTTACTTTCGACGACCCCCTCGATCCGTTCGCGGATTCGGGGCCAAACAATTACGATGGCACGCCCTTGGCGCCATACACGTTAATTACGACCGAACCGGGCCACGGCGGCGTGATGCAATTTACGACGGGATACGACCAAAATACCGACTTTGGCGGGTCGTTTACGCTTGATCCCCATATTCTCAGTTGCTTGAACCAAGGGGTCACGATGACCTGTTGGTGCAAAGGGAACGCGGGCTATTGGAGCACTGGGGCGAAGGGCGCGCTAATCTGGTCTAACCAAGACGGATCGACGGGGATTTCCAGCAGTTATTTTATCTCGATCATTCCGCGGCGGAATTGTTGTTCTGGCTCCTTCTACGGAAGTGCTTACGCCTTCGCAGGTCGGTTTGCGGGCGGGGGGGACATGCTCTATCAAGTGTCTTACCCGCCAATCGGAATTGCCGAGGGTTCTTGGCATCACTGGGCATGGGTCAAAGATGTTCCTGCTCACCAGATGCACATTTACGTCGACGGCATTTTGGTTCCCGTTATGGAAAAGGCCACATCGCTTGGCCTGCAAGCGTGCTGGACTGATTTAAGAATCGGGGCCGACGGACCGGGCGGCCACGCCTACCCTGGAATGATCGACGACTTCCGCGCCTACAATCGGGCCCTCTCCCAGAGCGAAATCCAAGCGTTGATGGTTCCATAAACGGCCATTTGCTGATCGATCGGAACTATTCCTTCGCGTTGCGCAGTGAACATTCAGCCATGAACCTTCATCGCCATGTCCATCCCAAGCTGCAATGGACAATTGTTCTGGTGATGGGCATCGCCGGATGCGGTCATCATCCCGATCCGCGACTCGCCGGCAGCCAAACCACGTCGGCGCGTACCGGCGCCACCGTGGAGAACGAGCAACGCGAGAGAAACAAAGCCCTGGAAACTCCCAAGGGTAAGATCGCGTCTGAAGTCTACATCCGGAGCTTAGATGCGAATAAACGATCCCCGGTAACGACACGGGGACCGAATGACATGCAAATTCGACTACTGGGAATGGACGAACTCGTCGTCATACCGACAGGTGGCTACGTGGCGTTTGCCAAGCCGGGCACGGAGGAAGTCGCTTATCTGGCGTTCATCTGCAAGAACTCCGCGTGCCAGGCTCATGCCAAAAATGGCCGACCGCTGATCTTCCCGCAGCCCTACAAACACATCAAGCTGAATTCATCGGGCGAGATCGACTGGAATCCTGTGGAAAAAAGCGTGTTTGACGGCCCTGGCCCGGCAGACGAAGGAATGCCACCGTGCCCCGTCTGCCACAGCTCTCGAAATGTCGAGATTTATGTCTTTCCCGAGGTATTGCCCCGATTGCAAAAGCTCCAGGCCGAACTAAAAGAGTCACGTATCGCATTGCGGAAAGCCCGATCGGCGAACACTCCGTTCCCGTCCACGCTTCGACCGCCGATCGCGATCATGCAAGAGATGCATGCCTTGCCGCAGTTATTTCTGACGCGCGAGGTGCAGCCAGACGGCACGAATAACGTGCCGGACGAACCGGCGAAGTAGGGCAACATTAATAATAATTGGCGGGCCTTATTGCCGCCGCCCGAAGATCCCCGTGGCATACCAGATGCCATTCCGTCCCAACTTCATGTCAAAGCCGAAGATCGGGTGGCGGTGGCGCACGGCGTCCCAGTGGCCGGAGCTTTGCCGCCAACTGTGGACGCACTCTTCGGCCGCGTCGACCAGCGATTGGCCGGGCCAGCTTTCGGCCGCCACTTCAGAGGGCGTGAGATCCCCCGGAATGCGCGCTTCCAATTGATGGAACCGATTCTCCCAGTCCTGGTGCCCCTGCACTTGCACGGCGGCCATGTACTGCGAATGCTCTTCGGCAAAGCTGGTGAGCGTGACATTCACCTTGCCATCCGCGCTGGCGGGATGCTCGGGGTGCATCCGCACGGCGTAGATCAACGTCCGCTG
>JAIOPX010000263.1 GCA_021413705.1 Planctomycetota bacterium | reverse complement strand
AACGAGGAAGACGGCGTGGACTGGGCGATTTTTCGCCTCCCCCGCGGGGGAGGCGAAGGCAGACGAAGACAACCTTAAACGACTACGCAACCCTTAACAGATACAACCCGTTTCGTGGTACAAGAAATGGGGTCCACCTCAGTCTCTCCATCGAGGGAGAATGGTCGTACGGTGTAGTGTAGGATCGCTATCATGAGTTCGATGAACCCAAAGATCAATCCTATCATCATGGTGCGCAACAGTACGGCGCCTAGGACTCGGGGAAAATACAGTTTGCTTCGAAACAAGTAGGTGATGTCTGGGGCATGTCCTTGGATGCACCGTACGATGAAAATGATCCATCCAGTACACAGCCATAAATGCAGAACAAACCGGAGAAACATGTAGAGGATGACAAAGGGGAGGACAAGGACAGGATCCCCTATTCCTTTCAAAAGAAACTTTTCCAAGACGTTAAAAGCAAGCCCTACCCATGCGTCTATCGCGAAAATCACGAAGAGGGCCACGATCGCATGACCCCAATGCAGCTTGAAAATATCCCAACTGCTGCGAAGTATGGAGGCGATGCGCAGGTCACCTGGCTCGCCAGACGGGGGAATGCCGATTCCAGCGGGTTCGGACATGGGCAAAGCAGTTGACGCAGCATAGGGATTCAACGAAGGTTGCTCGTAGGAGGAATCGGACATCAAAATCTCCTGTGATCCATTTTTGAATCGCATCAATCAACAAACTATCCTTTAGCCTAAGCTACCCTGAAATAAGTCGTCCCTGGGTCTTTCATCCTCGTCTCCGCGACAAAAACGACGGCGTCTACCTGCCCATCGCGCATGCTTGGGTGGATCCCCGCTGGCCTCACCTTTCGTTCCCGCACACGAGCCGGCATGACAAGATGACCGGTCTGTCAATATACAGTCTCCGTCTGAGATCACCATGTTGATTTGTCATTTCACAGGTTGTTGTTGCGTGACAATCGGTCGTGAGGATAAACTGCATCTGTGAAGAGAACTCGGGATTTTGAACTATGAAGATTCGATACTTTCAAGATACAGACACATTGTTGATCGAGTTTGGGGAGGCACCAATCGCTCAAACGCGCGACCTCGACGAGAACACTCTCCTGGAACTCGACGCCCAAGGCAATGTCTGCGCTATCACGATTGAACATGCCTCAACTCGTGCCGGCATTCCGCAATTCTCCTATGAACAAGTGGCGGCCTGAAACGGCTAGGGTGCCGACGATGCGAACCCCAGGCGAGCGAATCAAACGTACTCGCCTCATTCAAACCGAGCGTTACGTCGTGGCCGTGGACGTAGAAATGGTCATACCCCCCGACGATCCGCGCGAGCCTTGCTCCCAAGCGGAAACCGTGCAGTATCTCAAAGGGGTCAAGGAACATGCCGAACAGGTGGATTTGGCTTGGCTGTCCGAGCGGGGCAAAGTCTACGCGGCCGTGACCCCTGCGTGAACGCAGAGTACGCGCGGGCACGGAGACCTCCAACCGCGGGACTGAAAACGTCTGGCATGCCCGCACGCCTCTCACCTTCATACCTACGCCGTCTCATATCATCGACGGCGAGGGGTGACCCGCACCCAGCTATCGTCATCCACTGCAAGCCAATGATGTTCCCAGCCGCCGTTGCGACGCCGGAAGCGGCATTGAATCCACGGTAGTCGGTATTCATCGACTTGAAACACGCGCACCGCGCGGTTGCGAGAGATCAACCTCCGATAGAGCCGACGCGTCTCAGGGTGGAACGTGTAACCCGGCCGATCCGCATCACTGGGCATCCGCACAATACGAATGCGGTCGCCAACTCGCAACTGCCGCCATGGTTCACGCTGACGTGGCATCTGACCTATCCGATTGATTCGCCAAGGTAATAACCCTCTTCCAGTTCCTGAAGCTCGATCCGCTTGGACGGCTTGATATTCAAGGCGATGCAATCCCCCTTGTGCCGCTCAATGTCCTCGGGCGATTCGCACAAATACACCTGCTTCTGGCAGGAAGTGCAGAAGCGAACATTGAAATCATCGGTGGCTTGCAGCCCACCCCACGACTTCGGGCAGCGGAACTTTAGCAGACGACCGCAATTCTGGATGGGAAAGGGCATGGTTCACCAACGCAGCAGTGTCTGAAAGTTCACCTTGTGATTGCCCGTACTACTCCGCTAGCCCTATTCTACTTCGCAGACATCTCGATGTAGCCGCAGCGGACGCAACGCATGGTCGTAACAGGCCTCGTCTCAACACTCTCCAGGGGAAATCCCATACCCCCGCGGACATTTGTCTAACGGATGGGTATCTCACTGTTATGTTCCCGCCCCTCTTTCCCTGTTGCCCCCGAACCGGTTTCGGCAGAGACCTGCGGCGCGGGTGTAGCGGCGGGGAAGAACGCCTGGCAAATCTTTCGGGCAAAGCGAGATCCTAATTGTTGAAGGCCCGCCTCGTTGAAGTGATCGCCGTCGGGCATTCGGAAACGGGCGCCCAGATCGTCGGTTTGCGGGCCGTCGTAGGTGTTAGGAACGCTCTCCAACACCATGTCCGTGCCCCGATCGAGTTCCCCCTTGCGCCGCTGCTTCTCCGGGGGGCCAAGCCGCTTGGCCACGTCGGGAAAATGGGCGTCGAAGGCAATCACCCAGGGCAAATGGGGAATGCTTGAATCGGCCCGAGTGTGCGCGATCAGCTTGCTCAACTCGTCACGAAAAGTTTCCGCCGTCGGCCCGCGCCACAGGTCGTTCTCATTGCCGAACCACACAATTCCTCGCAGACCCGTCACCGGGACAACGCGGCGCAGCAACATTTGCAGCGGCGGATAACATCGACCGCCTGCCGGCACATGCTCCGCTCCCTTGAGCCACTCGGCAACCGTCGATCCGCCTATGCCCGTGCTGATCAACAGCACCGGCACATGCAATCTGCCGACCAGGGCGTCTCCGCAGGCCGGCCAGGGTGAGCCGTGATTTCCATCGGCCGGGCGGAGCGGATCGTCGCAGTGGCGAAACGACAAGGGCCGGCCTGCCGCTCCTGCCCCATCCGCGAGCGTGGCCACGCGATCGTCCACGGCCTTGGTCGGGGCTTTCGCATTGTGGGCCGAGCAGAACGAATGCCCGGCGGCAATCAGCACTTCGCCCACGCCCACTTTTTGCACTGCGCTTTCACCGACCACGTCGCCGGCGGCGTTCCTGGCCCGCAACTTCAGTTCATACCAGCCGCCGGCGGGAACGTCCAAGGCACCGGCAAAATTCAAATCTCTCGGTTTGGCGATCACCGTATACGCCACACCGCGGCCATCGATTTCGGGTTGATACGGCGGCATCAACACGACGCTGGCCTCCACCACGGTCACCGGCTTGTCGGTGCGCCCGGCAATCAACACCTTGGCCGTGTTCGCCGCGGAGCGTTGGAACACGGCATAGGAGGTCGGCGACGTCAAGGTGACGACGCACTTCGTTGGCTCCTCGGCACGGCAGGGAGTTCGCCAGGCGCACAGAGTGATTACGAGCGCGGCCAGGGTAATGGATACAGGATGGAATTTCATGAGTAAGTTTGAGCCGAGCAGTTTTGTGAGTGAGCAAGGTTGTTTCAGAAATCCGGTTTGACGACATTCGCCCAAACTTGTGTAATGGTCTGGGCATCGGCGGGCGAGATGGTGCCGATCCGCGCGATCAGCAAAGATTGTTGGAGGCAGTCCAGGCGCGATAACCGAACTGTCGAGGCAGCTCGAAGCCCGCTCGCTTGCCATGCTGTTAGTGGAACGTCTGTACTGGATCGTGGGACCGCAGTGGTAACGACGGCGGCCACAACATCGGCCGCATCGATCCATAACACAAGAACAGGCCGTCGCTTCGATCCACTCCCGTCGGTGAACGGAATGTCGTCCACCCAGAGTTCACCGGGTCGGATAGTCATCGTACAGCCCCTCGTCCTCGAGCGCGTAACCGCTTAAAAACGCTGAATGACCGCGGGGGGGATCGCTCACTTCGTTTTCCGCCAACGGAGCGATCGTGATCCGCCAATGCCCGGCGCCGACGCGATCCACGACGGTTTGCGGCAAATGCAGAGTTTCTCCAGGTCGTAGTTCAATGTCATAGGTCAGCGGTGTCATCGTAGGACTCCTCCCGAACAACTTTGCTATGATGGGCGGCATCACCATCGAACCCAATTGGCGAATGGCTGGCCAATAGCGGGACTCATCGCAACCTCTATCTATATATTCTACTTTGGTTGAACTCTCTCGCCAATGGATTCTCCGCAACGGGTTCGATTGTTAGATGGACGCACGATCGGGCAACGCTACGGGCGGATCCGGCTTGTCGCGTGGCATCCGGTCACATTTTTTGGGCATCTGGCCGAACCATCGCATTGCGGACGCAAAACCGTTATTCTTTCTGACAGGGCCGGATGGTAACAGGGCGGCAACGTGCAATCAGCCACCGCGGCCAGTTCTTTCAAACCTGGGAGGCTCCACTCATGACCAAGATCACGGGATTTCTCACGGCGCTCGTTGTTTTCGGGTCGATGCTGGCCCGAGCCGACGAAGTGCCCGCACCTGCCGACGAGGCGGCGATCCGCAAGAATGTGCAGGCCGCCGTGGAGGCCTTCAATCATCGCGATGCCAAAGCGCTGGCGGCGCTGTGGTCGCCCGAGGCCGTTTACACCAGCCGCACCAGCGGGACGAATCTCGTCGGCCGCACGGCGATCGAAAAAGATTACCAGGACCTGTTCGAATCCAAGAAGGATCGCAAGCTGGCCATCGATGTCAGCTCGATCGACTTCGTTTCGCCGAACGTGGCCATCGAGCGCGGCACCGCTAAGATCACCGGCGGAGACGAACCGGTTGACGAGACCGACTACTCGGCCGTGCATGTGAAGCGCGACGGCAAATGGCTGCTCGACCGTCTGACGGAAGACAAAGTGGAGAAACCGCCGACGCACTATGAGCAGCTCAAGGAACTGGAGTGGTTGGTGGGCAACTGGATCGATGATGATCAAGAAGACAATGCCCAAATCTCCACCGAGTGCCAGTGGGCGAAAAACCAGAATTACATCACGCGGGCATTCAAGGTTTCGATCGGCGATCGCGTGGCCATGTCGGGGATGCAGATTATCGGCTGGGACGGGGCCGCCAAAAAAATCCGTTCCTGGGTGTTTGATTCGGACGGCGGTTATGGCGAAGGGGTGTGGCATCGCAAGGGAAACCGCTGGTACATCAAGCAGTCGGGCGTGCTGCCCGACGGCCAGCGCAGCTCGGAGGTCAACATCCTGACCAAGCTCGACGACAACACCTTCACCTGGCAGTCCACCAACCGCGAAATCGACGGCGACTTGCAGCCCAATCTCGATGAAATCAAGGTGGTCCGCGACACGGGCAAATAAAGATCGGGTGATCGTGTTGATGCAGAGTAAATTGTCAATCGCATACTTCAACCTCAGGGTGTGGATATGAAAAAGTTATCGCTGTTGGCTGTCGTGATCATTGGTTGCCTGACGATCGCAGGCGATTTGGGAGCAAGAGGTGGCGGGGGACGCGGAGGCGGAGGCGGGGGCGGGGGCGGTGGGCGAGGGGGTGGAGGAGTGTCTCGTGGTGGTGGTGGAGGTGGCAGCCGTCCGGCGGCGAATCGTTCGCCGGCGGTCAGCCGGCCCGCGCCACGCCCAGCCAGTCGTCCTGCTTCCTCCCGACCTGCGACAGCCCAGCGCCCTGCCAGCCGACCATCGCCCCCCAACGTGGCGACGCGCCCCGGCACCGGCCAGCGCCCGGGCACCGGTGCCGGCCAGCGACACAATATTGGCCAAGGTCCTGGGGCTGGCCAGCGCCCTGTTGCAGGCCAGCGCCCGACACGCGATCAACTCAACAACTTCCTCGATCTGCCAGCAAGTGGTGGCGGACGAGGTGGCAATCTGGCCGCTGCGGCTGGAGGCGCCTTGGCCGGTGGCGCGGCTGCGGACTTCCTCCAAAACCGACCCAGCACGTTGCCGGCAGGTGGCGAGCGACCTGGCGCGGGTCAGCGTCCTGGTGGAGGTGAGCGCCCAGGTATGGGCGAGCGCCCCGGAGCAGGTCAGCTCCCCGCAGCAGGTCAGCGCCCTGGAGCAGGCGAGCGCCCGGGTGTCGGCGAGCGACCGGGAGCAGGCACCCGACCCGGACAATTACCGAGCGACGGAAGGCTTGCCGGAAACCGGCCGGACCGCGTCCAGAATCGCGAAGGTCGTCAAGGAGATCGACAAGACCGACGCAATGAAATCCGCGATCAAGTGAGAGACCATCACCACGATCATTGGGGCGACAACAATTTCTGGAACAACCACCCTGGCTTGCACTGGCGTTACCACACGGGGTTCCACCCTTGGGCTTGGGCCGCCTGGGGTTCGCTGGCAGGCTGGGTTGGGTCCGGCTGGACCGACCCGGTGTACTACAACTACGGCGATAACGTGTATTACGACGATGGTCAGGTCTACTACGGCGAAGAGCCCATCGCCACCACCGAAGAGTATGCGCAACAAGCGCAACAGTTGGTCGACAGCGCCCCGGAGGTCAATCAGGACTCGGCAGAGTGGCTGCCGCTGGGCGTGTTTGCGCTCACGCAGGACGGCCAGGCTTCCGGGCCTGAGCCCACCATGTTCCTCCAACTGGCCATCAACAAGCAGGGGGTCATTTCCGGCACGTTCCAGAACACGGCCACCGACAAGGTATTCTCCGTGGAAGGAATGGTGGACAAGAAGACGCAGCGCACCGCCTGGGGACCCGTCGGAAAAAAATGGCCGATCATGGAGACCGGCATCCACAACCTGACGGAGAACACGGCCCCTGCCCTGCTCCATTTTGAAAATGGAGATACGCAGCAGTGGCTGTTGGTGCGGCTGGATGATCCTGCCAGTGCTGCCGGTGGCGGCAAGCCGGCGCCGAAGTAAGATTCGCAAGCGTCGTTGGAGTACAGGCTTTAGCCTGCCATACATTAATTCAGAACGCCGACGCACGGAGTTGCACGACCACCGCAGGCCGTGCAAACTCCGTCGTCGCTAGGAGGTTGGAAAATGCACAACGGATTCAATCTGAGTGAATATGGCCTGACGGTTGCCGAAGTCCATCGCAACCTTCCTCCCAGTTCGCTCTACGAACACGCCATCCGTTACGAGAAGGACGCCAGCATCGCAGAAAGCGGCGCGCTGGTGGCCTATTCCGGCGCCAAAACAGGACGTTCCCCCAAAGACAAGCGCGTGGTCAAGCATCCTGACTCGGAGGCCAACGTGTGGTGGGGTTCCGTAAACATCCCATTGGAACATCACTCTTTTGAAATCAACCGCGAACGGGCCATCGACTATCTCAACACGCGCCCGCGCCTCTATTGTTTCGACGGCTTCGCGGGCTGGGATCCGAAATACCGGATCAAGGTGCGGGTGATCTGTTCGCGTCCCTATCATGCCCTGTTCATGCACACCATGCTCATCCGGCCTACGAAGCAGGAACTGGCCGACTTTGGCAAGCCTGACTTCTTGATCTGCAATGCCGGCGAGTTTCCCGCCAATCGCTTGACCGCCGGTGTGGATTCCAAAACGAGCGTCTGCCTCAGTATTGAAGATCAAGAACTGATCATTCTGGGGACGGAATATGCCGGTGAGATGAAGAAGGGCGTGTTCACCGTGGCCAACTATTTCGCCCCCAAGCGCGGGTTGCTCTCGATGCATTGCTCGGCCACGGCCGATCATGAGTCCGGCCGCTCATCATTGCTGTTCGGGCTCTCCGGAACCGGAAAAACAACCTTGTCCGCCGACCCCAAGCGCGACCTGATCGGCGATGACGAACATGTGTGGAGCGACGACGGCGTTTTCAACATCGAAGGGGGTTGCTACGCCAAGGCGATCAACCTGTCGCCGGAAAACGAGCCCGACATTTTTCAAGCGCTCCATTTTGGCGCGGTCCTGGAAAACGTCGTGCTCGAGGACAATCATGTCGTCGATTTCACGGACACGAGCATTACGGAAAACACCCGCGGCGCCTATCCGATCGAATTCATCAAGAATGCGCGGATACCCTGCATGGCGGGGCATCCCACCGACGTGATTTTTCTGACCTGTGATGCGTTTGGAGTGCTGCCGCCAGTCAGCGCACTCACGCCGTCGCAAGCCATGTATCACTTCATCAGCGGCTACACGGCGAAGGTGGCCGGCACGGAAATGGGAGTCAAGGAACCGTCGGCCACATTCTCTCCCTGCTTCGGCGGGCCATTCCTCGTGTGGCATCCCAGCAAATACGCCGAGCTGCTGGCGGAAAAGATGAAGAAGCACCAGGCGAATGTCTGGCTGGTGAACACGGGCTGGAGCGGCGGCGGGTATGGCGTGGGGAAGCGAATCAAGCTCGCCCACACGCGCGGTATCATCGACGCCGTTCACAGCGGCCAGCTGGCCCGGGCTAAGCGGCAGCAGCACCCGGTGTTCGGTTTCGAGGCCGTGGTGGAGTGCCCCAACATTGCGAAAGAGATCCTCTGGCCGCGAGATACGTGGTCCGATCAAGCGGCCTATGACAGTGCGGCCCAGAAACTCGCTGGGCTGTTTGTCGAGAATTTCAAGAAATACGAAGCGGGCGCCAGTGCGGAAGTACGCGCGGCGGCGCCCAAGGCATGAGGTCGTTCAGGATCACTCAACAACCTGCGGCAATTTTCAGCACAAACCAGCACGGCCCAGGTTTTCGGTTGCTTAACTTGAATGCCCGGTGAAAGAGGTACGTGATGGCCCCGCCTTCCACAGCATATAAGAACGACGCCGGGCGACCACGGCTTCGATCGTCCGTGGTCGCATTCTTCGATCTCCTGGGCTATTCGCAGGCTTCGACATCGTGTGCAACGGACGAGGACTCGCAACACTTGCTCGACCGGATCGTAGCGTCGATAGACGACTCACGGGATTTTGTGCGTCGGTCTTTTGCGGAAAATCCGTTGGGGCAGGCAAACCGCTGGGCGATCAAGTTCTTTAGTGACAATCTGGCGTTCGGCTATCCGTTCGATGAGCAGGTGGCCGACCGCGCCGCGATCGCCTGGTTTATCATTCGCTGCGCTCAACAATACCAGCTCCGCATGACACTCAACGGCTTCTTTCTGCGCGGCGCGATCACGCAGGGGCCCCTCTGCCTGACGGATGAAATCATTTTTGGATCGTCGCTCGTCGAATGCTATCAACTTGAATCGAAGGCGTCGATCGTCCCGCGCGTGCTGCTCGCTGAGCCGCTCCAAGCTTTGGTGACGGACACGAACGGTGACCACTCGCGCGGCGGGTCGCTCGATGCGCACGACGCGATCTGCCGTGATGTGGATGGCTGGTGGTTCGTGAACTATTTGCAGGCGGCACAAAACGCGAGTGGAATCCAATGGGAGTACATCCAGATGCACAAGGCGAGCATTCTGGATTCACTCTCTCACACCACGCGCCACGTTGCCACTGGCACCGCGACGATCCCGGTTACTCCGATCGGTTTCGCATCGATCGCGTGGATGAAAACTCGACGATCTATCGCCTGGGTGACAAGTAAGATCGAGAGGGCATGTTGTTTCTGCAACTGCTGACCAAGATCTTGATTGCGACGTTCGTCGTCTCGTGCATGTTCGCCGTGGGGCTGAGTCTAACGCTGCCGAGCATTATTGCTCCGCTGCGCAACATCCGGTTGCTGGTGCTGGCTTGTGCGGCGAATTTTGTCGTCGTGCCGCTGATCGCTTTCGGCCTGACGGTGGTTTTGCCGCTGAGTCCTCACCACTGCGTCGGGCTGATTCTGCTGGCCGTGGCCGCCGGCGCGCCGTTCCTGCCCAAGCTGGTGGAATTGGCCAAGAGTGATCTCCCCTACAGCGTGGCGCTGATGATTTTGCAAACGGTCGGCACAGTGTTGTTTATGCCCATCGCGCTGCCACTGATGGTTCCCGGCCTGCACGCCAGTGCCTGGAGCATCATCGAGCCGCTGCTGGTGCTGTTGCTCCTTCCGCTGGCACTAGGGCTGGCATTGCACTGGCGCTGGGAGCGGCTTTGCATGAAGTTGCGGCCATGGGTCGGCGGCGTTTCGAATATCAGTCTCCTCCTGGCGCTGGGGCTGATCATTGGACTCAACGCCCGCGCGCTGTGGGACGTGATCACGGTCGCCGCTCTTTCCGCCACAGCCTTTTTTATTGTGGGATCCTTCTTGGCCGGGTACGCACTGGGGGGACCGAATCGAGACATGCGCAGTGTGCTTGGCCTGGGAACGGCCCAGCGGAATATCGCCGCCGCTCTCGTGACCGCCACGGCCAGCAACCAGGATCCCGCAGTGGTCGCGATGCTGTTGATGGCCACACTGCTGGGACTGGTGTTGTTGCTGATCATCATCGCGATGCTCCGTTTCCGACGTGGCCGTATACCGGTCGGCGCCTCGGGAACTTCATAGCGTTTCGGGGTCAGCCCGAGTACATCCATCTAACGGATGAATGTCCCTCAGTTTCCGCATCGGGAATCTACGGTACCTTTCGCATCGCGACTTGGAAGACGAGGTATGCCGTAACGTCGTTCCGCTGGGGCTCCTTCACCGATCCGACCGCGACTATTGTGGACTCGAATCCCTCGGCGGACAGGATCAGCTTCCAACCCGTTATCTCGTCCTGAGGAGAAGGGATCGTCTCGAAGTTGAACTGAAACTCTCCTCGCTCGTTGGTTGATACCGGCTTAGCAAGCATACGGCCATCACCGTCGAGAAGTTTAACCTGCGCGTTCGGGACAGCCTGTCCGGTGATTGCTTCCCGGATTTCCCCGCGGGCCTCAAAATGGCAATAGTACGAGCACCCGGAGAGAGCGATCACGAACGGGATCAGGAAGAGGTAAGACACTCGGCGAGTCACCATAGTTTCCCTTTTCGATGCATAACTCACCCGCGACTTGCCAGGGTAGAATTGTCTCGTCAGAGGACTGAATCACGATGGTGTTTGTCAGTTGTTTCACTCGTCTTGCGGCCGTCCCAGAGAGGTTCTATCCTGGTTCGGCTGCCACTCTTTGATAATCCCAGCGTATACCTCCGATGGACGAATCGTTAGAAAACGCTTCATTTCATCCAGCGCCTCGATATGTTCACCGGACTTCCACAATACGTGAAAATGGATCAACGATGCCTTCTCTGATCGCGGAGCAAGGCGAACCGCATGGCGGCTCTGTATGATAGCCTCGACATTTCTTCCAAGTTGAAGGAGAAACCAGCCAAGATAACCATGGGTGCTTGCCGCCTCAGGAAATTCTGCGGTCAAGTCGGAGAGGAGTTGAACAGCTTGGCCTACCTCTCCAACCTTGTCCAAGGCGATTGCATGGTTGATTATCACCGCGAATCGAGTTAGGTCGTTCCCCTTTGGCTCGGTCATATTCAATTCAACAAGTCTATGGGTTTTGTGCCGAGTCCAAGTCGACAATCAGGAACTCTCTTTCTCGAAAGAAGAAATCCTCTGCCATCAATGCCTCGAGTGTGATTCGCCGCTCGGATTCCTTCGGTTCTCCCTCGTCACCCGACCAGCAACTGTAAATCTGCTCCACGCGATGTTCCCGAACGTAACGCACAAGCCGTGCGCTCGACTCCAAGGCGTCGGCTCGCTCCGCCGCCGGATCATCGTACACTTCGGGATGCTCGCGTCCTTCGTTGAAGCCGCAACCACAACTCGTGTGACTGCCGGCCTGGAGCACGTGCGGCAGTGCGAGATGACGACCAACAGCCTGCTCCTGTTCGGTCAGTTCCGTGACATTGAAAGCAGGCGCATCCTGCTTCCATGGGATCAGCGGCAATGGCCTGCGAGAGGCGATATAAACGACGATGCACATAATAGGTGGCATGGGATGTGGGTTTGCGTCCTGGACTGCCGCGTGGATGCCCTGCTACTGCCTAATCGTGAGCCTTGGCAACGCCGCGCGCAGGTCATCAATACCTGCCTCGGTAACTTTCGTGCGGTGAATTCTCAGCGTCTGCAAATTCTTGAGTGCAGCCAACTTCCTCAGCCCGGCATCCGTGACCATGGTATTGGACAGATTCAGTGACAGCAAATTGCTCAGTCGAGCCAACTCTTGCATGCCGTCACCTGTTACCCGCGTGTTGCTTAAGTCCAGAATCTGCAAACTCTCCAGCCCAGCGAGTTCTTTCAGGCCGTCGTCCGTGATGGAATTGATGCTCAGGTCCAGCTTCTGCAGGTTTTTCAATTGGCCCACTTCCGCCATTCCGACATCCGATACCTTGCCGTTGCTAAGGTCTAGGGTGTGCAATCTTTTTAACCCTACGAGCCCTTTCAAGCCACTGCCAGTTACCTCCGTCCTGCCAAGGTTGAGCGCCTGCAGGCTCTCAAGCGCAGCCAACTTTATCAATCCGGCATCAGAAACCTGGGTATAAGACAGATCCACATTCTGCAAACCGTGCAAGTTGGCTAATCCTTGGAGACCGGCGTCGGTTACGGGAGCAAAGCGAAGATACAACTCCTGCAAGTTCTCAAGCGAGTCCCGATGATCCAACCCTCCGCCGGTCACCCTGGTATGGGTCAGGTCGAGGATCTGCAAACTTTTGAGGCCTGCCAACTCCCTCAATCCCGCGTCGGTAATCTGGGTCTCGCTCAAACCTAACCGCTGCACCTTCTTCAGTTTGGCAACTTCCTTCAGTCCGACGTCCGTTATCTGCGTGGAGCTAAGATTTAATTCCTGCAAGTTCGTCAGTTCCGTCACATGCTGAAGGTCCGCGTCCGTTAGTTGCATCCCATCAAGATCCAGCTTCTGCAATTTCCTCAGCCCTGTCAGTTCCTTCAACTCTGCGCCTGTAATCTTGGTCCGTCGGAGCCCCAGTGTCTGCAACCCCTTCAGCACGGCTATTTCCTTGAGCCCCACATCGGTCACTTGCGTGGAGTTCAGGGTCAGCGCCTGCAAACGCTGCAATCCCGCCAGCTCTTTGAGCCCAACATCCGTGATCTTGGTTTCATTGAGGTGCAATGTCTGCAAGTGTTTCAGCCCGGCCAGGTGTTTCAATCCTGCGTCCGTTACCCGGGTGTTGTGGAGAGCCAACGTCTGCAATCCGCTGAGTTCAGAAAGTTCTTTCAACCCAGCGTCGGTTACCTTGGTATATCCAAGACTCAGCGACTGGAGTTGTTTCAGAACCGCCAATTCTTTGAGCCCTAGGTCCGTCACCTGGGTGCCTGGTATGTACAACTTCCGCAGGCTTTTTAGCCCGGTAAGCGTTTTCACTCCTGCATCCGTGATCTTGGTGTCCGAGAGACTCAGCGTATGCAAGCCCTTGAGCCGCACGAGTTCCAGGAGCCCGGCATCCGTAATTTTTTTGCCGCTCAGGCCAAGCGTTTGCAAGTTTTGAAGTTCGCCTAGCTCTTTCAGGCCGGCATCTGTCACCTGAGTAAAGTATAGACTAAGGTGCTGCAAATCTTTAAGCGCGGCCAACTCCTTCAAGCCAGCGTCCGTCACCTGGGTGTTGGAAAGATTCAACGCACGCAAATTCCTCAACGCAGCCAACTCTTTGAGCCCAACATCGGTAACCTGGGTGTGAAAAAGGTCCAGCGACTGCAAGTTGGCGAGTTTGGCCAGTTCCTTCATCCCCGCGTCAGTCACATTGGTGAAACCGAGATTGAGTACCTGCAAATTCGTCAGGGGGACGAGTTCCTCCAACCCCGCATCCGTGACCCGGGTGCCATGAAGATAGAGCCCAAAAGCCATGGATGGTGCGGGCAAATGGGTCAGCATTCCCTCCCGCCAGTAGTGAAACCGGAACGAAGGCACTTCGCCCGGTGTACCTTGATCGCCCAAACGAAAATCGCCTTGGTTGATCTGCAGCCAACCGACCTGACCATCCGCCGCTGTCCATGGCGCCATGACCGATTCGGGCAAGGGTTGCGGCGCCGATTCGTTGGCCGACCGCGCGGATTCTGCATAGTTCAATAGCCAGAACGCCAAGACCACTATAAATGTCTTCGTTGTCATGGGGCTAGGTGCTCGGGGAAATGCTGGGCATGTTCCAGGTTGTCGCCCGAATTGTCTGAGCAAACAGTTCAAGGGAGCGGACAACTGGATTCCATCAGTCAGTGTGAGAGATACCATGCTTTCAGTTCATGATCCGTGGTATTCTTTGAACCGATATTCTGGCGATGGTCAAGGCGGCTGGGTGTGCATGATCTTGCAATCCGGCAGCGCCTCTTGGAGCCTTGCGACTCCAGCGTCGGAGACTCTGGTGCCTGAGAGAAAGATTTCCTTCAGATTCTTCAGACCCTTGAGATCCACAATTCGAGGGCACCCACATGCGCAATATCACGCTCAACGCAGGAGGAATCTGTGGAGGCATCGCGGGGCTGGCGGCAGGGATCGCGCTGGTCGTATACCTGACCAAAGATGGCAAGCCACCGGAATGGACGTTCAAGGTTATCATCCCCGCCGTTATCGGAGGTGCAGTCGGCTGCAATTTCTTCTGGGGGCTTATCTTTCCGAAAGATGAAGCTGAAGATGAATAGCCACTGCTCCCTTCCGACTCATTGGCCCGCGACGGGTACTGCCAGCCTGCCATGAAACTTCCCCGTCCCCAGTTCACGATCGCCGGCATGTTGTGGGCCACGTTCTGGCTGGCGGTGGCCGCCAGCGTCTTTTGCTACCCGGCGTTTATGCAGGGAGGCCAGGAGGGACAACCATTGCCGGGCACATCATCACGCGAAGGGATTGACGATGGTCAACTCATCGTAGTCAGTGCCGGAATCCATATCCCTGTTCGTGTCAACGGTGAACTTGATCGCCAATGGATGCTCAGTATCAAGTGGGTCAGACATCGAGCCCGGCGTTGTTGTCCAACAACGATTGAATCGATTAAAATGCACAAAGCGGCCGTCCCTCGTTCCCCTGTCTTTAGCAGGCACCAGAGTAAATCGACGTGGCGAAACCGAAGCGTAAACTCACCGCCGCCGAGAAGCGAATCCGAGCCGAGCGAAAGCGGAACTTCATGACCATTTTCATTCACGGCAAGCAGAAGCGGGTTCCGCGCCCTCTGCTTATCGACGGCCTGGAGCTCGATGAGTTCCTGGCAAATAATGCGGACCCCCTCTGGCTGCACCAAAACGAAATGTGGGAGTGCATCCCTTCCGACGAAATGCCTTTTCCCAATCCCTCCGAACCTGGAGACACAGGCATCCTGGAAAATTCCAACGTAACCCACGATTGGAATGCGGGCAGCAATGCCGGTTGAAAACGGGAAATGGGATGGATATCCCTCAGTTTCTCCCCCACTCGGCTCTCAATCCTGGGCCAGATATTGTTCGTCGCTAACCTGTTCCATCCAGTCGGCCGTCTTGCCGTCGAGCTTCTTCACGATGGCGATGTGTGTCATGGCCGTGGTTGCCGTGGCGCCGTGCCAATGCTTCTCACCGGGAGGAAACCAGACCACATCACCCGGCCGGATTTCCTCGACCGGCCCGCCCCAACGCTGCGTCCAGCCGCAGCCTGCCGTCACGATCAATGTCTGACCGAGCGGATGCGTGTGCCATGCGGTCCGGGTACCCGGCTCGATAGTGACGCTGACCCCCAGGACCCGGGCCGGATCAGGCGCATCGAACAGCGGATCGATCCGCACCGTCCCTGAGAAGACTGCGCCTGAAAAGTAGTTCTCCGGTCCCCTGCCGGAAGGCCGCGAACCGCCTCGCTGAATCTCCATGGGATTTCTCCGTCGCAACGAACCGGGTCAAAGTGGCCCCGCCTAAACGGCTCTGGATTCTGGCAGCTGCATTGTATCTGGATTTTAGATGTTTCCACGCAACTTGCTCAAGGCGCTACTCACTTTCGCCGACCGGTTGAGCAAACGAATATTTCATTGAACTCAAGCTCGTTAACGGCTATAGTCGTACTTCCTAGCACCCCTGCTTGTCACTCAATCAGGTCAAGTCTTTTCAAGTGCAAATCATAGAACATGTTTCCTGTTTAGGAGATTTGCGTCGATGAAGCCATCAAATGCAGTTTGTCGAGTTTGTTTCTATTTAATTGCCATAGGATCGATGACATCTGTTGCGGTTCGCACAATTGCCGTTGAACCTATTCGCACTTGGCGTGATAGCGCAGGTCGAGCAGTGGCTGCGAAATTCATTGCTACAACGAAAGACTCTGTTCAACTGGCCAAAGAGGATGGCAAGATCATTGACGTGCCGATTGCACGCTTGAGCCTGGAGGATCAGGAATATCTCAAGTCACTCAACAAGACTCGGGATCGAAAAACAACTCAGAACCAGCACGGAAGTGCCAAGATCGATCCGCCCACAAAAGAAGATGCTCAACAAGTCGCGGCACGACTGCAGCAACTGGCCAATGCAATGCCGGAGTCGCCATCACTCAAGAGCGTACTGCCTGGCCACCTCTGGCGCATTTATTCTGCTGTCGGAGATGAGCAAGCCGCCATGGCCGCACGCAATAAGCAGATGCGAGAGCCGACATCCATACTCTTGCTGGAAATCCTGCGCGGTCAACTGAGGGCAGGCCAGACGAACACGGCAAAGGAAACGGCCCGAAGAATCCATGCGAAGCTTGAAACGGCTCCCGACGATGGGAAGGGTCGAAAGCCAGTGGAAGTAGTCAATTGCGCGGCTCAAGCCAGCGCACTCCTCAGAGACCACGACGGCGTAGAGCGTGCATTGGCTCGTCGCATGCCTGATGACGATCATTCGAATTTGCGGTTGGTTATTGTCAGCCTCCAATCGCGCATCGGCGATATTGAAGGGGCTTACGCTACCGCTAAGGGCTGCTCACCAGCCCAGCGTCTCAAAGCGCTTGCGTTGATCGTCAATTCTCAGCCAATCGCCCCGGACACAATTCCGGCGGAGTTCTATTCTCGCCTTCTCAAGGAACTTTCAGCGGAACCAAAAAAGGAAACATTACCGTTGACGATCGAGCTACTTGCGGGGGTGTGCAGGCATGGTCGCTTCGATGATGCCGCCTCATTCGTTATTGGTATACCGCCCACTAATAGTCAGCGGCAATCGCTCTTGTGCGGCGTGCTTTCCCTGCAAGCAGAAAAGGGACTGGCTGACAAGGCTATTACGAACGCGCTTCGCGGTGGCTACCTCGCCACGGCCGCTCAGTTGCAAATTGACGCCAGCAGGCTCGAAGATGGCGCCAAAAACCTTGAGAAATTGCTGGCTAGCCTAAAACCCGTTTCGCCGCCACGGCATGCTGCGGAGCAACTTGATCCAGTGCAAGTCGAAACCATCATTCAGATGGAAGGCTCGCCTGTCCGTGACCGCGTGCGCCTGCTGAGGTGGATCGCTTTTCTCCAGTTTACAGCTAGAAGGGCCAAGGAAGGCAAGAGGACGATCGACCTCGCACGGCAAGTTGCCAAAGGTGCGTATGGGACGGAGCAGCCTGTCTTGAAGATCGAACTCGACTCGACGGAACTCGAAGCAACTGCCACGACAGTCGCCCCCGAACGCATTGACCATGCAATCGGGATTGCGCAGGCCTATTCAAGCCCGAAGGGTGTGGAAGAATCATTGTCACATTTGTGGTCGACCATCGGTAGTGCTCAATGGAAAGCCGGCCGACAGTCGGACGCTCGCAAGAGCTTCCAACGAGCGATAGACGCCGTGTCTGGTTACGCACGTGGTCCAATTTCATTTGTAGGCGAGATTGCGGCGGCTCGCGCAAAGGCCGGCGACCTCAGTGGGGCCGTTGAAACATTGGAACTAGAACGCAGAGAAGTGACCGATCAGGCGTTGGGTTGCATTGCCATTGCGCAAGCACGAAACGGGGAAGTCGCCGCGGCTTTGGCAACCCTCAACCGCGTTCGTCCGTTTACCCAAAGGCACGCCGAATTACTTGCGGGCGTGGCAGAGACCCAAGCCGAAAAGGATGGATTCGAGGCCGCATTTCGCACCTATTACAACAATATGAGATCGATTGGCGAAAGTAATTTGCCAGTCAATCTTATTCTGAAAGCCATTGCGAAGGGGCAAACCGATGTCGTATTACGCAACCTGAAACCCGTCAGCGAACAGCAATTAATGACATTGGTTAAGGCCCTCAATGAAAAAAGGCAAAACGCTGCCACTCAGCGCATTCTAGAGCGCATGGTCGAAATTGAGTTGGCAGCGGGACCCAGGCGTTTGAACTCGCAGATCTACTCGATCTTTGAACTGATGGCCAAGGAAGGGGATGCAAGCCGAATAGAGGCATTATTGCCCCGTCCTGACAATGCTGTTGTGCCCCCGACGCAACTTGCTCAAATATATGCACGATTTGGAAAAATTGATGACGTAGTCACTCTGGCGAAAAGAGCCGACCGTCCTCAAAATGCCACACGTTTGCTCCTAGCAGCAATGGAAAGTGCAACTCGGCGGATCGTATCGCCTGAGCAGTTGCACCAAGACGGATTCGTTACTGTGGCCCCCCCTTTTCGCGCCCCGGACAAGTTTTCAAAGGCTTTCAGTGGCGAATTGGGTTCGGCTGGGAGTGGCTCTGAGCAGCGCCTAGCCGTGGTAGAACCGCATGTGGCCGCCGACGGAACGCAATCCGTAGTGTCAACTGGGAGCATGCCCGCTCAGCCTGTTGAAACTGCACCCTTAGGGGAGCATTGGTCGGTTTCGACAATTCGCGATGGGTTTGCCGCACATTCCGCCCGGCAGCTCGCGGTTGCAACTACCGAAGGCCAACCATTCATTTTTACCATGGAGGATGGTCCAAACGGATCGAGCGTGATCGCCATCCGAGCAGAGGGAAAGGCGTGGAAGTCGAATGCCATAGCTACGCCACCCGCTGGCACTTCTTACATTGCGTTGGATGCACATACCATGGGAACAAGCGTGCTATTGGCATTGCGCGCAAGCGTGGAGCGTGATAGCTCTTTAGAAATTCGCACATATTCAAAGGGGGTCTGGCAAACGGAGTACACCACACGCAGGCGGGGTCCGTATGGCGATCATCTGGTGCTAGGTGCGGTGGAAGACAAGCAATTCATAGTCTCCCTCGATGGAGATCGTTCAGATTCCGAAAAAGCCGGTCGCCACCTACAGTGCCTGGAACGCACTCCTCAGGGTGCATGGAAAGAAACGACGGTGCCTTTGCCTGAGACCTGGCATTTACGCGGAATTAGTGCCACCGTGTTTCGAAATGAACTAGTTTTGGCAGCTTATGATCGAAACGCAATATTCGTTGGTTCACGTCGCGATGGAGTCTGGAGCTTTACGCCGTGTATGCCGACGGTGTTTTTCGGTGTGCATCTGATACCCGGTCGTGATGGAGTTGTGCTCGCCGCGCGAGGCGACGGACTTTCCTTTTGGACACTGGAAAAGAATCAATGGCAATATCAACGACTCGATCTCCATGTACCGTTGGAGGCTAAAATCATGTCCTCACATGTAGCCACTATTGGCGGTAAACCGACGCTTGCGTTCTTTGAGAGCAAATCATCCACGGTTCATCTATTATCGTTGGATAGCGGAAAATGGTCGGAGCAGATTATCAAGACGGCGGTTCCGATCAAGGAATTGGTCGCCATGCGTCTATTCGAATGGAATAAGCACCCGGCCATAGTGGCAATTACTGGAGCCCAAGGTGACTCGTCCTTGATCCTTCTTCGCCCATCTGGCCTTAATTAGCTGATTATCTGGTTGGGCACAACTAGGGGGCATACGAACAACCATCTCGGGTCGATGAATTTCAATGCAGGGATGCGTTAAGCGTGAAACCGGACTCATCAAGGTGGAAAGAAAATGGTCGAAAGGTGGCAGTCCCCATCCTCCTGTTCGCTTTAATTCGCAAGACCCATGAGTTCCGACATCACTGCCTCAGCCTGGGCCGATGCACAAGTTGAGCGGGTACGGGATATTCCAGCAGCCCGGTTGGAACTCCTGGGGCGAACCTACAACGGTCCGGTCGGTCGTGCGCCTCGACATCTCCCCTTTCGACGAGCGGCCATGTCGTTCATGCGTTGGCAAGTACACCGGGGCGTCCTTGCGCCGTTGGATGCGACCACACCCGGCAGCCCGTGGTGGCGCCAAGTGAACGAGCGCTTGCTGCGAGACGGCTGTGAGGCGGTGGCGAGAAGCGGCGGGCATGGCGGAGTTCCGTCCTCTTCCACGATCGATTTATGGATGCAGTTTGTCGCTACTCCCACGGCCCGAACGTGGTACCGAGCCCACAACGGCAGCATCGTGGCTGCCTTTCTTCAGTACCGAGAGCTGGCCGCTGCCGAAAGCCTTGCGGAACGATTCTTCCTGAACGTAGTCTTGCTGCGAATGCTCTTCGCACATGCCCTGGTCGCAGCCCCACGCCTTTCTCTTGGCCGATTCGCGATTTGCTCCTCTCTGCTGGGAGATCCACGGCTTGGAATGGCTGGTGCGTTCTTATCCCTGGCTCGAATTCTCCCCGATCGTTATCCATTCGATGGGAGTATTGAGGCCTATGTTGCGGACGAGCATAACCTTGGTCAGATGCTCGACTACGGGATCATCGTGCCTCGGCTGCAACGGCTCTATCAGTGGTCTGCCGAAGAGCTTGGTGAACCGGGCCTCGGTGAATTGATCCGCGAAGGGAGTCCCATCTACGCGTGGTCCTTTGAAGACCGCCACGTTTGGAATCCTGAGCGCACTTCGATTTCTGTGCGGATGCTCCGACGTATCGTGCCGGTTTCTTCACGGTGGTAGCCAACCCACGTCGATCGCGCCACAGCCATGCGATTCGTTCTCGTCGTAAAATTTTCATTTGATGAGAAAGTGGCTTTTTTTGTTTCAACAAAATTTACATTGTTCAAAAATAGTTGATTTTCTTTTCGACTGAAAATGCGTCACTGGCATACTTCAGAATCTTGAATTTTCGGCGCGTTTTCGCTATAATGAAATTACAATTTACGCGACCAACGACCCCATGACGTGGTATCATCGCCCCGCCTGGGAAAGTCTCGGGTACCAGGCAGAGCCCGCCCGGCACACCGTGCCCCGGCGGGCTTTTTGCGTCTGGGTAAGGGAGCGGTCAGCGGTCAGGAGTCGGGGGGGCAGAGACGGAAAGTGTAAACGGACGAAGAGTGCGAAGGGTGTGGACAGGATCGGGGACAAGGGTGTGGACAAAAGTGTGGACAAGAATCACAAGATCTTGCCAGGGTGAGCTTTAGGACGAATGAAAAATGTGAGGTTCTCGATGAAAAGTCACAACCCGCGATTCAGCTTGCCTTGATCTGTGTGCTTCGGTGTTCTCTGTGGATGAATTGGTTGAATCCACAGAGGGCACAGAAAAAACACAGAAGAAACTGTGCGCGGCTGGGAGAATTCGGGAGTGAACAAAAACCGCAGGCATGAACGGTCGAAGAGTGCGAAGAGTGTGGACAGGACCATGGACAATAGTGTGAACAGACCGTGGACAAAAGTGTGTACAAGAATCGCAAGATCTTGCCAGGGTGAGTTTTAGGGCGAATGAAAAAAATTTGCGCGAAACGCGTGAACACGGCAACGCATTAACAGTCGACTGTCGGATCGCTAAGGCTCGGACGGTTGGGTGGAAAATAGAGATCTTTGGCAACTTACAATCTCGCATCGGTCATCGTTGATCTCGGTGGCCGATGCACCAAAGTGTGTGCGCAAAATCTGGCAGGCTGGGACGAATCCCGGTGCCGGGACGAACAGATGCGCGAACACTTGCGCGAACGCCAAATGCAGTATTATCGGGGAATATCGGGTTTGGGTTGCTTTTACCCCCCTCCCCCTGTGCGTGGCTGAGTCGTCACCCGGGTCGGGTATTTGTGGTGGCCCGGGTAAACAGGCAAGATTGGCGCTGGCTCCAGCGAATGGCCTGCCTTTGTTGGAGTACAGCCTTTAGGCTGCTTGATGAGAAGCAGGCTAAAGCCTGGACTCCAACGGGGGCCCGTTACTTTGGCACCTGCTACTTTGGAAGTGGCGGGGTGAAGCGTTCGCGGAAGCGTTTGACGTCGCTGAGCCATTTCTCTTTTTGAGGTGGATCCAGCACGGCGGCCACGTCGGTCTCGATGCTGTCCAAGACCGTCTCCACTTCGGGTTGCACCTTACGGCGGATGACGATCAGTTCCTGCTGCCGCCGGGTGAGGATTTCCAGGACCTCGGCATGCTGCTTTTCGCTTAAATCGAGACGGCCCTGCAGCCGCGACGCGATGCGACCCGGCATGACCTCCGGGTTGCGGATTGCAGTCTGCACGCGGTTCTCGATGAACTTGAGCATCGCCCCGGCCCCTACGATGCCGCCGCAGACAAATGTCACCAGCATCACCAGCGCGGTGAGCCAACGCCGCCGCCGCGGAGGTGGCGGAAGCGATGGAGTAGCGGCCGTACTGGAAGGAATCGTCGGTTGGTTCATTGCAGCACCATGCTTAAGGGTTCCAGCAATCCGGCCAGCGGGTCGGTGAGCGTGTCGTACGATCCGTAACCCAGCAGAATGGTGATCGACGCCGCTAGGACGGCGACTCCGCCGAGCGTCCAGAGCAACGCATCTCCCGTCTGTCGCGGGCGGATGGTGCGCAGATCGGACAACACCCGGTCGGTCACGTCGATCGGCGGCGGTGCGGAGCCGCGGGCTTGGGCGGCAAGATTGGCGAATTGTTCGAGTGGGTCGGTCATCGGTCCTCCAAGAGCTTTTTCAGTTTACCCCGTGCCCGATGGGCCTGTACTTTGGTCATCGTCCGGCTCCAGCCGGCTAGTTCGGCGGCTTGGTCGATCGTGCAGCCTTCCAGGTAGACCAGCGTCAGCACCAGCCTGTCGCGCGGCGGCAGGAGGTTCAGGACGCGATGGACTTCCTCGGCGGCTTCGTGTTGCTCGGCAGTTTGCTGGGAGGCCGACGTATCGGCTGCGGCTGCGTCGTATTCGGTCAGCGGCATTTCGTTGCGGTCGCGGCGGCGGGCTCGTTGCTTCCAGTGTCGGTAGCCTACCCTGGTGGCGATCTTCATCAGCCAGTGTTCCAGCGGGGCGGCGGCTCGATAGCTTTGCAGGTTCAAATAGGCCTCCACAAACACGTCGTGCACCAGTTCGTCGTAGGTCAGTCGATCGCGCGTAAATCGCCACATGTGCGCAGCCACACGCGGCTGGTAGCGTGCCACCAGCCGCGCATAGGCGTCGGAGTCTCCCTGGAGAGTCGCATCGATATCGCGCCGATCGGCCGTGTCGGTTGGCATACGGGTGACTGCCTTGGTTGCGGCCGACATTGTACACGATGGTCTCCGGGGACGGAGTACCGAGTACTCAGTACTCAGTACCCAGTACTCGGTTTTCACTGTTAGAACGCATCGCTCAACCAGCGATCGACGGACGCATCATGGTCTCCGACGAACTTCTTGAACAGTTCAATTTGCTTGTCGGTGAACACGGGTTTCAGTTCGCCGCGGACCTTCGAGCCCAGGACGGCGGCGTTGCCGATGGAGCGACCCAGGTCTTCGCCGGCTTTGCGGATGGCGGCTTCATCGCGCGTTTCGGAGCGCGTTGCTTCACGCAGCGCCCGGCGCTTGGCCACCAGGTCTTTGGCCACGTTGCCGATCTCGGCCTTGTGGCTGGTCAGCACGGCGCGGACTTTTTGGCGTTGCTCGTCGGTCACGTTGGCATCGCTGCGGAGTGTCATCAACCGGCCGATGTCACCCGTGATCAAACGTCCTAGAGGCGTATCGCGGAGGGCTTTTGCTGAGTCGTTCATCGGATCGGCGGCGCTGGCGGCCGTCATCCCAACCCACGTTACGACCACCAAGCTCAACGGCACCAACCATTTCGTTGCAAGCATGTCTCACTCCTTTTTATAGAGGGCTTCTTCACACCAGGTCATTATTGCGGACGCGGTTCGATCGACCGGTCACACAGGGTTAGTAAACGGCCGATGGGGTTCGGTTACAGGGTCCACCGACTGTCAAATTGGCAGGCCGTTTCGGTTTCGAGCCTCCGGCACAGACTTCTTTTGATGCTTCTCGCACGGGTCGTAAGATGGCCCCAGCCAAGGTATTGCGACTCCGGCGGATGGCTTTGGCCCGTCAGTTGCAATATGGACGGATTGCAAGCCTGTTTCTGCGCAAATTTGGCAGGTGGCATTGGCTTTCACCCCCCACGGTATCCATCACGCTCCGCGTGATGAAACCCTCACGCGGAGCGTGAGGACTACTATCAATCCACCCACTCACATCCCAACCACTAACATCATTGCCCCCCCATATTGGAGGAACCGAATCCATGACGACTGCGACGAAGTCCAAACCGAAGAAAACCCACTCCTCCGTTAAGCTGCAGCCGTTGGGCGACCGCGTGGTGGTGGAGCGTGAAGAAGGGGAGTCGCGCACGGCTGGCGGCATCGTGCTGCCTGACTCTGCCAAGGACAAGCCCTCGCGGGGCACGATCATCAGCATTGGCTCGGGCCGCCTGCTGGATGACGGCACTCGGAGCAAGATGCAAGTGAAGGCCGGCGATCGCGTGCTGTTCACCAGCTATGCCGGCGAAACCTTCCGCGTTGGCGACGACGAACTGCTGCTGATGCGCGAAGACGACATTCTGGCAGTGATTGAATAGATTACCAACCATACTCTTAACGAACGACGATAACCGAGGAGATTCTCATGTCCAAGATGATGGCTTTCGACCAGGAAGCCCGTGAGGCGATGCGACGGGGCGTTGCCAAGCTGGCCCGCGCGGTCAAAGTGACGCTCGGCCCCAAGGGGCGGAACGTGATTCTGCAAACCAGCTTCGGCTCACCGACCGTCACCAAAGACGGCGTGACCGTGGCCAAGGAAATCGACCTGGAAGACGCCTATGAAAACATCGGCGCCCGCATGGTCCGCGAAGTGGCCTCGAAGACCAGCGACGTGGCTGGCGACGGCACCACCACCGCCACCGTGCTGGCGGAAGCGATCTTCAACGAAGGGCTCCGCGCCGTTGTCTCCGGCGTCAATCCCGTGCAATTGAAGCAAGGGATCGAGAAGGCCATCGAAGACATCACAGCCAAGCTGAAGTCGATGTCGATCGCCATCAAGACCAAGAAGGAAATGGCCCAGGTAGGCACGATCGCCGCCAACAACGATCCGCAGATCGGCAGCATCCTCTCCGATGCGATGGAAAAGGTCGGCAAGGACGGCGTCATCACGGTCGATGAAGGAAAGAGCCTGCAGACCGAGACCGAATGGGTCGAGGGCATGCAGTTCGACCGGGGCTATCTCTCCCCCTACTTCGTCACCGACCCGACCACGATGCAGGCGGTGTTGGAAGACTGCTACATCCTGATCCACGAGAAGAAGATTGCCAGCGTCAAGGATCTTGTTCCGGTTCTCGAAGCAGTCGTCAACGCCGGCAAGCCGCTGTTGATCATCGCCGAGGACATCGAGGGAGAGGCGTTGGCCACGTTGGTCATCAACAACCTCCGCAAGACATTCATCTGCTGTGCCGTGAAGGCGCCCGGCTACGGCGATCGCCGCAAGGCGATGCTGGAAGACATCGGCGTGCTGACTGGCGGCACCGCGGTGTTCGAGGACCTGGGTATCAAGCTGGAAAACTTGCCGCTGACCGACCTGGGCCGTGCCAAGAAGGTGATCGTGGACAAGGACAACACCACGATCATCGAAGGCGGCGGCAAGAGCAGCGACATCAAGGCCCGCGTCGATCAGATCCGCAAGGAGATCGAGAACACCACGAGCGACTACGACAAAGAGAAGCTCGAGGAGCGGCTGGCTAAGCTCTCCGGCGGTGTGGCCAAGATCAATGTTGGCGCCGCGACCGAGAGCGAAATGAAAGAGAAGAAGGCCCGCGTCGAAGACGCTCTGCACGCCACGCGGGCAGCCGTCGAAGAAGGGATCCTGCCGGGTGGCGGCGTCGCCCTGCTGCGTGCTTCGTCGGAAGTGAAGGCCAGCGGCCTCTCCTCCGATCAGGAGATTGGCTACAACATCGTCGTCCGTGCTTGTCGCGCTCCGTTGACGGCCATCGCCAGCAACGCCGGCCAGGATGGCGGCATCGTGTGTGAGAAGGTTGCGGAAGGCAAAGGCAACTTTGGCTACAACGCGGCCACCGATGAGTATGAAGACCTGGTCAAGTCAGGCGTCATCGACCCGACCAAGGTCACGCGCACTGCCCTGGGCAACGCGGCCAGCGTGGCCACGCTGCTGTTGACGAGCGACGCGTTGATTGCCGAGAAGCCGAAGGCCAGCAAGAAGGCTGCCGGCGGTGGACACGGCGGCGATTACGACATGTATTAATCCGCTGCCGCCGCAAGATAGTCGGCAAGTGGATTCTGTTTAAGCGCACAGGCCACGAGGATCAAACCTCGTGGCCTGTGCTTTTGCTCTACAAGAATCCCTCACTTCGACTCGACATGTTGCGTGTTGAGCGACAGCTTGTGCAGGCCCATTTTGCCCAGTTGGTCGATGACGCGAACCACTTCGCCATACGGTGTTCCCTTGTCGCAGGAGAAGGACACCACCTGGTTGCTCGCGCCTCCCTGTTTCTTGACCATCGCTTCCAACTCCAGATAGGTAATGGGGCGCTCTTCAAGATAAAGCTGCGTGGCACCGCTTTCCCCGCGGCGCAGGAACAGGCTCAGCGGCAGCGGGGTTGCTTCCGTCATCTTTTCGGCATAGCTGGTCTGCGGCAGATCCACCTTGATCCGGGCGGCGCCCACGACCGCGGGAACGGTGATCATGAAGACGATCAACAACACCAGCACGACGTCCACCAGCGGCGTCACGTTGATGTCGCTCAACGTGCCCCCTTCGTCGTCGGAATAACTGGACGATGGATTAGCACCAGCCATGGGAAATTCCTTTCTTCTCAGACACGCGCGGGAGGATGTTGGGGCGGAACGACGGACAGCAGAAAGTGAGCCAGCGAATCGACCTGCGCCATCCGCGCCCGCACCTGGCGCTGCAACAAGTTGTAGGCGATGACGGCCGGGATGGCGACAAACAGGCCCACGGCCGTGGCCACCAGGGCTTCAAAGACTCCGCCGAGTGCGGCCGATTGGCCGGCTTGGCTGGCGTTGGACGTAAGTTGCTGCGCGGCGTTGATGATCCCTAGCACCGTGCCCAGCAGGCCGATGAACGGAGCATTGCTGCCGATGGTGGCGAGAATCGAGAGCCCGGCGTCCATGTGAACTCGCTCCCGGGCCTTCGTGCTGAGCATGGCCTCGCTGCAGGCCTGGGGGCCTCGCCCCGCCGCGGCCAATCCGGCCGTCAGCACTTTGCACTCGATCGCCTCCGAGGTTGAAACCTCGTTGTAGGCGCTGCGGACGTCACCCACGCTGAGATACTTCACCAGCATCTCGCGCAATTCTCCAGCATCGACGCGATTCTTCCACAGGTAAAACACCCGTTCGACGATCAGCCCGATGCTCAGGAAGCTCAGCAGGAACAAAATCCAGAGTACCCATTCGGCCCCGACATTGACGGCTCGCAGCAGCAGCCGAGTTAAGATGCCTCCCGCTTCCGGGGCCGCAAGCAACGCCGCAGTATCGACGGCTGCCAGAAGGTGCGTTAACAAGACATCATCTCCTGGCGTATTCTCGATCTTCGCGGTTGCAAGCCTGGGTTTACGGCACGCCGGAGAAAAAGAAGTGCGGCTGACTGGACTTGAACCAGCATGGTATTGCTACCACCAGGCCCTCAACCTGGCGCGTCTGCCAATTTCGCCACAGCCGCGGCATATCGCGCGCCCGCCTGAGCAGGGTACAAACCACCCTGGACGAGCCGCGATTGGCAGCGTTTTAGTCTACGTTCGGCAGGGCGCGGCAGTCAAGGCATTGGATCGCTTGGCTTGCAACTGCACAATCAGCGCTTCGCGGTCCAGATCGGCGGCCAGGCGGCCGGCCAGGATTTCGGCCAGATTGGTTTCCGTAGCGGTGAATCTCCGTGGCGCATCGCAATACAGCCACATGGTGCCCAGTACGCTGGTGGGGCCGGAGATCGGCACGCACACTGCCGCACCGGCCGGCTCTGGAACGTGCCACAGTTCCATCAGCACGTCGTCTTCCAGCACAACGGCGTGACCGGACAAGGCCTCAAGGTCGGCCAGCGCGCCGGCCAACGGGCGTCCTGATTCAGTCAGCCGCTGTGCGCCAAGTCCCCACTGCGCTCGCAGCTTCAACTCGGTTGTGTCATCATCAAGCAAGTACATGGCGGCAGCAGCGCAGCGCAAAGACTGCGCGCCGCCGCGCAACACCGCTTCGAGCCGTTCGGCCAGATGGGCCGTGGGGCGCGGATGGACGGCGATCGGCACGCCCGCCGCCAACTCTGCCTCGCGCTCGCAGAGTGCTCGCTCCATTTGCGATCGCTGGGTGATCAACTCCACGATCTGGGCGGCCAACTGTTGCGCTATTTCCGCCGGGATGCGTCGCCCGGATTGTTCGCCTTGTTGGAGTACAGCCTTTAGGCTGCTTGACGCTGAGCAGGCTGAAGCCTGTACTCCAACAGGCTCGGCTCCGATTGTATCCATCACGCTCCGCGTGTTGATCGCCTCACGCGGAGCGTGAGGAGTACTATCAAGCCCCGCCGACCGATCCATTCTGAGGTGTCCGAGAGCAGCTCCGACGCCCGGGTTGACCGGGGTAGACCACTCGAGAAACGGATCGTCGGTAGGCGCGGGGCCATCAACATATCGAAACAACCAGCCGGTAGCGGCGCTGAGTGTGTGGCAGAGGGCGTTCATTTGCGTCACCTGGTCGTTACCGGTAAGCGCGGACGGATGATCGAGCGCGCAGGCAAGCTCCTGCTCTGCCTCCTGCTCGGCGGCGAAGATTTTCAGCAGACCTGATTCTGGTTGCGGCATGCGATCACCACGGGGGAGGAGCAGACGGTTGTAGGCATTGTTCCATCCGTGCCGGTGGTGACGCCGTCGAAGGGCTTTTTGAACCGTCCAAGTCACCGCATCGTCCGTGATCGTCAGGGTTTAGCATCGACCGGTAGCGGGCCAGACGTGAGAAGGTGGGGGAGAAATTGCGACTGTAGGGGCAAAGTATGTCTATGGGAGTCGAAGGCGTCCGGGGATTGGTGAGGGATGCTTCGAGGTCATCGAGGGGCTAACTGCCCTCGCTTGGCAAATGGGTCAGCACTCGCTTAACGCCAGATTCGCTACTTGCGCGGCACGCGTAAGGCGGCGTCCAATCGCTGCGCATCCTCCGTCGCCCCTTTGCCCCAGCGGCGGCGGAGTTGGGCCAGGGTCGTCTTGGCCTCGGTTGCATTGCCGGCTTGAATGAGCTCTTCGACCTTGGCCACTTCCTCGTCGTATTGCTTGAGGAGCGCGTCGGCTTTGGTCTTTGCTTCGGCGGCAAACTCTTGATCACCTCCGTGCGCGGCCGCCCGGGCATAGCCTTCCAGCGCCGCTCCTAATTGCCCTCCCTTTTCGTTTTTAGCCGCATTGGAAAAAGTTGTCTTTGCCGCAGCGGTCAGCGGTGCATCGAGCGCCACAATCCCTTTTTCAAACCACTCGGCGTTGGGGGCCGAATGCTCCATGCCAGGCACTTCCAGATACGTCACATTTTGAAAGCCGTCGCTCTTGTACTGGTTGAAGATCAGCCGAGTATGGTCGCGATTGAAATCCTTCTCTCCGGTGAGAAATACATAGCGATTTTGCCGAGACGCCTGCTTCATGAGCTTGGGATTGACCTGGAGTTTGCTCGCTAAAAACTTGCCGTCCGGCAGCGGCAGGTTGCGATACGGATTGCAGCCGATGTGGGGATAGCCGCCCGTAAATAAATCCGCATTCAGCAGCATCAGTTGACTACAGATTCGACCGCCGCCGGAATTGCCACTGAGGTAGATCCGCTGCGGATCAATCTGGTACTTTTCCTGAATCCGCCGCACGCCATCGACGGCCAGGGCATAGCGGTAGGACGTGGGTTGTGAATTGCCCGACTTGTCCGCACCAACCCAGATGATGCGGTGCTTGTCCAGCACGGCCTGCCACCCGCCAACAATTCCTCCCGAGTCGCCCGAGTTGACATACGCCAGCACGCCATAGGGGAGAGTGTCGTCATATGAACCGGGGACATAAACTTGCCAGGAAGGGACAGACTTGTCGTTGTTATGCACCCCCTTAGCCTTCTTAGTGCGAACGGCCTCCGCAAACTCCGGCTTGAGTGTGGCTCCTGCGGCGAGCGCCGCCTTGGCAAACAGTTCACTCGGGATTCCTTCTTCTGCCGTGATCGCAAAACTCCCCTTCCGTGGCGGTTCTCGCATTGGTCTCTGGGGCACTTCGGCCACCGCCGGATTGCCCGCGTTTCCCCCCTTCGCCTCCGCAGACCGCTGGCGGGCAAATTCCTGATCGTCCGCGCTGAGCTTATTCAACGGCACCGACACGGTTTTTCCGTCGCTGCGCTTGAGCTGCACTTTGCCGTCGGCCAAACCCAGCCACTCGGCCTCGAGGGTTTTCCCCTCGGTGTTAGTCCACGTTCGTCCCCAGCTTGTGGAGGGAGCGAGGAGCAACCATGCCGCGAACGATGCGATGACAAGGCGTCGCGAACAATTCATTTCAGCCCCCAGAGTGTGCCAGATGGAGTCCTGCTGCCTGAATATGGGACAATGCGATTCTACAAGGAGTAATACGCAAATCCAAGCAACGACGTTGGAGCCCAGGCTTGAGCCTGCCATGTTGGAGTCCAGGCTTTAGCCTGCTTTCTCTCTCCATTCACCGGCAGGCAGAAATGCCTGCTCCAGGTTATGACTATCGATTTCGCAACTGCCACAACAGAAGAATGGCTTCTGAGTGGACCTGCTGATCTCGCGCCACGTTTTTGACCCTGGCCAGCGCCGGTTCCGCCAGGCGCCCCAAATCTACGATGGCCTTGGGAGGCATGAACAGTTTTTGTTCGTTCGAAGTGGTGCCGTGTGCCAAGCGATCGAGCGCGCTCTGCTTGACCAGCTTGAGGATCCATGCTTCGTCCCTCAGAGTTCGTGGATGATGCGCCGAGAGTTGCGCTGCTGCAACGCAGATTCTTTGCAGGCTAACGATCTTCGTTTGCGATGCGCAGTCAGAAGCCGAAAGGCTATACGAGATGCAGTGAAATAAGGTTCGCGCAGTTTTTACTTCGCGCCTGGATCCTGCCCGACTGGCTCTTCGCTCCCCGCGCGGATGACGAGATCCTCGACATCTGCCCCTTCTCCGCCGCTGGC
>JAIOPX010000262.1 GCA_021413705.1 Planctomycetota bacterium | reverse complement strand
TATGGGGTACTTTTACTCCGGCGCAAGATGCAGAAAGTTTGGTGCAACCCTTCACCTACGGAAGTCCTTATTTTGGCCCCGTTGAGTTTAACGGCACTCCATACACGATTAACTTGACCGGACACACGTTAGTCATCAACGACTTAGGCGAGACCACAAGTGACTTTTTCGGGCAGGTCGGCGAGGCTTTTGCCGAAACCGTCCCCGAGCCGAGCACGTACGCCCTGAGCCTGATTGGCCTGGCTGGACTGGGCTTGGTCGCTTGGCGGCGCAGGAAGTAGACGAAATGTGGAATGGGGATTGTGGAATGAAGAGAGCAGATAACGGACTTCACTGGTGCGCGTGATCAAGAGTAACGAGCTTCGCGGCAGTCGGTCTGACGCGGGGTAACATTGGCTGGGCCGTCGCGGGCTTTGACGAGAAGTCCGCGGCGCCCTTTTTCATGCGCTAGCGCCGCGTCGAAAAGTCAAGGCAACGGGGGGCGGGCACCTTGCACAGCATGGTCGGCCTCCCACTCGCCTTAGGAGCCCGGGAGCGGGAGCCCGGGGACACCCAACTAGCCCCATGATTGGAACGCCAGCCGCCCATTCCGCCCTTCCCAAAAATCCTCCCTCACCCCGCTTGACTGTATAGGATGCATCTGTACACTAATCCCCAGCGACGGGAAAATCCCTCGTTACTCTGTGTGCGGAGGCGTTTCCATGGCTCGGCTGGCGCGGGCGGATGTGTTCGATCCGCTGGAAGTCTCGACCTTTCACTGCATCAACCGCTGCGTGCGGCGGTGCTTCCTCTTGGGCGACGATCCGCTGACCGGGCGGAACTACGACCATCGCAAAGACTGGCTCGAAGAACGGCTCCAATTCCTGGCCGGGCAATTCGGCATCGACGTGCTGGCCTTCTCCATCCTCTCGAACCATTTTCACCTGATCGTGCGCAACCGGCCCGACGTGGTCGCCACCTGGAGCGACACGGAAGTCGCCCAGCGTTGGCTCCGGCTCTCTCCTCCGCGAAAGCAGCCGGATGGCCAACCGGCCGATCCGACCGAGGCGGAGCTGGACAGCATCCGTTGCCTGCCCGACAAACTGGCCATAATCCGCCGGCGACTGAGCGATATCAGT
>JAIOPX010000039.1 GCA_021413705.1 Planctomycetota bacterium | reverse complement strand
AGTACCCTCGGCAAGATTCGAACTTGCGACCTGCGCTTTAGGAAAGCGCTGCTCTATCCCCTGAGCTACGAGGGCGAAATGCGGGCAGTTATCAATACCTGCCCGACCGCGATTGCTTCCCGCAACGCGCCCTTCTATTATGCCACAGACACACCTGCCCGACCATTGGTTCGGCGGGGCTAATCTTCCACCGCGTGGATCTTCGCAATGACGAAAGTTATTCCCCTTTCGCTGCAAATTATCCTGGCCGTATTGACCTTTGTCATGCCCGCCGCGGCCGACGACGCCAAGATCAAGCTCCTGATCATCGACGGAGCCGCCAATTCGCCTCATGACTGGGCCAAGATGACGGCCTGGTATCGGTCGCAACTCGAAAAGTCCGGACGGTTCAGCGTCGATGTCAGCACGGCCCCGCGGTGGCTCGCGCCGCAGCCGCAGTGGGATGCCTGGCGGCCCAACTTCAAAAACTATCAGGTGGTGCTGAGTTGCTACAACGGCCGCATGTGGCCGGAGCCGGTTTGGAAATCGTTTCTGCAGTATGTCCAGGACGGCGGCGGGGTGGTCATTGTCCATTGCGGCAATAATTCGTTTCCAGGCTATCCCGAGTATGACAAGATGATCGGCCTCGGCTGGCGCGACGACCCGGCCTACGGCAACCGCGTTACGCTCGACGATGGCGGCAAAGTCACCGTCCACGGGCCGAAGCAAGGACCGAAGGGATTTGTTCCCGGCGCCAGTCACGGAGACGTGCATAGCTACCGCGTGGTGATCCGCGATCGAGAGCATCCGATTACTCTGGGCTTGCCGCCGGTGTTCATGCACGCCCCCGACGAGCTCTACGACGGTCAGCGCGGCCCAGCCATCAACATGCATGTGCTGGCGACCGCCTTTTCCGACCGCCAAACGCGGGGCAGTGGCGCTCACGAACCGCTACTGTGGTGGATACCCTACGGCCAGGGCAAAGTCGTCACCAACCTCATGGGCCACGTCGATCTGCCGGCCAAAGGCAAAGTCAACGCCGCCCGCTGCGCTGCCCATACGCTGCTTGTGTTGCGGGCCTGCGAATGGGTGGCCACTGGCAAAGTGACGCTGCCGGTGCCGAAGAACTTTCCCACCGAGGACAAGTTCGTCGAGTTGCCGGAGTAATCAATCGAGTGTGCCTACTACTTTGGCCTTCACTCCGCCGAAGGCGGCGAAGCAGCCGTTCTTGTGCAGCACGTCGATCTCTCCAAAGCCGCTGCGGCGCAGCAACTCAAGCTGATAGGTTAGCGCCCGCGGCGTGTCTTCGCGCTCCACATATTCAAACACCTGGTCCCGATAGGCGTCGTCCTTCAGCGCGCTGAGATACTCTCCATAGCGCCGCCACATCATCTGTTGGACTGCCTTGTTCTCGTGCGTGACCAGATCGAAGATCCACAGCGATCCACCCGGCCTGAGCGCCGCGTGGAACTTGAGAAACACCTGTTCCCACTCGTCGTCGGTGCGCAAGTGATGCAACACGGCGGCTGCCAGAATGATGTCGAACTGCTCACTCCCCAAGGCGACCTCTCGAATATCCCCCTGTACCGCCTCGACCTTGCCAGGGGTTGCCTGCCGCACGCGCTCCACTGCCCGGTCGAGCATGGGCCGGCTCAGATCCACCAGCGTCGCATCGAGATTCGGCAGCCGAGAGAGCAGCTTGAGTGTATAGTTGCCCGCCCCGCACCCCACATCGAGCACGGAAGCGGCCCGTGGCGTCACCGTGGCGGCGGCTTCGGCGATCAGATCCAGCGCCAACGGCGCATCGATCGTCGCCGATTGTCCCGTTTGAAGATTTGCAAACCGCTCAACGTCGTTGTCGAACCGCTGCCGGATTTCCTCAACACTCGATTTTTCCATCGCACACCATGTCGGATTGTAAGGAGAGACATCATGCTTCGCGTGAAGTGTCGCATCACGCGGAGCGTGATGGATACTATGGAAACGCCTCGTGACATCAACTATCATCACGCCAGCGGCTCCACGATAACCCGAAACGCATCCCGTTGGCGAGTGGTTCGCTGCTTTGCTCGAAGAAACGAGGGGCTTACGACCCCCGCTCGCCAAGTCATCAGGGCTCTACCATGACCACTCCCGCTGACGCCGGCACTCCTTCGACTTCAAAGCTCGACGATTTGAGCCACCCCCGGGCAGAGCCCGGGGCTATTGCGACCGCCAAGCTCGACCGCCGCACGTTCACCGCGGCCTCGGCGGCCGGCGTCGCCGCCGCTTGGGGGCTCAGCAGCCAAACGGCTGCCTCGGCTGCCAAGATCGACGGCGCCAACGGCCGCGTGCGGGTCGGCTTCATCGGCGTCGGCAATCGGGGGATGCAGTTGTTCGACTCGTTCCGCCGGCAGAAAGACGTCGAGATCGTCGCTGCGGCCGACGTCTTCTCCCCCTATCTCGACAAGGCCCGGCAACGCAACGAAGGCAAGCTCGAAACGACCGGCGACTTTCGCAAGCTGATCGATCGAAAGGATCTCGACGCCATCGTGGTGGCCACACCCGACCATTGGCACGCCATCCAAACGATCATGGCCTGCGATAGCGGCAAGGACGTGTATGTCGAGAAGCCCCTGTCGATCACTGTGTTCGAGGGACGGCGGATGGTCGAGGCCGCGCGGCGCAACGACCGTATCGTCCAAGTGGGAACGCATCGCCGTTCGTCCACGACGTTGGCAGGGCTGGCCGAGCAGATTGCCAAAGGGAAGCTTGGGCATGTGACGGTCGGCCACGCCTATCGCATCAGCGACATGTACCCTGGCGGCATCGGGCGACGGCGGCCGACTCCCGCGCCGAAGGACTTGGACTGGGACATGTGGCTCGGCCCGCGTCCGGAGCGCCCGTTTCAAGACAACATCGCCCCCTACAAGTTCCGCTGGTGGCATCTCTATTCGTCGCAGATGGGCAATTGGGGCGTGCATTATTTCGATGTCATGCGGTGGATGGTCGGCGAACTTGCTCCGGCCAGCGTCTGCGCCCTGGGCGGAAAGTTCGCCGTGGACGACGACCGCACTGTGCCCGATACTGCCCAGGCCGTGCTGGAGTTTGCTTCCGGCCGGCTGTTGATCTTCGGTCAATACGAAGCGACCGGCACGCCGCTCTTGACCAAGGGCGAAGCCGAACTGCGCGGAACGCTGGGCACGGCCACGCTCAACGGCAACGGAGCCTATGTGATCGAGCCTGCTCGCGGCGGCCAATTCCAAACGAGCGAACCGCGACTCGAGCCGCAGACCGTTGCATCGCCCGGCCATCTCGACGACGCCCATGTGCGGAACTTTGTCGATTGCGTGAAGTCGCGGCAGCGTCCCAACGCCGACGTAGAGATCGGCCATCGCAGCACGACGATGAGTCTGCTGGCCAACATCAGCCTGGCCACGCGGCTGCGGCTGGAATGGGACGCCGACAAAGAGCAGATCACCAACAGCAAGGAGGCCAACGCCATGCTGCACTATGAATATCGGTCTCCGTGGAAGCTGGGTTAGGGCAAAGGTGATTGGCGGAAGTTCTGGCCGGCAAACGACTTGGGAAAAATATCGGTTTTCTTGCACGGATCTTAAGGCACAGCGCCACTATTACTGGTGTCCCGCTCGTTCTTTTTTGAAGGAAACCTGTCATGCGACTCACGCTGCGAACCCTGCTGGCCTATATGGATGACTTCCTCGAACCCGAGGACCGGGAGGATATCTCGCAAAAGCTCGGCGGCAATGAGCAGGCCGCCGCTCTGGTCAATCGCATTCGCGACGTGACGGGGCGGATGCGGCTTGGGGCGCCCCAGGTGATCGGCAACGGCATGGGTCGCGATGCCAATTCAGTGGCCGAATATCTTGAGAGCACGCTGGCCCCCGAGCAGGTGCTGTTGATCGAGCGGGTTTGCCTGGAATCGGACGTCCACCTGGCCGAGGTCGGGGCCGTGCATCATATCGTCACGATGATTCTCAGTGAGCCCGCCCAGGTCGATCCGGCCAGCCGGCAGCGGATGTACGGACTGATCGATCAGGTTCCCAGCCACGAGATTGAAGTGCCAACGGCGGCGGCGGTTGTGGTGGCGGCCTCAGTTGCTGCGGCGCCGGTGGAAGCTGTGGCGTCTCCCAATGGGGCGGCGGTGCCCGTGGCTCAAATCGTCAAACCGGCCGAGGTCGAGAGTGCCGCGCGGCGCAAACCGGAAGTGCCCGAGTATCTTCGCGCTTCGTCGGGAGTCGGTTGGAAGCCAATCGTGCTGACGTTGGCGGGGGCGGCGCTAGCCACGGCGATCGTGCTGGGGATTATGTTTCCCGATCGCGTGCTGGGGCCGCTCGGTTTGCGCAAGCCGGCGGAAACCACGACACCCGATGGAGCGCAGGTTCGCAAGACGCCGGATGACAAGACAACCGACAAGACAAATGTGAAGGAACCGAAAATCAAGACGCCGGGTGACAACATGCCTGTGCCGATCAAGGGACCGATCGGCGAACCCGTGACTCCGAAGTCGGATGTCGCGCCGGTTGTGCCACCGGTTGATACATCACCCATTGATACGTCACCTGTTGATAAGGCTCCTGATATTTCTCCCAAAGCAATCGTAGACAAGCCGCCTGTGGAAACGCTTCCCAAGCAGCCGGACAAGGGAGCGCTGCCGGCACCCGTCGCGCCTCCGATCGACAAGGCTCCAGAGACGCCCAAAATTATCGCGGTCCCGGTGCCGGTCGTTCCGCCCGCCAATCCGGGGACGCCGGACACACCCGTGGTTCCTCCCGCGCCGGGGCCAGACGGCAAGCAACCCGATGAAGTCGCTCGCGTGGATGTCAAACCAGACGTGACTAAGTCAGGGCCGGAAGCCGCCGCGCCGGTGGCCATCGGTCGCATTTTGTCTCAGGATCAGATCCTGTTGCGAGCGAAGCAGCAAGGAGATCGCTGGGAGCGGCTGCCTGCTTCGGCGCCGGTGTTTGTGGGGGATCGACTGTTGG
>JAIOPX010000266.1 GCA_021413705.1 Planctomycetota bacterium | reverse complement strand
ATCGCGGCCACTCCTGAAAAGAAAGGAACTATCGCACGCCTCGCCGCCACTCGATGACCCCCTCCAATCGGGTAGCAAGCCGCGAAGCAACAACTTCAGGGGGGCCGAGATTTGTAGTACGCACTCGCCAGCCGCATGCCTAGGCACTCTGGCTTTTCTGCGAAAAGCGCGGTCGGATGCGAAGGAGTTAAACCCGGGAGGGACGCGATCAACTCACATCAACATCTTTCCATAACTCTTTTCCGCCACCCCTTGACGGTAAGCCGCATTGTAGGCTGAAACCCGGCTGTAAACAACGCCTGCCAGCACTGCCAGCAGCGATTTGGCAGGGCAAGTTCGGCCCGGCCACCCTGGGTTGGAGTACAGCCTTTAGGCTGCTTGGGGAAAAGCAGGCTGAAGCCTGGACTTCACCGAGTTGGGTTGGAGTATCCCGGCGCGCCGGGACTGACGGAAAGCAGGCTGAAGCCTGGACTCCAACGTGCTAAGCATTTGACTGCCAATGCCTTAAGCCAGCCCGCCCGTCGGTGGTTCGTGGCCCCCGCCGCCTGGAATCCAAAGACCCAGCCGGATAGCATGAATCACGAAATCGGCACTCGAAACACCACTAACCGCCGCTCCATCCCCATCGCCACAGGGCCTCCCTCTATGAATCGATCGAACCACTTTATCGGGGCCAGCACCCTGCTCGCCGCCCTATCCGTCGTCTGCTGCGGGGCCGATTGGGCTCAATTTCGCGGACCCGGCAGCCAGGGCATCGGCAAGGCCACCAACCTGCCGACGACATGGAGCGACGAGAGCAACATCGTCTGGAAAACGCCGCTGCCCGGCTATGGAGCTTCGAGCCCCATCTTGTGGAAAGACACGATCTACGTGACCGGCTACAGCGGTTATGGACAAAGCCGCGACAAGCCTGGCGATCAGGCCGATCTCAAATTGCATCTCTCCGCTTTGAAGCGCAGCGACGGAAGCATCCAATGGACCGAAACTTTTCCGGCACGGACACCGGTGGAAAACTACGCCCAGTTCATCGCCCTGCATGGCTACGCTTCCAGCACGCCAGCCGCCGACGACAAAGCAGTGTACGTCTATTTCGGCCGCACGGGTGCCGCCGCGTTCGGCCACGATGGCAAGCGGCTTTGGAAGCGCGTGCTGGGTGACAAGACACACGTCTTCGGCACCGGCACTAGTCCCGTGCTCTTCGGCGACCTGGTAATCATCAACGCCTACGTCGAGTGCGGAGACATGATCGCCCTGCGCAAAGATACCGGCGAAGAAGCCTGGCGCGCGAAAGGACTCGACCGTGCCTGGAACACTCCGGTGTTGGTCGATGTCAACGGCGGCCAGGAATTGGTCATCAACAGCGAACGAAAGATGCAAGGCTTCAATCCGCAGACCGGTGAATTGCTCTGGACCTGTCAAGGAATCGAAGACTACATCTGTCCGACGGTCGTCGCCCACGACGGCATCATTTACGCCATCGGCGCCCGCAAAGGATCGGGCATCGCCGTTCGCGCCGGCGGCCGCGGCGACGTGACCACCACGCATCGCCTGTGGACGATGGAGCGGGGCTCGAATGTTTCCTCGCCGGTCTATTACGAGGGACATCTATACTTTGCCAACGAATCGCGCGGCATCGTCTACTGCGCCAATGCCGAGACCGGCAAGATTGTCTACGAAGAACGCCTCAATCCCAAGCCGCAGTTCGTCTACGCCTCGCCCCTGGTGGCCGACGGCAAACTGTATTACGTCAGCCGCCAGGATGGGACGTACGTTCTCGAAGCCGCCCCGAAATTCAACATGTTGGCCCACAACGTGCTGACCCCCGCGGACGACAGCGTCTTCAACGCCTCACCCGTGCCCGATGGCAACCTGCTGCTCTTGCGCAGCGACAAGTTCCTGTATGCCATTGGGAAGAAATAGGGCGTCTGGCAGAAAATCTTGCATCAAAGCTGTTTATCAAGAACAACCGCCTTGCCAAAAACAATGCGCAGACCGGGATTAGCAGTGCTTTAACGCACTTTCGGTTCGCGCTCCCAAATCCGATGGCGTTTGGCAGCTTCGATGAAGTCGCCGACCTTCACGCCTTGAATGACCACTACGCCTTCGTCAGCGTCAGGATCGACGTTGGCGGCTTCAAACAGGGGGGCTGCTTCCGCGGTGTAGCCGATAATCTTGAGATGCGCAAACGCCATGCGAAGCCAATCGACCGCTGCCGCCGTTGTTAAGAGCTCTTGCGCGCCAGCGGCGCTGGGAGCCAATACCACGGCATCGAACACGGCCGACGGGGCACCGCCGAGAAAATGATCGGCGGGGCGCAGCTCGTCGTCGTCAGTCGTAAAACCGCCCACCTTCGGCGCGACGATTTCCACCGTCGCCTTCTCGGCTTTCGCTTTCTTGACCAGTGCGTCAAGTAGTTTGGCGTCGGTCCCATCGGTTACCAACACCCCGATCTTACGCCCGGCAATGGTCTGCGGAGCCGCGGCATATTGGCTCAGCGCAGGCGAAGGCTTGATTCTGCGGTTGACCTCCACGGCCGGCTGAATCTCATCCGCCTCCCCTTCCATGCCAAGCTTCTCGGCCACCATTTCTGCCAGCTTGGGTTCGATATTTTCGAGATGCCCCAACATCCGGCGGCGAATCTTCAGCTCCTGGCACTTGCCCAGCTCAAAAGCAAAACCCCCTGCGACATGGCGCTGCTCCGGCTCGGTCAGCGACTTATAGAAGAGGTGCGCTTGAGAATAGTGATCTGCAAAACTTTCGGGACGCTGGCGGAGCTTCGTTCCCTCGGTGGGAATCGGGATCGATTGGAATCCATCCGGCCCGGCCTCGCGAGGCGCTGCCATGTCCAGAGAGTTCGGCTCGTAAGAGACGCGGGAGGGATCGACGCGCATCCGCATGTGGCCGTCGCGCTGCAGATTCTGCCAGGCATTTTTGGGCGCATTGATGGGAATCTCTTGGAAATTGGGGCTTCCCAATCGCGACAATTGCGTGTCCAGGTACGAGAAGAGGCGGCCCTGCAATAAAGGATCATCGCTAAAGTCGATCCCGGGTACCAGATTGGCCGGACAGAACGCAACCTGCTCCGTTTCGGCAAAAAAGTTGCTGGGCATGCGATTGAGCACCATCTTCCCCAACGGCCGAAGCGGAATAACTTCCTCAGGAATAATCTTGGTCGCATCCAGAATGTCAAAATCCAGTTTCTCAGCCTGCTTTTCATCGACGGCCTGAACCGAAAGTTCGTATTCGGGAAAATCGCCGGCCTGAATGGCATTCCACAAATCGCGGCGATGGAAGTCGGGGTCTGCGCCGGAGATCACCACGGCCTCGTCCCAGATCAGCGAAAAGGTTCCAAGTTTGGGCCGCCAATGAAACTTCACCAGCTTCACTTTTCCTTGAGCGTTGACGAGGCGAAACGTGTTCACGCCAAAGCCCTGCATCATCCGGAACGAACGCGGAATCGCGCGGTCCGACATCACCCACATCAGCATGTGCATCGATTCGGGCGTCAACGAGACGAAATCCCAGAACGTATCGTGCGCCGACTGCGCCTGGGGAAAGGCGCGATCGGGCTCCGGTTTCACGGCGTGGATCAAATCCGGGAACTTGATGGCGTCTTGAATGAAGAAGACCGGGATATTGTTGCCAACTAAATCGTAGTTCCCTTCCCGCGTGTAAAACTTAGTCGCAAAACCGCGCACATCGCGGGCGGTGTCGAACGAGCCCTCGCTCCCTGCGACGGTGGAAAACCGGCAGAACACGGGTGTCTTGATCTCCGGATCGCAGAGGAAGTCCGCCTTGGTTAACTCGTCGTTCCCCTCATACGCCTGAAAATAGCCGTGAGCCCCATACCCACGCGCATGGACGACCCGTTCCGGAATGCGTTCGTGGTCGAAATGCGTGATCTTCTCCCGTAAGTGAAAATCCTCGAGCAGCACCGGACCGCGAGCTCCGGCCTTGAGCGAGTTCTGATCGTCCGAAACGGGTAAACCCTGGTTCGTGGTCAGCGAGGTTTCAACGGACGGGGCAACTTGGTGCAGTTCGCCGCCGTCGGCAATGGACTCGTTGACAGTGTCGGATGGGCGACGGGATCGGGGTGGTTTTTTGGCCATGGGATGAGTCGACCTCAGGTTGAGTGTTAGTCGGAACACATCAGCCGGCACGCCGACCATTGCTGCGCGACGGTGCCCGCGTTCGTTGCAAACTTCGCGCCACTGACGAAAAGATTTTTGAGGGTGGCATAGCTTTTGCCTGTCAAAAAGCGAAATCGACTTGGTTCGGCGAGGCGGTCAACAAAAGCCGGCATAGGGCAAAGGCGCGAAGGGTTTTCGACGTTGATACGATGCGTTGACGCCGTCCGTTCCATGTTGGCGTCGAATCGACCATTAGACTTCAGGCGGCAAGCGAACGGTTATGACTATTTTCATAGGTTGCGCTGGCTGGAATTTGAGAAAAGAGTTCGCAGATCTGTTTCCGCTGGTCGGCACCCATCTTGAGCGCTATTCCGGGCGGCTCAATGCCGTGGAGCTCAATTCGTCGTTCTATCGGCCCCATCGTCTCGCCACTTATCATCGCTGGGCTGCTTCGACTCCAAGCGATTTTTCCTTCGCGGTAAAGCTACCCAAGCAGATTACGCATGTTTGTCGGCTCGCAGGCGCCGGACCGCAGATCGAGCAATTCCGCCTGGAGACAAGCGGCCTGGGAGAGAAGCTGGGAGCCATCCTGGTCCAATTGCCCCCCAGCCTGGAATTCGATGGGCCGGTTGCGGAGTGTTTTTTCCGTGATCTGCGAGAGCAATGGCCCCACACGCCGATCGTTTGCGAACCTCGTCATCCCAGTTGGTTCGCGAGCGAGGCGGAATCGCTGCTGAACGAAAAAGCTATTGGACGCGTTGCCGCCGATCCGAGCATCGTACCCGGGGGAGCTTCACGCGGCGGTTGTCGGAGAGTGGATTACTTTCGCTGGCATGGCTCGCCGCGGATGTACTACTCCTCCTACGACGATCAAGCCCTCGACGAACTGGCCGAGCAAATTCGCCGGGCGAGCAAAGTCGCCGATCGCGTGTGGTGTGTCTTCGACAACACTGCGGAAGGGGCGGCGCTCTGCAACGCTCTGGCACTGAGAGAAATACTGATGCCTGCCACTGCCATCGAATAGCCATTGCCATCGATAAAGGAATTGCACCGTGACACTGCCAAAAATCGACTGGGAAAATGTCTTTTCTCTATCCGTGTCTCCGTGGGAGATCGTGCTGCGAGGAACGCTGATGTACCTGGCCCTGTTCGCATTGCTCCGCGTGATTCCGCGGCGGCAGGCCGGCACGCTGGGCATCACCGATCTGCTACTGGTCACGCTCTTGGCGGACGCGGCCCAAAACGGCATGGCGGGGGGCTACAAGTCGATCCCGGATGGCATCCTACTGGTAACCACGATTATTTCCTGGAACTATGCGCTGGACTGGCTGGCGTTCAAGTCGGATTGGATGAGGCGACTGATCGAGCCTGCTCCCTTGACGCTGGTCAAGAATGGCCGGCTGCAACATAAGCACATGCGGCAGGAGTTGATCACTAAAGATGAACTGATGGGCCAACTGCGCGAGCAGGGAATCTTGAATCTGGAAGACGTTGCGGAAGCGCGCATCGAAAACGACGGGCATGTGAGCGTGATCAAAACCAAAGACGCGAAAGGGCAATGACCGCGCCCCTGTTCATCAAGCCGATGGTATCACGAAAAAGGGCCGTCGCGGGCCTTTGCAAGCCCACGACGGCCCAGTCAATGTTACCCCACGTCAGACCGACTGCCGCGAAGTTCGTTACTTTCTTACCGCGCCCCAACGCCCTTCAAACCCTTCGCACCTTCACACGTTTCACTTCCTGCGCCGCCAGGTAACCAGCCCCAACCCGACCAGACCGATCAGACCAAGGGCATATGTGCTCGGCTCGGGGACGGTTTCGGCGAAAGCCTCGCCGACCTGCCCGAAAAAGTCACTTGTGACCTCGCCCAAGCCGTTGATGACTAACGTGTGTCCGGTCAAGTTAATCGTGTATGGAGTGCCGTTAAACTCAACGGGGCCAAAATAAGGACTTCCGTAGGTGAAGGGTTGCACCAAACTTTCTGCATCTTGCGCCGGAGTAAAAGTACCCCATA
>JAIOPX010000265.1 GCA_021413705.1 Planctomycetota bacterium | reverse complement strand
GCGCCGCGGTTTCCTCTGCCAGGCTTTGGGGCAATTCCGCACACCCCAGCAGACGCTGCCGGTGCTGCTGAAGGCCGCCGCCCCGCACAAGGACGAGGACGAACTGCGAATCCGGGTGGCCGCGCTCCAGGCACTCGCCTTACTGGCGGAAAACATGCGGGCCAACCAGCCTATCGACGATCCCCGGGTAACCCAGAGCTTGATTCGGGCCAGCAGCGATGAAGCGCCCGTCGTGGCCGACGCCGGCACCTTCGGCCTCGGCGTGATAGGCGGTCCCGAAGCCGTGAAACGGCTCAAGCAAATCATCCGCGAGGCCCGGCCGGCCGATGTCCACTACAACGCCGCTTTGGCTCTGGCTCGGCACGGTGACTCTGCGGGATTGGATTTGATCTCCGAGATGATCGATCCGGCGACCAAGCGAAGCCTGACGGAGGAAAGCGAAAAAGCTCGCGCCGCCAAGCAGGCGAGGCTGCAACTCAACGGCCTGCGGGCGGCACATCAATTGGCCGCTGCGAATCCCAAAGCGGATCTCGCATCGTTGATACCGGTCATCCAGAAGGTGCAAACCTCGGATGCGCCAGGGGTCGTCAAGTCGGAAGCCGGCGTTGTGCTGCGCGAATTGCAAGCGCGCACCGAGGAAAAGCAGCCGTAACCGTAGGTCAGGCTCTTGCCTGACGTGGTTCGGCATTCGTTGTTATGGCACGGTCTCCTGACCGTGTCCGTGTCAGTCCGCCGACCGCAGGTCTCCCTGCCCTGCGCGCTCTCCATCTCCAGGGAGGTGGAGACCTTCAGTCGGGGCGGCGGCATGGTCGGAGACCATGCCGCAACCCGGGCGCTTTGCAATTATTCCAAGCGTCAACGCCTCCCAGGGAGTTCCTCGTCAGGCAATAGCCTGACCTACCGGTTAAGCTAGCAAAGATAGCTAAAAAGCTCCTATTGTGACGTAAGTGTCAATGGGGAAATATCTTGCGATCACGAATCGACATATTATCGACTTTGGCCGTCAAGAAGTTCAAAAAATTATCCCAGCCACAAAGCATTGACCTATAATGACTTAGGGAACGCATCAACGAATCTATAACATTTTTCGTTTGCCGTGATGCAAATTGTCCGCCAGATTCAATGAGTGAGGTCTGCTTTTTGCGACATGCTTTTGCCATGGGCCGCCAGGCTCAGGCCTACACCGTCGCGCAGGCTGGATTAGTCGCTACGACACACTTTCCTTGCATTCTCGAATGAGCACTCCGATGAACACGAAGTTCCGTCTCTTGAGTTGGATGTCCGTGGGCGCCCTGGTTTTGGCATCCGCCGCGCCCGTGCGGGCCGGCGTCTGCTGTGAGCAGGGTTATCGGCTCGTCTGCCAGACGGTGTATGAAACGCAACGCGTGCAGGCCTATAAGATCGCCTGCGAAACCGTCTACGAGCAGAAGCAAGTGACATCTTATCGCCCGGTGTGGGAAACCTCGACGCGCGAACGTCGTTATACGGTTGCCCGACCGGTGATGGAAACCAGCACCCGCGAAGAGCGCTACTCGGTGATGAAGCCGGTGTACGAAACGCAGATGCGCGATTGCAGCTACGACCGCATTCGTAATGTGGTCGAAACGCACGAGCGCGAGCAACGCTATACGGTCAGTAAGCCCGTGTGGACCACGCAGGAGCGGGAGCAGTGCTACACCGTCCGCAAGTACGTCTGCCAGACCGTGGAGCGCGACGTTCAAGAGACGACCTATCAGCCAGTGACGACCTGCAAGACGCAGATGGTCGATCAAGGCGGTTTCCAAACTCAGCAGATTGCCATTCCCACGGCGGCGCGCAATCGCCTCCGCTGGGCCTCCGGGACCACGGTTGCCGATCCTGTCACCGGACAGGCTCGCTACCAATGGCCGGGTTTGGTCTGGGTTCCCGAGCAACAAGCTCCTAAAATCGCTACGCAACAGGTATGGTGCCCGAACATCGTCGCTCAGCAGGTGCCGGTGACCACGTACCAACCGGTCGTAATCACGAAGAAGGTGCCCACGCAAGTCGGCCAATGGGTTGACGAACAGGTGGTGCAGAAGATCCCCGTCCAGGTCTGCCAATGGCAAAGCCAGGAAGTGGTGCAGAAGGTTCCCTACACCGTTTGCCGCCAAGTGACGGAACGCGTGGAGAATCACGTTCCAGTCCAGGTCTGCAAAATGGTTTGCGAACAGCGCGTTCGCCAGATTCCTGTCACCACCTGCAAAACGGTTTACGAGGAGCGAGTCGAGCAGATTCCGGTGCAGACATGCCGGATGGTGGCCACGACCGAAACGATCAATGTTCCCCGAGTGGTTGAGAAGCGGATACCCGTGACTGTGGAGCGGTGCGTGCCGCGAACCGTGGTGATGCGAGTGCCGCTGGATCCGTGTGGAGCCGTTGGTGGTTGCGACACTTGTGGGTCGAGCTCGGTGGTTGAGTCCGGCTCACCTGTGGAAGTCCAAGCGGCTTCGCCGGTCGAAGTTTTGCCCGAACAGGCCAGACCGAAAGCCCAGCCCACGCCGGCCAAGGCTCCTGAGGACGAAAAGCCGGAACTCGACCCGAAGGACGTAGTTCCCAATAAATCGACCTGAGAAGATGACGGGTTGGGAAACCCGTCCTACGAATGAAGTGAACGGTTCGCTACCTGGGGAGGAAGCGAATCGGCCAAGGGCTCCGCGTGCGACAGCACGACGGAGCCTTTTTTGTTGGAATCGTGCCACTGTTGGTAGGACGCCCCATTAGGCTCCAAGAAACTTGCCGCCATGATGCGTCCGCCAAGCAGTGCGGCTCGGGCGCCTTCGAAAGCACTGCTTAACAGCCACCCATGAGCATATTCGGCAAGCATTTAGCATAGACGGCGGCTGTCAAGCAGTGGCACTGGTACTGGCCGGCCCCCGGGCGGAGCCCGGGGCTATGGCTTGCTTTTGTCACACATCACTTCTATCCTCTTGGTTTGCCCTAGCCGGCCTCACCCCCCCTTTCCTACGGCCTTAAGCCCGTTTCCCACGCCTGCCGATGGACATCCACGACGCCCGACAGAAGCGGCTCAGCCGGCTGGTGACGAAGCAACGGGCCGATGCTCTGTTAGTCACCAACTTTACAAACGTCACCTACCTGACCGGCTTCAGCGGTGACGACAGTTTTCTGATTTTCCCGCGCAGCGGCGGCCCGATTCTGATCAGCGACCCCCGCTATACGACGCAATTGGAGGAAGAATGTCCGGGGCTGGATCTGGTGATTCGACGTCCGGGCACGTCGATGATCAGTTCGATCAAAAAGATCGTGGCCAAAGCATCGATTCGCAAGCTGGCTATCGAAGCTGGTTCGATGAGCGTGGGATTGTTCGAACAAATCAAAGATGCATTGGACGGGGTCGAGGTGCTTCCCGCCAACGGAATGGTGGAGCAGTTGCGGCAAGTGAAGGATGCCCATGAGATCCGTTTAATTCGCGAGGCCGCGGCACTGGCCGAGCGCGCCTTTGCCATCGTTCGCGCGGCACTCAGTCCGTCTCAAACGGAACTCCATGTGGCCCACGAGCTGGAACATCAAGCTCGCCAGCTTGGGGCACGGGGATGCAGTTTTGCGCCGATCGTGGCCGCCGGTCCTCGGTCGGCATTGCCCCACGCCAGGCCCACGCAGCAAACCATCGGATCGTCCCCCTTTTTGCTGATTGACTGGGGTGCCGCCGAGCGCAACGGCTACAAGAGCGACTTGACCCGTATGGTGCTGACCGGTAAAATCCCCGCCAAATTAGAGCGCATCTACCGCGTCGTGCTGCAAGCGCAATTGCGCGGCATTGAGGCGATTCGCCCCGACGTGACCACCCACGAAGTGGACAAGGCGGCCCGCGACGTGATTGAAAAGGCGGGATTTGGCCGTCAGTTTGGACATGGCCTGGGCCACGGCATTGGGTTGGATATCCACGAAGACCCGCGGCTGTCCAATGGCGGCAAGACGGTACTCAAGCCGGGCATGGTGATTACGGTTGAGCCGGGCATCTACCTGCCTGGTTTTGGAGGGGTGCGGATCGAAGACGACGTGCTGGTGACGCGCAACGGTCATGAAGTGCTCACCAACGTCCCCAAACGGTGGGAAGACGCGGTGTTGAGCTGGTGACACGACTGGCCGCGCCATGTCGGCATGTATTGGGAGGTTTGGCATGAGCAAAAATCGGACGAATACGCCCCGACGCGGTGAAAGCGAAGGAGGCGCGGGCTCCGAATCGACTTCCGGCGACGTGTTCGACCTCAAGCGGATCAGCCGCTTGGTCGAGCTGATGAAAGAGCACGACCTGGGTGAGATCGACTTGGCCCAGGGGGATCAAAAGATTCGCTTGCGCCGTGGTGGCGAAGTGGTTGTGACTGGTCCGGCACCGGCTCCCCTACCCTCTGCCGCGGCCAAAGCGGCTGCTCCTGCACCGGCCGCCGCCGAATCGTCGCCGAATCTGGCGATGATCAAGTCGGAAATGGTCGGCACGTTTTATTCGGCTTCCAGCCCAGAGACCCCACCGTTCGTGAAGGTGGGCGACCATGTCGGCCCCGATACCATCGTCTGCATCGTCGAGGCCATGAAAGTGTTCAACGAGATTCCCGCTGGCATTTCCGGCAAGATCGTGGCCGTGATGGCCCAGAACGGCGATCCGGTGGATTTCAACTCCGTGCTGTTCAAGGTGGACACGACCCAATAAGCACGCGCATGTACAAGCGAATCCTGATCGCCAACCGGGGAGAAATTGCGCTGCGGATCATTCGCGCCTGTCGCGAACTGGGCGTGGAAACCGTCGCCATTTTCAGCGAGGCCGACCGAGGGGCGCGCTATCTGGAACTGGCCGACGAAACTTATTGCGTCGGCCCTCCTGCCGGCGGCGAAAGTTATCGCAAGATCGACCGCGTCATCAGCGCCGCCGAAGTGGGGAATGTGCAGGCGATTCACCCCGGCTATGGGTTTCTGGCCGAGAACGCCCATTTCAATGAGATCTGTCGCAGTTGCAAGATCGACTTCATCGGTCCCACGCCAGAGGCAATGAGCCTGTTGGGAGATAAGAACCGAGCCCGCAAGCTGGCTCGCGACGCCAAGGTGCCAGTCGTGCCAGGGAGCGACGGGCTGATCGAGACCGAAGAGCAGGCGCTGAGCACGGCCCACCAGATCGGCTTTCCCGTGCTGGTCAAAGCCTCGGCCGGCGGCGGCGGGCGGGGAATGCGGGTGGCGCTTAACGACTTGGCGCTGAAGCAGGCGGTGCAGCAGGCCCGCGCCGAAGCCGAAGGCGCTTTTGGCGACGGCAGTGTTTATCTGGAAAAATACATCGAGCATCCGCGGCACGTCGAGGTTCAGGTGCTGGCCGACCACCATGGCAACGTCGTGCATCTCTGGGAGCGCGATTGTTCCGTGCAGCGACGGCATCAAAAGCTGATCGAAGAGAGCCCCTCCCCTCATATTTCCGACAAGACGCGCAAGCACATGTGCGAGGCGGCCGTGCGGCTGGTCAAGTCGGCCAAATACACCAACGCCGGCACGGTGGAGTTCATCGTCGATAAAGAAGGGAACTACTACTTCATCGAAGTCAATGCCCGCATCCAGGTGGAGCATCCCGTCACGGAGATGGTCACCGGCATTGACCTGATTAAGGCGCAGATCCGCGTGGCCAGCGGTGAAGCCCTGCCATTTTCACAGTCCGATATCAAACCTCACTGCGTGGCGATCGAATGCCGCATCAACGCGGAAGACCCGGCCAAGAAGTTTCAGCCCTCACCCGGCAAGATCGAGCAGATGATTGTGCCCGGCGGACTGGGCGTGCGATTCGATTCTCACGCCCATGCTGGCTACACGGTCTCTCCCTATTACGATTCGATGATCGGCAAGCTGATCGTCCACCAGCCGACGCGAACCGAAGCCATCAGTTGCATGCGGCGCGCCTTGCAGGAGCTGAGGATCCAAGGTATCAAGACCACGGTGCCGTTGCACTTGGAGATCCTCCGCCACTCGGCCTTTGCCGAAGGGAAGGTCGATACGACGTTCGTCGAGCGGACGTTCTAAAAGTAGCATGGGCTTCCCAGCCCGTGTATCAAGTTGCATGTGCCGGGACGGAGACAGTTCATGTGGCCGTTTCCTGGAGCCGGACTTCAGACGCGTCGAAGTTTCGGACGGAGCGCACCGTTTCAAGGCATCGAGAAGGCCCCGCAGCGTGCAAATTTTGCCCAGCGGCTTCATCCAGCGAGATTGCGTTTAGGCTCAATCAGAATGACAATGGTTTCTGGCGGCCCACAGGCCCACGATTGAGCCAGTTTTGAGATGCGTATTCCGCACTTCGCCCCAATCCATATCCGCAGGGCAATCACGATGAAAACATATGGAGTATCTCGCATAACCGTGATGTACTTCTTTTTGGCATTATGGTCCTCGCTCGTTGTTCACAACGCCCATTCTGAAGATGCTTTTGGCGAACTGAAAGAACTTCCCCCTGCCAAGATTGTCGTAGCGGCACGCGTTAGACCAGCAAGTCCGCTCGACAAAGTTGTGTCGTTGAGTTTCAAGGAAGCAAAGCTGGCCGACGTGTTGGCGGAATTTCAAAAGCAAACGGGCATTTCGGCTCGGCTGGATGAAAAACAGGATCGCATCCATCGCGAATCCACCGTTACGATCGTCCTACCAGCCATGTCAGCCAAGTCGGCTCTGCGCCATATCTTGCGGAGCATAGATCCGGAACTGACGTTTATCTGGAAGGAGTCATCACTTCTGATCTCCACCTACGACGAAGCGCAGGATGCAACCACCTCCATTGTCTATGATGTGAATGATTTATTGTCTCCCCCTAGCAATCTGGGCATTCGTCAATTGCATGAGGATCAAGTCAGTGACCGAGCTGTGGCGGCGCATTGGCTCACGGAGGTCATCGCTGCCCTCATAGAACCGACGAGTTGGGACCAAGTGGGCGGGCCGGGGCAAATTCAGCCTCTGGGAAACAAACTAGTCATTCGGCAAATGCCTGATGTGCATGAAGAAATCGAAATGTTCTTAGGCAAACTTCGCGAAGCAAGGCCGACGCGCGACCCTCCCATAACAGAACCGATAAATGTCAGATCCTGGTTACCCGGGTTTAAGCATGAGGAAAAGATCCGCAAGGCGCTTCAAAAGAAGATCAGCCTCACTGCTGAAAAGATTCAGTTGCGCGATCTCCTGAACGAAGTCGGGCAAGAAATGGGCTCGCCAATTTTGATCGACGACAGAGCATTCCGCGATAACGGCTCCAATCTCTTGGACCTGGTCACACTGAAGTGCCACGAGTTACCCTCAGCCACCGCAATTCAATCGATTTTGCGCCAAACTCCGGGGCTGGCGTGTGAAGTCCGCGACGAGGCCCTGGTGGTCACCAGCACCGAGCAAGCGGCTCGAGTATTGCCGCTGTATCTTTATCCAGTGCGAGACCTTGTGCCGGGGGATATTCGAAGTCGAATTGGCCGCAACAAGTTTTTTGGGCAGTTGCTGGAATTGATTGTGAACCATGTCGAACCGGAATCCTGGGATAGCGTTGGGGGACCAGCGATCGGAGCCACCTGTACGCCCGCGGGAGTCTTGGCGATTCGTCAAACCGAAGCTGGGCATGCGAAAATCCGCCAGCTTCTCGCCGGGCTTCGCGAGGCGATGCCCGCTCCTACCGTCACGCCTGCTGACCGCTACACGATTGCGGTTTACCATCTCGGGGGATTCGGAAATCCTCCGGTCAAGCCTGAACAGATCAGTGAACTCGTCAAAAAATTGGTGCAACCGGCGAGTTGGAAGGCGGACGGTGCGATCATCGAAGTGGTGGGCAACAAACTTATTGTGCGACAGAAAGAGAGCATCCAGGCTGAAATTGAGGAATTGCTCTTGGAACTGGACCTGCTGGCGACGAAGAATCCGCAGTGGCACGGTTGTGGTTCGACCGTTCCCATAGTCGGCTAGCAAAAAACTGCTTGATCGCCCAACTGGGCACGGCAAAAGCCGATTTAGCTGATCTGGCAGCTATGTCTCAAAAGAGTTCGACGCCAATTCCCGGCGCGGCAAAAATCCGCTAAAATCCTCCCCATCATGAACACACCATCCTCGACATCGTCTACAGCTACCCCCGAATTCCGCCGTGCCGCTATCCTGTTCGCTGGCGGACCCGCTCCGGCGGCCAATGCGGTCATTTCCACGGCGGCGGCTTCGTTTTTGCGGAACAATATCCAGGTTGTCGGCGTTCTGTACGGTTACTCGGGGCTCGTGCAGTACGGGCCAGACCATCCGATGGTCGTCGGTCGCGACTACATGGTCATCGACTCCAAAGTGCTGAAGCGGACACGTAACTCCCAGGGGATTTTGATCGGCACGGCCCGCGCCAATCCTGGCAAGGACATTTCCGATCCGGCGCATTTGAACGATCCTCAACGAACTGCACCGCTGAAACGGGTCTATGACGCCCTGTGCTCGTTAGAAGTAGACGCGTTGATCTCCATCGGCGGCGACGACACGCTTAAGACGGCCAACAAGTTGAAGCTTTACCAAGACTGGCTGCCCAAAGAGGCTCATAGGATCCCGATCGTACACCTGCCCAAGACGATCGACAACGACTACATGGGTATCGACTTTACGTTTGGTTACTTCACCGCCGTTGATACTTTGGCCACAGAAATCCGCAGCTTGCTGGCCGATGCCGAAGCGACGCAGTCGT
>JAIOPX010000347.1 GCA_021413705.1 Planctomycetota bacterium | reverse complement strand
CCGCACCTGCCTGCGGGCGATTCTCATGGCCTGCGACAGGCAGCGGAGCGCCAAGTGGTATGCCGACTGTGGCGTCTGGCTCTATCGCGGCGCCTGGCACGAATGGAGCCCGCACGAGATCGAAATGGCCGTGCCGCTGAGCCCCAAGGAACTGTTGCGCAAGCGAACGGCGATTTTCAAGCACCAGTCGCAAAAGGACCGGGCGTTGTTTCCTGGCCCCGACATGCGGGAGTTCTGGCAACGGGCCGAGGACCGCAACCGAGGAACCGCCAAGCTCTACGACGACCTGGGTTTGGCTGAGTACGAGGCCATCGAAGGCTTCGTGCGCTGGAATGGAGTTGTTGAGGGGATCTGAAGATTTGTCGCGTTACCACTGAAACATTGTGAACAGGAGGCGGCAGAGGTAGCAGAGTGGACTCCATAGTCTGGCTCTCGAACTGTGGGCCGACAAGGCGCCCGGCACCGTCGAGAACATCCTCAGCTACATTCAGAAGAAGCACTATGACGGGTTGATCTTCCACCGCGTCATCGACGGCTTCATGATCCAGGGTGGCGGCTTTACTCCCGACATGAAGCAGAAAGCCAACGACAATCCGATCCGCAACGAGGCCTCGGCCGACAAGAAGAACGAGCGTGGCACACTAGCCATGGCTCGCACTTCCGACCTGCACAGTGCAACTTCGCAGTTCTTCGTGAACCTGAAGGACAATGGGTTCCTCGACCACCGGGATGCATCGAACGCCGGCTTCGGCTACTGCGCGTTCGGCAAGGTGACCGAAGGAATGGACGTGGTGGACAAGATCGCCAAGGTCCGCACCGGCAACAAGGGCGGCCACGGCGACGTGCCCAACGAGCCGGTCGTGATCAACAGCATCACGGTGGAAAAGTAGCGGATGGGTGGCCCATAGTACTCATCACGCTCCGCGTGATGGCCTCTTCACGCGGAGCGTGAAGGGTACTTTAACGCCACATATCGTCGTCCGCAAACGGATGGGCCGGTCCTTCCAGCTTCGGCTTCGGCAGCGCCTTGATCGCCAGAGAAGCCAGCTTCAGATCTTCCTTAGTGGCGATCTTGATATTCAGCGGCGAGCCGGGCACGACATGGACGTTGTGCCCTAGCCGCTCGACAAGCTGCGCATCGTCGGTGGCGGGCTGCGCGCCGCGCTTGGCGTAGGCGTCTAGCAATAACAGGCGGCGAAACACCTGCGGCGTGTGGGCTTCCCACAGTCCCTCGCGCGGCACGGTGTCGGCGATTGTGCGATCGTCGCGCACTTTCTTGAGCGTGGAGGAAATCGGCAAGGCCAGGATCGCCGCGCCACTGCACATCGATTCCGAGGATCATCACATTGGCGGCGAACTTCGATTGAAAATCCTCGCGATCCTGCGGCGACACCACCAGGATCAATTGCTTCACGTCCTTGCGATTGAGAAACTTTTCCGCCGAATGGAGCCAGACGGCCCGGTTGTCCAACGGCGCGAACGGCTTCTTATAGTGCGGATCGCGAAACCGGCTGCTCCCGCCGGCCGCCAGCAAAATGACTGCGAACTGTGCCACTTGGTAACGACTCCTTTCTTCATGTTGCATTGCAACACTACTTTACACTATGGATCGATCCTTCGTCACGGCTCGCACGCGTCGCGAAACCCATCTCCCCAGCCGCACGGCCTGAGCGCGGGGCGATTGCCAGGGGAAATGCGTGTAGCGATAGGTCGGCACCAGCCGGGTCCACCACTGCCGCTTGCACTCCAAATAGTCTGGCCCCAGGTCGTAAATCCTATCGCCGCGGCGGAAGCTGTCCTCAAGAGTCCGGCAAAGTAGCACGCTGCCGGCCCCGTCGTGGCAGGCTTCATGATCGTAACCCATCCGTAGGCCATAGACATAGCCGCGATAGTGATAGTTATAGGCAAAGGCCACTGGCCGGTCGTCGATCGTCAGCAGGTTCAGGTCCACGGCGCCGCGCCGCACGGCCGCTTCGTGGATCGTGCGCAGCAGTGGCGTCACCGAAGCGTGCGACATTGTCGTGCCCTTCTCCGCGTCGGCTTGCCAGCTCCGCGCTGCCAGCTCCACACAGGTGTCGAACAAATCCCAGCGGGAATCGTCGTCGCCGCAAGCACTGCCGCCAGGACGGAAACGTACATGACGCACGGTCCCCTGCGCTGCCAGCCGCTTCTCGCTGCGCCGCACGTTGGTCCGCCAGTGGCTCTTGCGCGACGCCCAGTATTGAACCCAGTCGCCGCCTAGTTCCACCTGGGCTGTGGTGGCATGGAGCATCTCGCGGGCGGGTAATCCAGTGCGGGCCATCATGCGCTGCGTCAATCCGGCGTCGGTGTGATCGCGGTCTACCCAGCAGAGATCCAACACATCCCAATCGCGGGGCGTGCCACGCACATGCTCAAGTCCCGCGGCCAGCGTGGCTTCGGCGTCCGGGCCGATCGGTCCGAAGAGCGAACCCCAGTCGGAGAGCGGATAGCCCAGCACACGAAACCGTCCCACGCGCCGCTGCTGCTTCGAGACGATGAGCGGCAGGATGCCGATCAGGCCGCGATCATCGGAGACGATCAACACCCGCAGCTTCAGATCGGCTGCCGCAGCCGTCACCCGGCACACAAACCAGTCATAGCTTTGAAAGAACGAGGCGCCAGGCGTTGCCGCCAGCAAATCGCCCCAAACCGCCTCATAGTGGCGGAGCGTTGTCAGATCGTTGATTTCTTGAACGGACGGCATGGCAAACTGCTAACCGCGGATCGGACTCCCAACACGAAAACATACCCTTTAGCAGCAAGCCACGTTCCATCCAGGTGCGGGAATTGCGGTTCCCTGGCTTGCTTCCGAAACTTGCCTACAAAAGGCCAATCGGACGGGCCACGCTTGGGCGTCCGCCCAGGCGTGATGTTGCCAATTGGCAACATCGGGCCGAATATGATGCTTTCGTGCGACAGCCCTAGGGCGCTGGAGTGTTGGCTGGCGCCGGAGCTTGCCCCGCTGCCGCAGGATCCGAATCCGCCGCCGTCCGGCGCAGGACGATACGCACCCGGTACAGTTGCGGCGCAGGTGGCGCGGCTGCATTGTCCGCAGCCTTAACGGCACTCTTCAGCACGCTCTTCTCGGCTTTCTTCTCGGGAGTCTTCTCGGCACGGTCCTTCTCTTGTGCTTCCTTGCTCTTGCCTTCCGCCAGTTTGGTATCAGCCCTCTCTTGAACGGCTTCCTGCACCCGATCAGAGCCTTGCCCCCGGGCAGAGCCCGGGGCTATCTTGCCGTCGGCCAGTTTGGCTTCCGCCTTCTCTTGAAGCAGCCCCTTCGTTTGCTCCTGTTGTCGCTTGATGACCAGCTCGTCTGCGCGGCGTTTCACTTGTTGATTCAGCGGCTCGGAGACCGGATCGAGCCGATACTTGGCGGGGCGGCTGCGCAACTGAGCCAGAAGATCAACCAAAGCTCCATGCGTCAGCTCAACTTCATAGACCTGCTGAGGCTGCGAAGCCGCATTGCCGTTCTCACGTTTGCCTCCCGCTTCATTCAGCGCGTCCGCCACCGCAACTTGTGGCGATGGAGCATTCGCCTGCTCGGTCTGCGGCTTGCCGGCCGGCTGCTTTTCCTGCTGAACGGAGGTCAACAGTTGTTCAAAATCTTCTTGGTTACCGGCCTGGCCGGTCAAGGTGACGGAGATGTTCAACGACGGTGAAATCTCCTTCTGCGAAACCTCTTTCTGGGCCGTCTCAATCCGCTTGATATCTTCCCCACCCCGACCGCGCGGCCCGGTCTTGGCCGCATCAAACGCCGAACGAGCCGGTCCTTGGCCTGACTGGCCCAGTCCTCCGAAAGCGCCATCTTGCGGCGTTGTCGCCGTGGCTGGCGAAGCTGGCGGAGCAATTTCAGATCCAGCAGTCTTGGCCGCGAATCGACCTGGAGCCATCGGGGCCGGCTCAGCAGGCACAACACCTGGCGGTGGCAGCGGAGCCGACGTTCCCCCCAAGCCAAACGGCGGCGAACTCTGAGGAGCATTCTCGTCGGCCAGCCGAGGCGCAGAGGCCGCCGGCCGAGGCACTTCGGATAACTTCTGAGCTTCTTTCTTCAGCGCCCCAGACACTCGATATCGCTCGGCATCCTTTCCGTTATCGCGATCAGCACTATCGCCCGGAGAAACTCCGCCTGCACTTAGCCGGCGACTCCCCTCGTCTCGCTTATCCGCTCCACGTTCTCCTTCACCCTCCGCGCGAAGCTGGGCCGGGGAATCCTTGGCTGCCTGAACCGCCCCCTCGCCGGTGCGTTGCTGATCCATCTTCAGAGCGCGGTTCTCCAGTTGCTTCCCCAATTCGGCAGGAGGCGCTGCGGGAGCCGCCACCAACGAGTCATCGGAGTGGATGGACGAACTCGCCGCAGCTTCGAAGGAAGGCTCCGCCTTTACTGCCGGTGCTTTCGCCGCGGGCCGTGCATCTGCCGGAGCTTGCGGGGCGTCGGTCCTGGCCACCTTGGCCGTCGAGGACTCTCGCTGCGCCGGCGAAAAAATCATCACCATTAACCCGGCCGCCGCGATCATTCCGCTCCAGAGTAGCGGACGCACCCAACGCCTTCCGTCGGTCGAATCATGTGCCTCGACTGCCGGTTCCAGATTGACCCCAGAGCGTCGTGGCGCCACCATCTGCCGCTCCGCCTCGTACAGCACAGTCTGACTGAAATCTGCCGGCAGCCGGGCCATCGGCAACGATTCCAAATGCTGCCGCAGCGCGCGCAACTCGTCGTGCAATTGGCGATAGCCGACATCCTCGGCCAGCCGCCGTTCCACGCGAGCCTGCTCATCGGCGGTGACTTCACCGTCGAGATAGGCGCTCAGCAGTTCGTTATCGTCAGTGGGGTTCATGATGTGTTTGATGTTGAGCTACACCCAGGGGGACAGTCCCACGCTTGCTCCGCAAGCCAGCATCACTGTGCTGAGACAAAAATTGGGACAGTCCCCTTATCGTATATCTTCTTGCAAAACCTCTTGCAACAAATCTTTCATCTGCATCCGTGCCCGGTGCAGGCGACTGCGAACCGTACCCACGGGCAGGTCGAGCATGTCGGAAATCGTCTCGTAGTCAAAGCCGTCCATCTCCCGCAACACCAGCACCGTGCGGAACGGTTCCGGCAACTTGGCCAGCGCCTTGCGGACCATGTCGCAACGATCCTGCTGCTCCAGGCGCTCCTCAGGGCGGGGGCCGTCATCGACCGGATCGGCTCCACTGGCTTCGCGGGCTTGCTCGATCGAGGTGACGGGTTTGTGTCGGCGGCGGCGGCTGATGGCCACATTGAAAGCAATGCGGTACAGCCAGGTATAAAAAGCGCTATTTCGCTTGAACTTCTCCAGATTGATAAAGGCCTGCACGAAAGCGTCCTGCACGACGTCTTGGGCCTCTTCGGCCGAACCGACAACGTGCATCACGGAATTGTAGAGCCGATCCTGGTATTTGGTGACCAGGTCGCCAAAAGCCGCGGTGCGGCCGGCGAGCGACTCATCAATCAGCCGGGCGTCGTCTTGCACGGCGGCTCCGAAATCTAAGACGCTGCGACCACCTGGTAAGTTCCCGCCTGGGGGCCGTGGAGGGCATGAGGTGCGGCATGCCACGGCAAAAACCCATCATCGCGGACGGCACGGCATGTGTCAAACCGTTGTTACCGAACCACTTGCGCCGGGCCGCGCCACGGTCCCTGGCGAGCGAGGGGCGTAAGCCCCCTGTTTCCTCCAGCGACCATGCTGCCTGAACCTGGAGAGCTCGCATAGCGCCAACGGCCGGCTTCCGCCGGTCGCTCACACCGGCCGCTCGCCTCCGTCACTCGTCGCCCACAATTTTCCGGGTGGCCTTGTCAGCAAGTAAACCCAGAACAGCACGACGCCAGCAAACACGCCAAAACTCACTAGCTGCGAAATACTGAACTGCGTGCCAAACTGCCCCGGCTCGTCTACACGGATGATCTCGATCAAAAACCGCGTGATCGGATAAATCGTGAGCAACAGCGCAAACACTTCCCCGTCGCGTCGTCGGTAGGGATAGTACGCCAAGAGGAAAATGCAGATCAGCGTGGCGTCGATCGTGCTATAGATCTGCGCCGGCTGCACCGGCAAACTCCGCGGCGGCAACTGCCAGAAAAGCTGCCGACCATCGGCCGTCACCATCCGCACGTCAGGGTAACTCAGCGTCTCCAGCGTATGTCGCGATACTGCCAATTGGTCCTTGGCCTCGCCGCCATCCAATAACCGTTGCTGCCGCTTCAACCACGGCGCAACGTCGGGAGCCAAGACAAGCGGTTCGGCTCTGCTCTTCCCCTCCGTGGACGCTGGCACAACGCCGATCTTAGGCTTCGCACCCAAC
>JAIOPX010000289.1 GCA_021413705.1 Planctomycetota bacterium | reverse complement strand
CATCTCCGTCTCGCACGTCGAGTACGAGACCGCCAAGAGGCACTATGCCCACATCGACTGTCCCGGCCACGCCGACTTTATCAAGAACATGATCACCGGGGCCGCCCAGATGGACGGCGCCATCCTGGTGGTTTCCGCCGCAGACGGCCCGATGCCGCAGACGCGCGAGCACATCCTGCTGGCTCGCCAGGTCGGTGTCCCGCGCATCGTCGTGTTCCTCAACAAGATCGACCTCGTGGACGATCCAGAATTGCTGGACCTCGTCGAGTTGGAAATGCGTGAATTGCTCACGCACTACGGCTTTCCGGGAGATGAGGTGCCGATCGTTCGTGGCGCCTCGCGTCCGGCCTATGACAGTCCGACCGATCCGGCTGCGATCAAGTGCATCGAAGAGTTGCTGGACGCCGTGGATGCATACATTCCAGAACCGGTTCGCGACGTGGACAAGCCGCTGTTGATGGCGGTGGAAGACGTGTTCTCGATCGAAGGCCGTGGCACCGTGGCCACCGGCCGTATCGAGCGCGGCCGCGTGAAGGTTGGCGACGAAGTGGAGATTGTCGGGTTGAAGGAAGCTTCGACCAAGACGGTCTGCACCGGCGTGGAAATGTTCAACAAGCCGATGGACGACGGCCAAGCCGGTGACAACGTCGGGATGTTGTTGCGTGGTGTGAAGCGCGAAGATATCGAGCGCGGCCAGGTGCTGGCCAAGCCGGGATCGATCACCCCGCACATGAAGTTTGAGGCGGAAGTCTACGTGCTGGGCAAGGACGAAGGTGGACGGCACACGCCGTTCTTCAGCGGCTATCGCCCGCAGTTCTACTTCCGCACGACGGACGTGACCGGTTCGGCCAACCTGTTGGGCGGAGCGGAAATGTGCATGCCCGGTGACAACGCCAAGATCCAAGTCGAACTGCAGAAGCCAATCGCCATGGATGACGGCGTCCGCTTTGCTATCCGCGAGGGTGGTAAGACAGTGGGCTCTGGAGTGGTGACCAAGATCCTGGAGTAAGACAGAGGGGCGTAGCTCAATTGGCAGAGCGCTGGTCTCCAAAACCAGAGGTTGCGAGTTCGATTCCCGCCGCCCCTGCCATACATGCCCGATTCAGCGGACGCCAATCATGGGTCCGCCGGATCGGGTAAGGCTGAGTCGCCGTGATTGTATGAGTTGTGTGTCCCCTGGGGGGGAAACTGGCTACAAGAGGTAACCACGGGTGTCTGTCGTTAAGGAAAAGAAAATGGCCTCCGTCGATAAGCCGGCCGGCAGCAGTTCGTTCGTCAAGAACCTGCTGCTGACGGGCATTTACAAGCGGAGGCAGGGGCGGATCGCCCGGCAGGTGACGTTTTTTGCGATCGTCGGCGCCATCAGCGTGGGCGCCTGGCGATTGCATACGGTGTTGCAGGGGACGACGAATGTATGGACGGTCGCTGGTGTGCCGGCGGCTATGGTGGTGATTGGCGCCTGGGTGGCCTATCGCCTGGTCAATATGCCGAACTTCGCCGACTTCCTCATTGCCGTGGAAGCGGAGATGAGCAAGGTGTCATGGCCGACGCGGACGGAGTTGATTCGAGGTTCTGTCGTGGTGTTGATGACCATCATCATCCTGGCGGGGTTGTTATTCTTGTTCGATCTGGGTTGGACGTTTGTGTTCAAGGCGCTCGGCGTCCAGGGTTAAGCGGGGCTGGCGATATTTTGGAGACAGAGCGGTCGGCTCTGGCGGGGGAAAACTGGCGTGTTCGACGAATCCGAAAAACCGCAAGACGCAACAACCAGCCTGTCTGGCGGGGCGCCTGTTGACGACGCGGCCCAGGACGATCCGGTGGGCGATAATAAGTTCGCGCCTACTGAGGTTGAGATACGCGAAGAGGCGGAGTGGGCCGACGACGATTACATCGCTGAGCAGGATGCGCAGCGGGGACGGGATTTGGAGGAGGAAGAGAGCGGCAGCGATAAGCCGTTGGAAGAGGCTAGCGAGGAAGAAGCTGCCGCCCCTGCCATTCCACCCGGCGATGATTTGCCGAAGAATTGGTACATCCTCAAAGTGCAGAGCAACCGGGAGGATTCGATTGCCGACGCTTTGAAGCGGCGGGTCAAAGTGGCCGGGATGGACAGCTACTTCAGTGAGATCATCGTGCCGGTGGAGATGGTCACGGAGTTTAAGGGAGGAAAGAAGCGAGTCGTGCGGCGCAAGCTGTATCCGGGCTACATCGTGGTCCACATGGCCATCACGGAAGAGAGTTGGTTTCTGGTCCGCGAAACGCCGGGCATCGGCGATTTCACCGGGTCGGCTGGACGGCCCACTCCCATGTTGGGGACGGAAGTCAGCCGGATCGTCAAGAAGGACAACGAGACCACCGATGATGTGCCGCGCATCGACATCCGCGTGAAGCCGGGCGATCGCGTGAAGATCAAAGAAGGAACTTTCGAGAACTTTGAAGGGGACGTGGATAAGATTGACGAGGCCAATGGCCGCGTCACGGTGATGATCAACATCTTCGGCCGAAGCGTGCCGACGGAAATGGAACACTGGCAGATCGAAACGCTGTAACGGACCTGGTAGCCGAAGTCGTAAGACTTCGGGAGAGATAAGATTAACACGGCTCTGAAGTCTTGCGACTTCAGCCACGTTGGCAGACTGGACCTACTTAATAACATGGCAAAAGCACTTACAGGCACGGTGAAGTTTCAGGTACCCGGCGGTCAGGCCACGCCTGCTCCTCCCGTGGGAACGTCGTTGGGCCGTTTTGGCATCAACCTGGGACAGTTCGTGCAGCAGTTCAACGAGCGGACGAAGGAAGCCGGCGGCATGCCCATTCCGGTGGTGGTCAACGTCTACAGCGATCGTTCGTTCGATTTTGAAACCAAGAGCCCGCCGGCGGCGGCGCTGTTGAAGAAAGCGGCCGCCATCGCTAAGGGCTCGGGTGTGCCAAACAAGGACAAGGTCGGTAAGGTGACCGTGGCGCAGATCGACGAGATCGTGCGGCTCAAGAGTGCCGATCTCAATTCACGCGATGCGGATCACGCCCGGCGGATGATCGAGGGAACGGCCCGCAGCATGGGACTCGACGTCATCAAGGAATAAGTGTCAAGGAACAAGTTTTTCATACAGCCGCGACCCGACCCGCAAACGGGTACACCGTCGCGGGAAAAAAACAGTCGCGTGAAAGAACAAATCAATGGCCAAAATATCCAAACGAATGAAGGCTCTGAAGGCCAAGTTGCCCGAGAAGCCAGTCCCCGTTGCGCTGGGCGAAGCGGTCAAGATCATCAAGGGCTTCGGAGGAACGAAGTTCGATCAAACGGTTGAAGTCACCCTCCGCCTGGGTATCGATCCCAAGCAGGCCGATCAGTTGGTGCGCGGTTCGATTGTGTTGCCGCACGGCATCGGCAAATCGAAGCGAGTGGTGGTATTTGCCAAGGACGCTTTGGCGGAAGAGGCTCGCAAGGCAGGGGCCGACGAAGTGGGGGCAGAAGACCTGGCCAAGAAGATCAAGGACGGCTGGACCGATTTCGACGGCTGCATCGCGGCCCCCGATATGATGGGCCTGGTCGGACCGCTGGGTAAGGTGCTCGGGCCGCGCGGCCTGATGCCCTCGCCGCGGGCGGGCACAGTCACGGCCGACGTGGCCAAAGTCGTGAAGGAATACAAGGCGGGTAAAGTTGAGTTCCGCAACGACGACTCCGGCATCGTGCATGGAGTGGCCGGCAAGCTGAGCTTCGACGCCGAAAAGCTTCAAGAGAACATTCAGTCGTTCATCGACCGGATCCTGAGCCTTAAGCCGGTCAGTGTGAAGGGCGTGTACGTCAAGTCGATCACGATCAGCGCCACGATGACCCCGGGCATCCCCATCGCGGCCTAGAGAGAACGCGACACATTAACGAGCACATAAAGTCATGAGCAAATTCGTCAAAGAATTGATCAGCAAGCATCTCGCCAGCGAGTTGGACGGCGTATCGGAAGCGCTGTTGGTCAACGTCGTAGGGCTGGAAGCCAACAAGACGGTAGCGCTGCGCAAGCAGCTTCGGGCCAAGAACATCCGCCTCATGGTGGTTAAGGGAAGCCTGGCGCGGCGGGCCACCGAAGGCACGCCTTTGGGAGCCGCTTTCCAGAGCGTGGAAGGCTCGTTGGCGGTGGTGTTCGGATCTTCCGACATCGTGTCGCTGGCCAAAGAAGTGGTCCGCATTGCCGGAGACAAGCAGTTCGAGGGCTTCACTGCCCGCGGCGGCGTAATGGATGGCGCCGTGTTGACCGCCAAACAGGTGGACGAGGTGAGCAAGTGGCCTAGCCGCGAGGAACAACTCAGCCTGTTGGTTGGGCAGATTCTCTCTCCGGGAAGCAAGTTGGCGTCGCAGCTCATCGGGCCGGGTGGAGCCGTGGCCAGCCAGGTCAAGAAGAAGTCCGAAGGGGAGGAATCGACAGCCGAGGGAGAGCCAGAACCAGCGACCGCCTGAGACTATGGCTCCTGGGAAGTTGCCAGCCAGGAGTCCGTAAGAGGCGGTTTGCTCAATACACGACCAGTGCAACAGAGACCCATACAAATTTGAGCCAGGCGAGCACAGTCGCCCGGCGCACAACGTCCAAGAACCATCCATTCGACCATTGAGTCTTTAGAAGAGAAAGGAAGATTTTTGCCATGTCGGAAGCAGCCACCATGGAATTCACAGACACGACGAAGAAACTGGGGGACCAGATCTCCGAGTTGACGCTCAAGCAAGCCAAGGAATTGAGCGACTACCTGAAGGACGTACACGGCATCGAACCTGCGGCGGGCGGAGCCGTCATGATGGCGGCTGGCGGCGGCGGCGGTCCTGCCCCGGTTGTTGAAGCCCAGTCGGAGTTCGACGTCATCCTGGAAGGATTCGGCGACAAGAAGATCGGCGTGATCAAGGAAGTCCGCGCACTGACCGGACTGGGTCTGAAGGAAGCCAAGGACTTGGTCGAAGGCGTACCCAGCAAGGTCAAGGAAAAGGTTTCGAAGGACGACGCCGAGGCCGCCAAGAAGAAGTTGGTGGAAGCCGGAGCTACGGTTTCGATCAAGTAGGAGTGCGTTTTACGTCGCTTCGTTCGGACTTTTGGAGAAGCGAGTTAAGTGTTGCCGGGGATTTTTACCCTGGCAGCGCCCTCGCACTTGCGGTCGGAGGTCCATTGCCCCGATTCGTCCCCTATTGGCTGGTGCTGATTGCCGGGCGCGCATTGCGCGCCGGGTTGGCGGCGGTCCGCCGAGCGCAACCACTCCGCCATAACGATGCGTGTCTGTCCCGGCTCGCATCATGCCCGCTTCCTGAAATCATCCTTGCCTGCATCTGACAGGAGTTCGTCCGCCTATGGCCACTTCAGCCCAACGTCGTCTCCGCCCCGAGACCGTGCGTCGCTTCGGCAGTCGCTCGGATCAGGTGGCGCTGCCCAACCTGACGGAGATCCAGACTCGCGGCTATGAGACGTTTCTGCAATTTGAGACTCCGCTTGAGAAGCGCAAAGATCACGGCCTGGAAGGCGTGCTCCGCGAGATCTTCCCGATCGAGAGCTACGACAAATCGCTGAAACTGGAATACATCCGCTACGAGTTGGGCAAACCGCGCTATGAGCCGGACGAATGCCGCCAGTTGCGGCTGACCTACGGCCGGCCTTTCCGCGTCTGGTTGCGATTGACCAAAGAGCAGCCGATTGAAGAGGAAGTGTTCCTGGGCGATATGCCGATTATGCTCGGCGGCGGCGAGTTTATCATCAACGGCGCCGAGCGCGTCGTGGTCAGTCAGTTGCATCGCAGCCCTGGCGTGGACTTCGTGCGCGACACGGATTCGGCGGAGCGTTATCTGCACAGTTGCCGCGTGATTCCCGAGCGTGGAAGTTGGATCGAGCTGAACATCAGCAAGAAAGACACGCTGACGGTTCGTATCGATCAGAGCGGTAAGTTTTCGGCCATGACCCTGCTGCGGGCGATGGACCCCAAGTACAGCCAAAGCGGCGACATCATCCGCGCTTTCTATAAGACCGTGGCGGAAAAGATTGTGGACGGCCGCAGCGCCGCCAAGATCGAAGGCCGCATTGCCGTGGACGACATCGTCTATCCAGCCAAGAGCGACCGGGCCGGCGAGATCCTCGTCGAAAGCGGACAGAAGATTTCCAAGAATGTGGCCGAGTTGATCTGCACTTCCGGGTTGACGCAGGTCAATGTCATGCCCGAGCCGCGCAATCCCTTGATTTTCACCAGCTTGGCCGAGGACAACACCTCCAGCCACGAGGAAGCGCTGCTGCGAATCTATCAACGGCTGCGTCCCGGTAATCCGCCGCAGTTGGAAAAAGCCAAGGCTCTGTTCGCGGAAAAGTTCTACGACACCAACCGCTACCGCCTGGGCAAAGTGGGCCGCTTCCGCATCAATCGTAAGCTCGGATTGAAGGTGGCCGAAGATGAGATGACGCTACGGCCGGAAGACTTGATCGCTTCGATCAAGTATCTGATTCGGCTGGTCTCCGGCGACCCTGGCGTGGAGACGGACGACATCGATCACCTGGGCAATCGTCGCTTGCGGACAATTGATGAGCTGGCTTGCGATGAAATGCGCAAAGGCTTCCTCAAGCTCCGCCGCACCGTGCAGGAACGGATGAGCCTCAAGGATGTTGAGGACATGACGCCGCGAAGCCTGATCAATCCCAAAAGCATTTCAGCGGCGATCGAATACTTCTTCGGCCGCGGCGAATTGTCGCAAGTGGTTGACCAGACCAATCCGCTGTCGATGTTGACGCACGAACGGCGCCTGTCGGCTTTGGGTCCCGGTGGTTTGAACCGCAAACGGGCAGGGTTTGAAGTCCGCGACGTGCATATCTCCCACTACGGGCGGATCTGTCCCATCGAGACGCCTGAAGGTACGAACATCGGTCTGATCTCGTCGTTGGCGATGTACAGCACGGTGGATGAGTACGGCTTCCTCGTCACTCCCTATCGCCGCGTGGTGAAGGGAAAGCTGGCCGAGGACGTCACCTGGCTGCGTGCCGACGAAGAGGCCGAGGCCTATGTGGCCCCTGCCGACGCCACTGTGGTGGACGGCAAGCTGGTGGGTGATAACCTGGTGGCCCGGTTCCACAGCGACTTCGAGATGGTGCCGTTGGATAAGATCCAATACATCGATGTGGCCCCTGCCCAGATGGTCGGCGTCTCGGCCGGCTTGATTCCCTTCCTGGAGCACGACGACGCCAACCGCGCGTTGATGGGTTCCAACATGCAGCGCCAAGCAGTGCCGCTGTTGATTACCGAGCCGCCGATCGTGGGCACGGGCATGGAAGTGGACGTGGCCCGCAACTCGAGCATGGTGATCAAGGCCCGCCGCAAAGGCACCGTCAATTACGTGGATGCCGACCGCATTGAAGTCGGCGGCGACGAATACAAGCTCCGCAAGTTCGTGGGGCTCAACGAGCGGACCTGTCAAAACCAAAAGCCGATCGTCAAGCTCGGCCAGAAGGTGGAGAAGGACGAAGTCATTGCCGACGGGGCTGCCACATATAAAGGTGAATTGGCTCTGGGGCGCAATGTTCTGGTGGCCTTCATGGTTTGGGACGGCTACAACTTTGAAGACGCCATCATCATCAGCGAAGAGTTGGTGAAGAACGACACGTACACCTCGATTCACATCGAGGAGTTCGACATCGAAATCCGCGAGACGAAGTTGGGACGGGAGGAGTTCACCCGGGATATTCCCAACGTCAGCGAAAAAGCCCTGCGCAATCTCGACGAGACGGGCATCGTGCGGAACGGCACCTATGTGCGGCCGGGCGATGTGCTGGTCGGCAAGGTGTCGCCGAAGTCGAAGACCGAGCTAACGCCGGAAGAGAAACTGCTGCACGCCATCTTCGGTCGCGCCGGCGAAGACGTGAAGAACGATTCGCTGGAAGTCCCGTCCGGCGTGGAAGGGATCGTCATCGACACGCAGAAGTTCAGCCGCCGCATGAGCCTCAGCGAAGAAGAGCGAAAGACATTCGAGAAGGCGCTGAAAGACGCTGAGACCGAAGGGAACACCAAGATTGCCGAAGTGTTTTCGACCATGGTCGCCGAGATGGAGACGGTGTTGGGCCGGGCTTTGACCGATGAGGACGGCACGCCGCTGGTCCGCGATCAGGATCCGAAGTTCGTGGCCGACGTGGCCGCTCGCTTCAAGCTCTCCTGGGTCAACATGCGCAGCCCGCAGAAGCAGGCCGACGTCGAAAAAATCCACAAGACCCACGAAGAGGCAATTGAGGCCGCCATCGACGCTCGCGATCGGAAGCTCAACTCGATGAAGCGCGGCGATGAGCTGCGCAGCGGCGTGTTGCAGATGGTCAAAGTCTACGTGGCCACGAAGCGGGTGATCTCGGTTGGCGATAAAATGGCCGGCCGCCACGGAAACAAGGGTGTGATCGCCAAGATCCTGCCCCAGGAAGACATGCCCTTCCTGGCCGACGGCACTCCGGTGCAGATCATGCTCAATCCGCTGGGCGTGCCCAGCCGTATGAACGTGGGCCAGATTCTGGAGACCCACCTGGGTTGGGCCGGCGCCAAGTTGGGCTTCCAGTCCATCACGCCGGTGTTCGACGGAGCTACGGAAGAGATGATCCGCGGCACGCTCGAAGAGGCCGGCCTGCCGGTGACCGGCAAGAGCCAGCTCTATGACGGGCGCTCGGGCGAACCGTTCGAGCAGCAGACGACCGTGGGTTACATCTACATGCTCAAACTCCACCACTTGGTGGACGACAAGGTCCATGCCCGTAGCACCGGCCCGTACTCGCTCATCACTCAGCAGCCGCTGGGTGGCAAGGCCCGCTTCGGCGGTCAGCGGTTTGGAGAAATGGAAGTCTGGGCATTGGAAGCCTACGGGGCGGCCTACATCCTCCAGGAATTGCTGACGGTCAAGAGCGACGACGTCGAAGGGCGGACGAAGATTTACGAGTCCATGGTCAAGGGCGAGAACACGCTGGAAGCCGGCACGCCCGCCAGCTTCGACGTGTTGACCAATGAAATCCGGGGGCTGGCGCTGAACATGCAATTGGAAAAGCGCAACGCGTAAAACATTCAAAAACGAATTTACAATTAGCGTCGCATAACATTTAAGTTACGACATAAGGAGCTTCACACGTGAGTATTGGCGAAAGCTCTTACGACCGCATTAACGACTACGCTTCGGTGAAAATCAGCCTGGCGCGGCCGCACGATATTCGTAGCTGGTCGTTCGGCGAGGTGAAGAAGCCGGAGACGATCAACTACCGCACCTACCGGCCGGAAAAAGACGGCCTGTTTTGCGAACGCATTTTCGGGCCTGAAAAGGACTGGGAATGCTCCTGCGGCAAGTACCGCGGGATGAAGTACAAAGGGATGATCTGCGACCGTTGCGGCGTGAAAATCACGCACAGCCGCGTGCGACGCAAGCGGATGGGGCACATCGAGCTGGCCGCGCCCGTCGTCCACATTTGGTTCTTCAAGGCCATGCCCAGCCGCCTGGGCAATCTGCTGGCCATGAAGACCACCAGCCTGGAAAAGGTGATCTACTTCCAGGATTACGTGGTTATCAATCCTGGTGATACGGCGCTCAAGCGTCAGCAACTGCTGACGGAAGAGGAGTTCCGCGCCGCCCGGGAGCAATATGGCGAAGGTTCGTTCGACGCCGAGATGGGCGCCGAGGCTGTCCGCAAGCTGCTGGTCGATATGGATTTGGTCAAGCTCTCCGAAGAGCTGCGCGTCGATCTCGTGGAGACGGGCTCGAAGCAGAAGGCCAAGGAACTGATCAACCGGCTGAAGATTGTCGAGGCAATTCGCGATAGCGACAACAAGCCAGAGTGGATGGTGCTTGATGTGATTCCCGTGATCCCTCCCGATCTGCGGCCGTTGGTGCTGTTGGACAGCGGCAACTTCGCCACCAGTGACTTGAACGACTTGTATCGCCGGATCATCAACCGCAATAACCGCCTCAAGAAGTTGGTCGATCTCAACGCGCCGGAAGTCATCATCAAGAATGAAAAGCGGATGTTGCAGCAGTCCGTCGATGCGCTGTTCGACAACAACCGCTGCAAGCGCCCCGTGCTCGGCAGCAGCAATCGGCCGCTGAAGTCGCTGACCGACATGATCAAGGGCAAGCAAGGCCGCTTCCGCGAAAACCTGTTGGGCAAGCGAGTCGATTACTCCGCCCGCAGCGTGATCGTCGTCGGGCCGAAGCTGCGACTCCACCAGTGCGGGCTGCCGAAGAAGATCGCGCTGGAACTGTTCCAGCCGTTCATCATCCGCCGGCTCAAGGAGCTCAACCACGCCGATACGATCAAAAGCGCCAAGAAGATGCTGGAGCGCAAAGACGCGGAAGTGTGGGACATTCTGGAAGAAGTGATTCGCAACCATCCAGTGTTGTTGAATCGCGCACCGACGCTTCACCGCATGGGTATTCAGGCCTTTGAACCGATTCTGGTCGAAGGCAACGCCATCATGCTCCATCCGTTGGTTTGCAAAGGTTTCAACGCCGACTTCGACGGCGATCAAATGGCGGTCCATTTGCCGCTGTCGATCGAGGCCCAGGTGGAAGCCCATACGCTGATGATGTCGGTCCACAACATCTTCAGCCCGTCCAACGGAGCGCCCATCATCAGTCCCTCGCAGGACGTCGTCATGGGCTCCTACTACGTGACGGCGCTGATGCCCGATCGTAAGGGGGAGGGAATGGTCTTCTCCTCGCTCCCCGAGGTTCACCTGGCCTATTCGCTGGGCGTGATCGACACCCATGCCAAGATCAAGGTGCGGCTGCCGGCCAACACGCGCGTCAAGTCGGACTCCTCCGATGAGCCGCAGGTGGTGGACATCGTGGAGACGAGCGTTGGCCGCGTGATGTTCAACGATTCGCTCCCGCGCGGGATGTACTACTACAACCTGCCGATGCGATCCAGCGAACTGGCTCGCGTGATCTCCGATTGCTATCAGCAGTTGGGCCGCGGCGCCACGATCAAGTTGTTGGACGACATGAACCGCACCGGATTCCGCGAGGCGACTCGCAGCGGCCTGTCGTTCGCCACGGACGACCTGATCACTCCGCCGACGAAGGGCAAAATCATCGGCGAGGCGGAAAAACAGGTGCTCCGCACGAACAAGCTCTACCAGCGCGGCATCATCACGGAAGGTGAGCGCTACAACCAGGTGTTGGACGCCTGGACGCATGCCCGCGAACGGATTACGGCCGAAATGATGTCGGAATTGGAAACCGACTACCGGTTTTCCGGCTACGTCAACCCGATCTACCTGATGGCCAACTCCGGCGCCCGCGGCGGCGTCGAGCAGATTCGCCAGTTGGCCGGTATGCGCGGTTTGATGGCCAAGCCGTCCGGTAAAATTATCGAGACGCCGATTAAAGCCAACTTCCGCGAAGGGCTCTCCGTGTTGGAATACTTCAGTTCCACGCACGGTGCCCGCAAAGGCTTGGCCGATACGGCCTTGAAAACGGCCGACTCCGGCTACCTGACCCGCAAATTGGCCGATGTGGCGCAGAATGTCGTCATCACGCAGGAAGACTGCAACACCACGCAAGGGATCACCAAGGGGGTTATCTATCGTGGAGAAAAGGTCGAAGTGCGATTGGCGGACTCGATCCGCGGCCGTGTCAGCCGCACGAATATCGTCAACCCCATCACCGACGAAGTGATCGTTCGCGAGAACGACATGATTACGATCGAGATCGCGCGGCGCATCGAAGACCTGGGTCTGGAAAAGATTCAGGTTCGCAGCCCCATGACCTGCGAAGCCACGTTGGGCGTCTGCCGCCGCTGCTACGGCATGGATCTCTCGACCGGTTCGATGGTCGAGGAAGGAATGGCGGTAGGGATCATCGGTGCGCAGAGCATCGGCGAGCCTGGCACCCAGCTTACGATGCGTACCTTCCACATCGGCGGCACGGCTGCCCGGTTGGTGGAAGAAAGCGAAATCAAGGCCAAGAAGGGTGGCATCGTTCAGTACACCCGCCTGAAGGTGGTGAAGAACCAAGAAGGGATCAACGTGGTATTGGCTCGCAACGGCGAACTGACGCTGGTCGATCCCAAGGGACGCGAGCTGGAGAAATACGACATTCCAGCCGGTGCCAACCTGATGGTGGACGAAGGAAAAGAAGTAGCCGCCGGCGCCGTGCTCTGCCAGTGGGATCCGCACAGCATCCCCATCCTGGCCGAAATCAACGGCAAGGTCCGTTACGAAGACGTCATCGAAGGTGAAACGATGCGGCAGGAAAAAGACCCCAGCGGTCACATCCGCCGTATGATCATCGAGCACAAGGGAGATCAACACCCGCAGATCGTGCTGGAAGACGAAAACGGCAAAATCCTGGACTTCGTCTACCTGCCGGAAAAGGCCTACATCGAAGTCCCCGAAGGGAAGGCGATCGTGGCCGGCTCCATCTTGGCCAAGACGCCGCGCGAAGCCTCGGGTACGCAAGACATCACCGGCGGTCTTCCCCGCGTGACGGAAATCTTTGAAGCCCGCAAGCCGAAAGACCCGGCCGTCATCGCCGAAATCGACGGCACCGTGGAGCTGTTGGGCGAGAAGCGCCGCGGCAAGCGGACCATCATCGTTCGGAGCGAAAGCGGCATCGAACGCGAGCATCTGGTTTCGCACGGCAAGCACTTGAGAGTCCACGCCGGCGACTTTGTCCGGGCGGGTGAGGCATTGGTGGACGGGCCATTGGTGCCGCACGATATTCTCCGCATCAGCGGCGAAGAAGCGGTGCAGCAATACCTGACCCGGGAAATCCAGAACGTCTACCGCAGCCAGCGGGTGGAAATCAACGATAAACACATCGAGATCATCGTCGCCCAGATGCTTCGCAAGGTGCGTATCGAGAACCCTGGCGATACGACGCTGCTGCCGGGCAACGTCATGGACAAGTTCGAGTTCCGCGCGGTCAATCAGACGCTTCACGGCTGCGTGAAAATCAGCGAACAGGGAGATAGCGACTTTAAGGTTGGTTCGATCGTGCCAAAGGACGCATTGGCGCAGGTCAATGCTCAGATCGAAGCTCTGGGCGGCCACGCTGCCAAGGGAACGCGGCCGAAATCGGCCACGGCCAGCACGCAGCTCTTGGGCATTACCAAGGCCGCCGTGCAAAGCGGCAGCTTTATCTCGGCTGCCAGCTTCCAGGAGACCACCAAGGTGCTGACCGAGGCCGCCCTAGCCGGCCGCGTTGACAATCTGGTGGGCCTGAAAGAGAACGTCATCCTGGGCCACCTTGTGCCTGCCGGCACCGGGTTCCGCACGTTCCAGCAATCGGAAGTCCGCATTCGGCCCGAAGCCTTGGCGGCCCTGTCGGCCGAGAAGGACCGCGTTCTGTCTCGCACGTTCCCGCTGTTGGATGCGGCCGGAGATGGCAACGGATCGGACAGCGCTGCCCATGTTGCCGAACCGGCCGGAGCCATCGAGGGAGGCCTGGATGCCTTACTGGGCCGTGGACCCCTGGAGGATTCGAGCGAGGGGTAGAACCCGCCATTAATACCACGAGCAGAACCCGCCATTGACACCATTGGTCAAATGGGTACTCTGATAGGTTCCCGTTAATTTTGCACAGCGGCCCCCAAGGGCCGAGTTTTAACCAGGATCGGCCGGTCGCATTTATGCCTACGATGAATCAGTTGGTCCGCCAGGGCCGCAAAAAGCCGAAGTACAAGAGCAAGGCGCCGGTGCTGGATAAGTGCCCGCAGCGCCGCGGTGTCTGTCTACAAGTCAAGACGATGACCCCCAAGAAGCCGAACTCGGCTTTGCGGAAGATCGCTCGTGTGCGGCTGAGCAACGGCAAGGAAGTGACCGTCTACATCCCCGGCGAAGGTCACAACCTGCAGGAACACTCGATTGTGTTGATTCGCGGCGGTCGTGTCCGCGACCTACCCGGCGTGCGCTATCAGATTGTCCGCGGTACGCTCGACACCCTGGGTGTCGAAGGCCGCAAGCAAGCCCGTAGCCGTTACGGGGCCAAAAAAGCCTAATTGTTGAGCGGGCGAGCATCGCTCGCCGTTTTCTCGAAGGAATCACTATGGGTCGTATTACCGCCAGCCGCGCACAACTCGTGGGAGATCCGGCCTACGGATCGCTCCTGGCCAGCAAGTTTATCAACGTCCTGATGTATGACGGCAAGAAGAGCACCGCCCAGGGCGTGTTTTATGGCGCCTTGGAGTTGATCCGGGCTCGCGTCAAAGACGTGGAGCCGATCGACGTGTTCCATCGGGCCGTGGAAAACGTAAAGCCGGAAATTGAAGTTCGCAGCAAGCGAGTCGGCGGTGCGTCGTACCAGGTTCCGATGCAGGTCAGCCGTAACCGGCAACAATCGTTGGCCATCCGCTGGATCCTCGGCTCGGTTCGCGAAAAGAAGGGGCGTGCCACGAGCAAGAAGCTGGCTGATGAACTGGTGGACGCCTTCAATCGCGAAGGCGCCGCCATGACCAAGCGTGACAACGTCCACCGCATGGCGGACGCCAACAAGGCCTTTGCCCACTTTGCGTGGTAATTACTTGATTCAACGCGCCGCCCGGATTGGTTCCGTGGCGGCGTTTTCATGCGCGGATGGGCAGTTAGGTGCTTAATGACTGACGAGCCGTCACTAGACCCGGGCATCGAAATCACGAAGATTTGGCAAGACGACTGCCTAGTCGAATGTCGGGTTAGTATATCTGACGGAAATTCATCCTATTCCACAGCAGTGTATGTTGCCCATGATGGTATTTCCCAATTGGTTTTGGAGCTAGAGAATTTCAGGCAGGAGGTATACGGTGGAATTTACGACATCTACTTTGGAGAATTCGGCCCCGAATATGCTAACGGCGCCTTCCATGCGAGGTTGAACTTTTGCACTCATTCAAAGTTGCATATTACAGTGCATGCTCAGTCTGATTTTTTCGATTTCGGAAAAAAGAGCGTGGCAAGCGAGGCGACGCTGTACCTGATCTCCGAGCCAATTCTTCTTGATAATTTCATTAACGAACTAAAGCAGTTGGCGGCAGGCATTAGTAGCGCCGCAAAACTTAAGGCGATTAAGCACTAACGTGGTTCAACCTGCAATGTGAAATCAATATCGCGACTACCATAAAATGCCCGGTAAAATTGAAAACATCCGCAACTTGGGTATCATCGCCCACATCGACGCCGGCAAGACTACCTTGACCGAGCGGATGCTTTTCTTCGCCAATGTGCGCCACCGCGCTGGGGACGTGGACAGCGGAACCACCGCCACCGACATCGATCCCGAAGAGCAAGAGCGCGGGATTACCATCTACTCCGCCTGCATCTCGTTTCCCTGGAAAGGGTGCATAGTCAATCTGATCGACACGCCCGGCCACGTCGATTTCACGGCCGAAGTGGAGCGGTCGCTCCGTGTGCTCGACGGCGGCGTGATCGTGTTCAGCGCCCGGGAAGGGGTCGAGGCGCAAAGCGAGACGGTCTGGCGGCAGGCCGATAAATATCGCGTGCCGCGCCTGGCCTTTATCAACAAGATGGACCGCGAAGGGGCCGACTTTGAAAGTGTGCTGACCGAGATTCGCAAGCGGCTTGAGCCGGCCAACCCCGTCGCCGTGCAGATTCCCGTGGGGGCCGGCCCGCCTCACGTCAAGGATCATTTCCGCGGCGTCATCGACTTGATCGGCATGGAATTGCTCACGTTCCCCGATCAGGAAAAAAAAGGCGCCACCGTCGTCCGGCAGCCGATCCCCGAAGATCAGTTGGAGCGAGCCGTCGAGTGGCGCACCCACATGCTCGAGCAGCTCTATGACTACAGCAACGAATTGATGGAGCTGGCCCTGGAAGAGGCGCCGATCCCGGAAGACTTGATCCGCAAGGTGATTCGCAATGCCACGGTACACCTGCTGATTCAGCCCGTGTTTTGCGGCTCGGCGCTCGACTTCGTGGGTGTTCAGCCGGTGATGGACGGCGTGGCCGAATATCTCCCCAGCCCGATCGATGTTCCGCCGGTGGAAGGGGTCGATCCGGCCAAACCCGAAGAGAAAGAAACGCGCCGGCCCGATCCCAAGGAGCCGTTCTGCGGTTTGGTTTTCAAGATCCAGGCGGAACGCCACGGCGACCTGGCCTACGTCCGCGTTTATTCCGGCACGCTGAAGTCCAATACCAGGGTGTTGAACCCCGGCAAAGACAAAAAAGACAATGCCGCCCAGCTTTGGAACGTGGAGCCGGGGGGCAAGCAAGACCAGGTCCAAGAGGCGGTGGCTGGCGATATCGTGGGCATCATCGGCCTGCGCCACTCCACCACCGGCGACACGATCTGCGACAGCCACCACCCTATCTTGCTGGAAACCATTCGCTTCCCGGAGACGGTCATCTCGATGGCCATTGAGCCAGAAACTTCGACGGAACGAAAAAAGCTCTCCGAGACACTGGAGATGCTCAAGCGGCAGGATCCCACGTTTGAGGCCGTGGAAAGCGAAGACACAGGACAAACTTTGATCCGCGGAATGGGCGAACTTCATCTTGAAGTGATTAAGCATCGGTTGCTGCGCGATTTCAAAATGAATGTGAAGGTCCACAAGCCGCGGGTCAGCTACCGGGAGACGATTCAAAAAACGGTGGACGTGACCGGCGAATGCCATCGCCAAATCGCGGACAAAAACACCTTCGCGAAAGTGCGGATTCGCATGGAGCCACTGGCCGCCGAGGCACCCGGACCTGCGGGCGCTCCCGGTAAGAACCGAATCGCGGCGGCGCCGCCGGTGAGCGTCCAGGGTGGAATCCTTCCAGGCATTCCACCGACCCTCGTGGAAGCCGCTCGAGAAGAATTGGCCGCAAAACTCCAGGGTGGCGGCCTCTACGGCAATCCGATCACTCGGGTCCGCATCCAGGTATTGGGGGCCGAGGCACGCGAAGGTGATTCGACCGACGTCGCCTTCCGCATCGCGGCCAGCGACGCCTTCGAGCGCGGCCTGCGCGAGTCGGGCGTGGTGTTGTTGGAGCCGATCATGAAGCTCCAGATCAGCACCCCCGAGGAAAGCCTGGGCGAGATCATCAGCAACCTGCAGCAGAAGCGAGCAGAGATCCAAGGCACCCACATCCGCGGCCGCAGCACCGTGATCGACGCGGAAGCCCCTCTAGCCCGGTTGTTCGGCTTTGCGGGGGAATTGCGCGGCCTAAGTAAGGGCCGGGCTTCCTGTACGATGGAACCCGCCGCATACCGCCCTGCCCCGCCGGAGGATTTGGCGGGGTTTGTGTAGGTCCGCAGTAGGAGCTTTTGCCGAGTTCGACTATGGGATCTGCACTTGCCTACAGCTACCGATACCTTTACGAGTCGCAGTTAGCCGAACTCAAGAACAGCGCCGAGCTGCAACTGGCGACATGCAATCTCGACGAGTCTCACCCCTATTTCTTTCGTGGCCGGCTCATGAGTCCCGGCCGCACGGCGCGCATGCTGCGCGGCTTGATGCGGGTAGTGCAGTCGAGATTTCACGTGCCGCCAGGCATGCTGGCCCGGATTCTGGCGGCCGCCGATCCGGTCGTCACGGCCGGAGACGACCGGTTGCGATTTGAGGCTTTTTCAGCCTGTTGTAGCACGTACGCCCGCTTGGATCTGCTGCCCAATGCCATGGAGGGGGACATTCATGGACGAGGCACAACCAACGTGGATTTCAATCGTCCGATGCTCACGGCGCTGACCAAGATTCGCGACCATGACGACGTGGGTTTGGCCGTTGGCGTCGACGAGGTTTCGCTCGAGCGGAACGAGCAAAGCGTTGTGGAAAAGCGCGTCAGCTTGCCGATTCGGTGGCTGAAGGGCTTTGTGGAGGTTCAGGCGTGCCAACGAAAAATGTCGCTGGTAGATGAGGTCTCCGGGGTCGAGGCGGTACGATTCGTCCGATCGCTTCCCAGGATGGCGACGCATCGTCGAGAGACGTGGGTTGTGCGGACCGGCCGCAGCCTGCGCATCTCACAGCAACGCGCAGCAGGCGGAGTGCGTGTCGGCGGACTTCAGCGATTGCGGATTCTGGAACAACTGGCCGCCGATGCCGGCTCGCTGCGCGTGTATGCCGAGAACGAAACTTCCACGAGCGGATGGGAGTTGGTACTCGGCGACGCCCGATTCTTTCTGGTGCTGAGTCCAGAAACGTGGCGGGGCTTTTCGGGGGAAGGGGCCGTCTTGGAGGACCTGGCCACGGACGCCTGGACGGAATGTCTGGCCAAAGTGCGAGCTTGTCTCACCTGGGAGAACGTCATCGACAACGCCACCTTGGCAAGACAGACCCAGCTGTCCGACAAGGAGATCGCGGCGGCGCTGGCGGCGCTCGGCGCCCGCGGCCTGGTGGGTTTTGATCTGAGTACGTCCTCGTACTTTCACCGCGTGCTTCCCTTCGATCTTTCGCTTGTTGAGTCGCTTCAGCCGCGTCTGACGGCTGCTCGCAAGCTCGTGGCCCAGGGCAAGGTGCGGCTTGACGACTCCGACACGGACCATGTCGTGGCCTATGTCGCCGGGAGCGATGTAGAGCATCGCGTACGCATCGAAGACCAGGACACAAAATGCACCTGCACGTGGTTTGCCAAACATCGCGGAAAACAGGGGCCGTGCAAGCATATACTGGCGGCTCAGATCCTGTTGGATAAAAGGGACGATCCTCAAGCGAACAAGCAGGGCGACCATGACGAGTGACGCGGAAAAACTCAAGGCGGCACTGGAGAAGGGGCGTGCCGATCAATGCCGCCGGCTGCTGGCCAACGCCTCCGAGACGGAACGGGCAACACACGCCAAATACACGTCCGAGTGGCTCAAGAAGTTGCGGAGCCAACGCATCACCACGCGCCTTCCCGGTCGGCACCCGGTCGACGGGTATACGCTCATACTAGCGGCCGAAACGGCCGTGGTCGCCACCTGCTCGCTGGCGCAGATCAAAGCACTGAAGATTCGGTGGTGTTCAGATAACGAAGTGGATCAGGCTATTCGAGATCGCCGTCCTCCGTGGATCGACGGTTGGGCCGAATACGCCATCGAAGAGTCGCCTTGGTATTGGGTGGTCGTCCGAGACCTGGTGCATGACGGCTTGTGCCAGCCGCCCCAGTCAGAAAACTTTGTCCTCGGCCTGCTTGCGCTGCGGGGCCACGAGACGGAAATTCCGGGGGGACTGGTGGGCATGTTCCGCAAGTATCGGAAGCTGATGGAACCGCTGATCTGGCGGCTGTTCGAAATTGAAGGGGGCGGCGAGTATTCGCTGGCCGCGAGCGACAAATTCGCTCGCGACGGCTTCAACTGGCACGAGGCGTTGGTGGAACTCGCCGATAAGAACTTGCTGCCGCGGCAGCGGCTCTTGGACGCCAGTCTCAGCGCATTGGAATGTGATTTCGCACAGTTTCGGGCCGGCTGGTTCTCCCGCTTTCATGTCGCGATGAAGCCCACGCCGGAGGAGCGAGCGGCGCGAGGGGCGCGTTACCTCGGTTTGCTCGGCAGCAATATTCCGCCTACGGTGTCCTTTGCCCTGACTACCGTCGAACAGCTTGACAAGGAAAAGAGTATCGATCCGCAGGCCTTGATTCAGTCTTTGGAACCCGTGCTGCGAACGCAGGGCAAGGGCGTTGTGAAGACGGCGCTCAAGCTGCTTGTGAGCGCCGCCCAGAAATGCCCGGAGCTTGGTGAGTCTGCCGCCCTGGCGGCGACGGCCGCGCTGCGCCATGAATCCGCCGACGTACAGATGGAAGGCCTGAACTGCCTGAAAAAGCTGATCCAGCCGGGATGGGAACCATGTCTCACGCGGATTGCCGAGTACACCGATATTGTCGCCCCATCCGTCAAGAGAGAGATTCAATCGTGGTTGCCGAGCATGGCCTCCGCAACTGATCAAGCCTCAACATCGCGCAATAAGGCCAAGGGAGGTCGACAACCTGAGGCGGAGAAAAGAGGAGATGCGGGATCTTTGGAACTCAAGCGGCTGGTCGCCGAGGCCGGCAAACTAGAGCCGGCTTGGGCCATCATGGCCGGAATGAAGCAGGTGATGGATGTGATTGGGAAGGAGCGCTCTCAGGTGAAGCGATTGGACTTGGACGTGCGCCAGATTCCCAGTCTTTCGCGCGATCGAGAAATAACCTGCATCAGCGACCTTGATGAACTGATCGAAGTGGTTTCGTTTGTGATTGAGAATCCCAACGACGCCAGCGCCGTTACCCAATCCGAACGCGCCCTGGATGGATTGATGCGGCTGTGCGATCAGCGCCCGGCGGACTTTGCCAAGCGCATCGGTCCATTGGCCAAGCGTGTCGAAAAAACCACCCACGCTCCTTTCTTAGGACAGGGTCCGGACCATGACCTAGCTGGACTCGTGGGCGCATGGGCCCACGGCAAAGTTCCAGTACCGGAGAAGCGCAAGGAAAAGGAGAATGGTCACAGTTACGACCGAACCTTGTGGGTGGATCGCGACAAGCTTCCGTCCAATGCCGCCGCGCTGTTGAACAATCCGTTCGGACTCCTTTCACTTCGATCTCTGGCGGTGGGTTTTCACATCCTCCGCGGTCAATCACGACCGCTGCTCAGCGCCCCAACGCATGAAGGGGGCTGGATTGCGCCGCAGCAGCTTATCGAGCGAGTCAAGCAATGGAATACCAGCGGCGATGCGCCGGACATCTCCGACGCGATACTGGCCCTGCTTCGCCTGGCGTTTTTGGGGCGAAGCGACGCACTGGAAACGGCCCGTGACTTGGCGGGTGAAATAGGCGCCGCCATCCGTTACGCATTGGGGGACGACCGAGTCAAGGTCGGGGCGACTGCGCCGCTTTGGGTGGCGGCCGCACGAGCCAAATCGCCTCTGGAAATCGACAAGGCTATTGAGAAACGCTTTCCGAATCTTGGTCCCGACGCAGGAACGGCAGCCGCGTATCGTTTCGATGTCAGCACGCGCAAGAGCAATGGTTACACGTTTCGCACGTTGCATATCCACAGCGATTCGAAACCGCCATCTCAGGTTGACGGTTTGCTGGCAACGGTTCAGTTACATCGACGGCACGATTGGGGCGTGGAGGAAGGACGCCGGGCCGCAGCGCGGTGGCTCGGCACTGTTTGGCCTCAATCTCGTGAGAGTTATTTCGCCTGGGGTGCGCTCCAGATCGGCAACAATCTCGATTGGTGGGAAGCCAGATGGCACAACCGCTGTTTTTTGGAGCTTTTGCTCGATCCCGACGTACCGTTGGGAGACATGGCTGTGCTGATGCTAGTCGTTGCCCTGGCGGCGAAGGAACCGGGCGAACATGGCTTGGCGACCGACATTGCGATCCAGGCAATTAACGATGGCCGCCTGGATGGGACGGAGATTGGCCCTGTGTTGAAAGGGCTCTTGCGTGGCGGGCTAGTGTTGGTGCGCCGCCTGACGAAGACGCTCGGTGACGTGAGCAAGGTCTCGCCACTGCACGCGTTAGTGGTGCGGACGGCCATCGAACTGAGCCTTGATGGCGATCCCAAGGATGCCCCCGGCGACATCCATGCGTTGCTTGAATTGCTCAGGGAGCTTGTGATTGACGCGCAAACCAGCGTCGGGCACGCCAAGGCACTGGAATATCTCCGAAAGATTAAGGGGACCGGGAAAGCGGCCAAGGCAGCCAAAGATCTGCTCAACCGAGAACCTCAACCCGGCTATTTAAGCGAGGAGGCAATCCGAATCATGCTGGCCGGGCGAGTGGATCGGGCACGCCGTTGGGCTGCGGCCAGTCAGGCAATACGAGGATGATTACCCAAGGTATGGCACAGTATTAGGTGGAGGTCGGTTCATGCGTGAAATCGCCGGGGTTCATTTCGTCAGCGAACTGGCGCTGCAAAGGATGGTGACAGCCGTGGAAAAAGTGCGCGATCGACTGCGCCGGGTGACAGGCGCGCTGGAGCAAGCCCACATTTCCTATGCCGTCGTGGGTGGCAATGCGGTGGCGGCCTGGGTGGGCGAAGTCGATGAAGCTGCCGTTCGCAATACGCAGAAAGTTGACATCTTGCTGCGGCGCGCGGACCTGGAGCAGGCCAAAACGGCCCTGGCCGCCGTCGGCTTTGTCTACCGGCATTCCTCTGGCATCGACATGTTTCTGGATGGCCCGACCGCGAAGGACCGGGACGCGGTGCATATCCATCTCGTTGGAGAAAAATTGCGTCCGACCGATCTGGCCGCCGCCCCTGATGTGACGGAATCTAAGGCTTTCGGCCCGTTCTGCGTGCTCAACTTGGAGCCGCTAGTGCGAATGAAACTGGCGGCAAATCGACTGGATGATCGCGTTGATGTCCAGGATTTGATTGATATTGGCCTGGTGGACGCCTCCTGGCCCAGCCGGTTTCCGCCGGAACTCGGCCAGCGCCTCCAAGGCATCCTCGATACTCCCGAAGGCTGAATTCCAGGCCCTCCATCCACGCCTTCAAACCTGTTTTGACTCCCCTTTACACGCTTGCCTTCTTCCCCTAAGATTCTTGGTTCGCCCCTTTACTGGGGGCCTGCGTTGGCTCTCGCCGATGCGGTTTCGTCATGCATTAGTCCCCTCGGGGACGACTTTGTGTGGTTGTGTCGATTTGGGATGACCTACTGTGGCTAAAGCACAAGAAATTATTCGCATTCGCATGGAAGCCTACGACCATACCGTGCTCGATCAGAGCGCGGCGGAAATCGTGGATACGGCCAAGCGAACCAGTTCCGAAGTGCATGGGCCGATTCCGCTACCCACGCGGATCGAGCGCTACACGGTCCTTTCCAGTCCGCACATCGACAAAAAGGCCCGCCAGCAGTATGAGATCCGC
>JAIOPX010000288.1 GCA_021413705.1 Planctomycetota bacterium | reverse complement strand
ACCACGTCCACACGCTGTTGCCGCCGCGTGGGTGCAAGCACCCACCCTACTGAGTATTTCTCGTGTTCTCCGTCGCAACTTGTTGCTCGGCAAAAGGTTGCCGATTGTGTTCGCCGCTTGTTCTCCGGTCTGTTCTCCGCTTGTTCTCCGGTCGTTTTCCGTTGTTGGGTCAGGGTAGGCGTAAAGGCTGTACTCCAACGCGCGCAGCTTCAGCGCAGAATTGGAAGGTTCTTTTTCAAACGAGCTTCTTTTTCGTGCTTTCGAACTATCGTGTTTTCGTGATTCTCCTTCTCTCGCTTCTTTGCGCGTCTTCGCGTCTTTGCGTCGAAAAAGCCACCCATCAACGCAAAGAGCCCGCCCCACGACGCGGTTAGGCGTTTTGGGGCGGGCTCTTCTGATACCTGATCCTGAAGTTGTTTACGCTTCAGCCCAAGCTCTGATAGGATACCTCGCATGTATCAGGCGTTTCGCTCTTCCAGGAGCGAATACCGCCGTTTGACACATCAATCACCCTATCAGATTTGCTGCAAAAATCAAGTAGCAAAATCGGCCACCCCCCCGATTCTGTGCGCGCTCTCCGATGGTGCGAGAGATCTCGCGTCAGCACCCTTCAAGAGAGAAGCTCAACTGGTGAGTTCGTCGATGCGCAGGATCTGATCCACCGTTTGTTCGTAGTCATAGAGGAGTTCCAGAAACTCGTCGAACTCGGCTTTGACTTCCTCGGTAAGTGCCTGAGAAATACCGGATGTCTTCACTCTAACGCTGAAGCGTCGGATGTAGTTCCACAATTCATGGCGCAGAGACTCCAAAGTGGCTGCCACGGTCGCCAGATGCGGAGCCTCGTAGACGGCCTCCTCCAGGCTGTCTCCCTGCTCGAGCACCTCGAAATGGTCGCGCAAGCGTTTGCTCAGTGTACGTAAATCGCGCAAAAACATCCGCGTCCGCTGCTGGTCGCTCGCCTCCCCTACTATGGAATCCTGGAAGTACTCCATCCGAATCTGCTCGACTAATTGCCAAGTGGAACTCATCCAGGTTTCCGTTTGGTCAGTAACAGGCAGGTACTCGCTTCGATTCATATGCATATGGATTCTCCGTGATTGGCTTCGTGCTTAGTTCAGGTTCAGTTAGCGATAGCGCCCCCGGTGAGGGCGGAGCTGGTCGCAAACTGCTTCGGGTGGGAACATCTTTGTCCGAGCAATGACGCCACAGACAGGGGAGGGAAAGTGAATCAGAATCGTCAGAGTATTTTAGCGGAAACCATGTAAAGAGGATGTGAATTTTGGGTTAGTAACCTAGGGGTGAAGCAAGAACAGTGCCAGTTTGAGCTGCCGACCATGCTGTCAGTTCTGACACAGCCCCTAATCCATGCAATGGCAAGGAGTTGTGATCCAATACATCCCGCAATAAATTACAATCAGTTGACAGGCCAGCACCCCTCAAAACGCCTAGCGACCGGGCATGGTCTGCACCGTCCCTTGGCGAGTGATGCCCCGTGCCCCTCCAGTACAAAATTATGATAATTATTAAGATGCGCTTTTCGGGGTATTATCATACGGGCGGCCTTTTGGGCGGGGGCTGTGCCTGAGATTCCCTTCGTTGCGAGTATCATCCATGCCCCTGAGAACGCACGCAGTTACGCTGCTGTGGGTGGCAGTCCTCTTTGCCTCTGTCGCCCCCTTGGCTGCCGATGACCCTGCCAAAAGCGTCAATGAACTGGCGGCCGGCAAGGTGCTTCCAGCCTCGTGGGAATACAGCACCGACGGGGGCAAGACATTTGGACCGCAGCCGGCCAAGATTTCCGGCACGCGCAGCCCCATCAAGCGGGATGACGCGGCCAGGGTGAAGTTCACGATCGACGACCCGGCCCAGGTGGGCTTGCTGAAAGTCGCGATGGCCAGCGGGCGGGGAGCGTTCGCGCTGACCAGTGGCGCCAGCGTCGATCGCTACAACGTGGGCGCCTGCCCCACGATGTTGGAAACCAAAATAACGCTCAACGGCAAACCCACCGAACTCGGGCTTCTGCCGAACACGCTCTACGCCTATTTGGGCGTCGATCCGACCCAGCTCAAGAAAGGGGAAAACACGCTGGAACTCAGTGGCACGCTGTGGCACAAGAACTATGAAAAAGGAGAGGTGCCGGCGGAAATTCGCTTGGAGGTGCTCCCAGCCAATTTCGTCCTGCTCGATCGGCCGCCGATCCTGGGCATGGTTGCGCCGACGTATTTTGGCATCTCCGCCAGGGCGCTTATCCCCAGCACGTTTTCCGTCAGCGTGACGCCCATCGAGCCGCCAGGTCCGGCCGCCGAACATTCATTTCCACGATCACAGCAGCTCATTACGGAAGTGCCGCTGCCGGCCGGTACGAAACGGTTCAGCTACAGCGTGACGGTCAAAGCCGGCGGGAGCGCGAAGACCTACGGTCCTTACGAGGCCAAGCTGCCCAAAACGGGCAACGGGTTTCGCTTCATGGTGGCCGGCGGCACGCTCAATCGCGATAGCGGCCGGGGCGTGGCCCCGCTGCTCTATGCCATCGACAAGACGTACCACCCCGACCTTTTCATTCACACGGGCAACTACCAGAATTGCACGCACTGGGACTTCATCTGGACCGACGGATTTTGGCGCGAGACGCAGCCCACGTTCGCCCAGACGCCGATGTTCGCCATGTCCAGCCCGGTCGAAATGGGTTCGCCGCAGAGTTTTACCCAGACTTTTTTCTTCCCGCCGGATAACAAAGATTGGGGACATTGGACGGCGGTGAACGGCAACGTCCGCTTTGTGGCCATCGAAGCGTTCAATGAATCTTTGGACAAGAGCGACGGAGGAGTGAAATGGCTGGAAGGGGTGCTTAAGGACGCCAAGGAAGATTATGTGATCTTGCTCAACTCGCACGTCACGCATGGCTCGGCGACGAACTATCACCGAGTCTGGAAGCAGGGGATGGATCATACGGCGGCCAAGATCGACCCGCTGATGGTGAAATACAAAGTGACACTCGCCATCGGCAGCACTCATCGCTGCTACGAACGGTTGGAACCGCCGGCGAACGTATCGGTCCCCACGATCATTTCCGGCCGCGCCGGCGGCATGGGCTGGCACATCCGCACCGACGGCAAGCCGCCGAACACAGCTTCCCGGAAGCTCTCCCCCGACGATCACTACTGCGTATTCGAAGTGACGCCCGAAGGGCTGAAGCTCAACGTGTGGAACTTCCAAGGGCAGGAAATTGACTCCTACGTGTTCAAGCCGCGGAGCAAGTAGGTCTCGCCTGCCGGGCGTGACCTTTTGTTTGCAACCAGAATTCAAAACCCGCGCGACTCGGAGCTTTTGTCTGATGATGCTTGGTAAACGCGGATGAAGATAGCCTGATGGGCCGCGTACTTCTGGACCATTTCGCCGCTGAATGTTATACTCCCAATGCGACATTATCCTTATCTAGCCACCCCCGAATTTGGCCATCGCGGACAAGGCGATTTCATAAGAACCCTATAAGGGGAGAATCCTTCATGTCCAACGTCGATGAAATCAAGGCGGCAATTGAATCGCTTCCGGAGCCGGATTTCGCGCAGTTGAGGCTCTGGTTCAGTGAAAAGGACTGGGAAAAATGGGACCGCCAATTGGAAGCCGATTCCCAGGCCGGGCGTCTGGACTTTCTCCTTCAGGAAGCGGCGGACGAGAAGGCGACGGGAAAGCTCAAGGAACTATAAATGCATCGAGCCACGCGACGGTTCTGGAAGTGCTTTCACGATCTCACTGAAGACATTCAAAAACTTGCCAGAGAAAACTTTGACTTGCTCCGACGCGATCCCCGGCACCCATCATTGCGATTCAAGAAAGTCGGGGAGTTCTGGTCCGCACGAGTAGGTCTTGCTCATCGAGCCCTGGCCGTCGCAGACGATGCGGGCTTCACCTGGGTCTGGATAGGTACGCACGATGAATATGAGAGGATCATCAGCCCGTGACGTAGAAACCTCTGGCCCAAGCCCCACTCACCAATTTCAGTAAGCGGCCCAACGCGTCGTCCAAGAAGCTCTCCAGCGACGATCACTACTGAGTGTTCGAGGTAACGCCCGAAGGGTTGAAGCTCAACGTGTGGAATTTCCAGAGTCTTCGATCTAACCCCCTCGGGGTAACCGTTTGTTATGTTGCGTGTCCCAGGGTGGCGGCCAGGCTCGCTGCACTCGCCTGACCTGACCCTGGGCTGCGCGATAAATCCCCTTCGGGGAAATGCGTGTTGTCACGCCTTACGTTCACTGGCATGCTACCCCACAAAAAAAGGGCCGTCACGGGCCTCTGTAAGCCCGCGCTCGGCTCGGGAACGGCTTCGGCGACAAACGTCCCTCGGATTTGCAGGCCGACCCACTCCATATTGGTCCCTGGTCTGTTGACGTGTCCCGTGATCGTGCTGCCCAAGGACGAGACGCTCAGGAATTCAGCTGTATCATTCGTGTAAATTGTCTCGCCCGTATCATCCACCGTGTTGTGATTCACATCAACAGTAAAGTACCCGTACCCGCTGGGAGTGTTGTCGCCATAGAATCGAAGATCGTAATTGCCGGCAGGGAGCCCAGTGATCGTCCAATTCAAGTTGGACGCCGTGTCCGTGCCTCCTGTAAAGAGTATGCCGTAGTCACGACGTAGGTCATCCGGAGTGCTGCTACCGTTGTCGGTTACAAACCACGACGGCCCGGACGTAAGGGTGAACACAACGCTGGTGGACGCGCCACCTGATTGGAGGAGTGGCCCCGACGTCGTACCCGCTGGAGCAACAACCCCGTTGCCAAGGTAGAGGGGGTTCCACGCCTCTGCTGCGCCCATACCCCCGAACGTGTAGCTCGGGTTGCCGACGACCGTCGGAGTCGATCCTGCTGCTAGGTTTTTTGTAGTACTCTGATTGAAATCAATGCTGATCACCGCGGCACTCGATGCCGAGGCAAAACTCAGAACGGAAATCATGGCCACGAACAGGGCGATCATTTTTCGCGAAAACATTGGCTCACCTTATGGGGTTGGAGCATGTGTCCTTCGCCTCGTGGCCGGAACACCCGGCTGGAGGCGGAGAACGAAAACATTTCGGGTCTCAGATTTTAGAACTCAGATTGAAGAGAGGGCGATAAGCGTTACTCCAGAGATAAGGGATTTCACTTCTCCGCAATCACCTCGATGCGGATGTTGTCGATGTTGTAGGGGGTCGCAGGCGTCTGAGGTGTCACAGTCGGATAGCCAAAAATCACAAACTTAGGGGGTGTGGTCCAATCGACCTGCGGCACCGGAGTCCGGAAGTCGGCGTCGCGAACCCAGCCTGCGGAACCGCTCCATTGCGAGCGCTCGACGCGCGCGCCGCGCAGTTTGCCCTCCGCGACATCCATCAGCACGCGAACCCGATAGACCAGATTCGCTTTCCATGCAGTGGCAGGCGCGACCGGATCGGCATTGCGCCAGAACTCAATACCCGGCGCGATGCCTGCCTCAGCGGCAAATGCGAAGGAAGGTTCGATATTCCCAGAGGGGAAAATCACGAACTCCATCAGCACCCGGCAGGTGTGGGCCAACTGGGGGGCCTCGATCGGCCGGGCCACTCTGGGAAACTCGCTCCGCGGATTTGGGTCAGAAGGTGCAAACGCCAGCACCCGCGAGATCGACGGAGGTAGAGGACTGAGGCTCGGGTCGGCCAGTCCGTGCTGGGCCGTCCAATCAGCTTGAGCTTTGTCATAGTCGCCGATGCCGACGGCCTGCCCCTTGCGGATGCTCCCCTGAATCATCCACGCCCCCATCGCATCGCGCTTGACACCGACGTCATACGACTCGAAATCCTCGGAGAGGAGCACCTGCCGCGGCTTGCCCTGGAGCTTATCGAGCGCGAACTTGAACGGATCCGCGGCCGGCAGCGGCTGGACCTTGTTGTCACTGATCGTGACGGCCTGACCAGCGGAGAGGATGGTCGGAGGTCGGAGGTCGGAGGTCGGATTTTGCGCAATCGCTTCCGACTTCCCACTTCCGACTTCCGACCTTGCAACCTCCACCCTGCCCTTGAAGACATGCACTTCCGTGATCGGCGTCTGCTTGCCGCCTTGCTGCGGACCGCCACCGGGCTGCTGTTCTTCTTCACCTACCTCCTCAAGCCTACCTCCTCCAGCCTCACTCCTCACGTACACGCCAAACTCCGTCCCCAGATCGGTCACAGTGCCGCTTGGCGTGTCGACCTTAAATCCCTTGGCCGGATCGGGCACTTGCGCCGTCAGCCTCCCCGCCGCGAGTCGGCAGGCGGCAGCGTCCACTATCGTCAGTTCCGCCGGGCCACTGACAATCACCCTGGCTTGGCTGTTGAACGTGATTTCCACTGAGCCGCTCTGAAGCAGCAATTGCTGGCCGGCGTTGAGTGTGTCGCCCGACTGGGAAGATCCTCTTAGCCACTTGGCGTCTGTCAGATTGACGATCTTCGCAGAAGCGAGGTTTGCCGGGAGCTGTTTGGTACTCGGCCAGAACGTGTAAGCAAGGATGCCGATGGCGACGAAGGCCACGGCGAGGGCGAGGGCGGAAATGCGGAATGTAGCACTCGGGGACTGTCCCAATTTTTGGGAACCAAAAATGGGACTGTCCCCTTGGGATACTCCCTCGCTGGCGCGTCGGGCTAGAATGTCACCGGCGGCTAGCGCCGTACCGCTCACGGCGTTTCCGGTTAGTGCGGCGACTTCTTGACCTACAGCCTCTAGCCTCCAGCCTTCAGTCTCCTCGGCCTGCTCGCGGCGGGACTGGCGGCGCAGGGCGGCGGTGAGCGCGGCATACTCGCGACAGATTTTCCTTGCCGCGGCATCCTGGACCAGCAACTGGCAAAGGCGCTGCTGCCCCGCCTCGTCCAACGTGCCGTCGGTCTGGGCCGAGAGCAGGCGGAGTGCTTCCTCTTCCATGTCAATTCGTTCCATGCTCATGGGCGCGACTCCTCACTCAGCTTGCGCTGCACGCAGGCGAGCAATGCCTGACGGATGCGGTAGAGCATGTTGGAAACGGTATCGACCGAGCGATGCATGTCGTCGGCAAGCTGCTTGACCATGACGCCGGGTTGATAGCGGCGGAGAATCAGCGTGCGTTGCTGCTTCGGCAACTCTTGCAGACAAGCGGCCAACGCCGCGGAGTGGAGCGTCTTCGATTCGTCCTGGATTCCTTCTTCGGCCAGGACGCCGATCGCCTCGTCATCCAGCGGCAGCGAGCGCTGGCGGCGGTCGCGCCGGCGATAGGCCATGGTTTCCAGTTGAGCAGCCTTGAACGCCCAGGCCCGGAAGCTGGGGGCCGCCGCGGCTTCGCGAGCTTTCTTGCACAGCACCAGATTGGTCTGCTGCAACAACTCCTCCGCGGCATCAATATCCAGCGTCAGGCTGAACAGATACGCATAGAGATCGTCCTGGCAAGCCAGCAACTCGCTGGTGAAGCGGACATCGGGGGTGTTGTCTGACAAATCCACTGGCAAAGGTGTACTGCGAAATAGGGCGAGCAACTGAGGGCACGCTAGATTAACACGTCGCCAGTGGACAAATCTGAGCAGAGATTTTTTGGGTTCTTCCCCAAAGCGGGGGAGAGAGGCCGTTTTCTGCGAGGATTTGCGGGTTTGCGCAGCTCGCTGCGGCCCTGTATCTTGCAAACGCCAGGGCAAAGGGGTAGCTTGTAAGGTTTCGATAACTAGTTGGCCAGCCAACCCTTATGCCGTTTCAGGCCAAGCTGTTTTGAAACTGCGCGCGCCCATAGACCACCCCGATGATCGCCCCCCTAACCCCTAGTCAACGGATTGTTATTACCGGGATCGGGCTGACTGCGCCCAACGGCAACAATGCGGCAGACTATCGCCGCAGTTTGCTCGAGGGACGCAGCGGCGTGAGTCCCTATGAAATTCGCTATGTCGGCAAAACCCTGGCCGGCGTCTGCAATTTCGACGAGCTGCGCTATCAGAAAAAGAAGGACGTGCGGCGCGGCACCAGAGCGGGAAGCATCGGCATCTATTGTGCCCAGGAGGCGGTGCAGAACTCGGGGCTCGACTGGGCGAACGTCGATAAATCGACGGTCGGCATTTATGTCGGCGTCACGGAGCACGGCAACGTCGAGACAGAGAACGAAGTCCACGAGCTGAAGGGGTATGATTACGACACGAAGTTCTGGTCGCACCATCACAATCCCCGCACGGTGGCCAACAACCCTGCCGGCGAGATTTCGCTGAACATGGGGATTACGGGGCCGCACTATACGATTGGGGCCGCGTGTGCCGCCGGCAACGCAGGCCTGATTCAAGGGGCTCAGATGCTGCGGCTGGGGGATTGCGACGTGGCGCTGTGCGGTGGCGTGTCGGAGAGCATCCACACGTTCGGCATTTTCGCCAGCTTCAAGAGCCAAGGGGCATTGGCCGATCACGCCGACCCGACGCGAGCCTCGCGGCCTTTCGACATGGCCCGTAACGGAATTGTCGTGGCCGAAGGTGGGGCGATGTTCGTCTTGGAACGGCTGGAAGATGCCCAAGCTCGGGGAGCGGAGATCTACGGCGAACTGGTCGGCTACGCCATCAACAGCGACGCGACCGACTTTGTGATGCCCAATGCCCAACGGCAGGCTGAGTGCATCCAGTTGGCGTTGAGCAGAGCAGGGCTGGTGGCCGATCAGATTGACATTGTCAGCACGCACGCGACCGGAACGGAGTCTGGCGATATCCAGGAGTGCCTGGCGCTGAACCAGGTGTTTGGCCAGTCGCGGCGAACGCTGCTGAATAACACCAAGAGTTTTATTGGCCACGCCATGGGGGCCGCAGGGGCACTGGAGTTGGCGGGCAATCTGCCGGCCTTGAAAGATGGCGTCTGCCACGCAACGATCAATGTAGACGAGTTGGACCCGAACTGCTCGATGCCTGGGTTGGTGGTGAACCAGCCTCGGGAGACTCGCGGCGTGGAGTGCATCCTGAATAATTCATTCGGGATGCTGGGGATCAACTCGGTGGCGATTATTCGAAGAATTTAGGCTATAGAATTTAGGCTGTAAAATTATAAGACGTGGAGAAGTGACGGCATGAATGCCCCGGACATACGCGAAGCTATTGTGCAAATCCTCAGCGATATCGTTCCAGATGATGATCTGAGCGAGCTGAAGGATGAAGTCCCGTTCCGCGAACAGTTGGAACTGGACAGCATGGATTTTCTGGACATTGTGATGGAACTGCGCAAGCGATATCGCGTGCAGGTGCCGGAAGAGGATTATGGACAACTGGCCAGCATGGCCAGCACGGTGGCCTATCTTGAGCCACGGATGCGCGATCTGGAGAAGGTTTAGGGGATGAAAGTATCCTTCACGCTCCGCGTGAAGATCCATCACGCGGAGCGTGATGAGTACTATCAAAACCCAAGTGTACGAAAGACCGCCGATGTATGACGTTGCGATCATCGGTGCCGGCATGTCTGGCTTGGCCGCAGGGGTGCGGCTGGCGCATTACGACCAGAAAGTGGTCGTGCTGGAGCGGCACTACGCCGTCGGCGGGCTGAACTCTTTCTATCGGCTCCGCGGCAGGTTCTTCGACGTCGGGCTCCATGCTGTGACCAACTTCGCCAAGGCCGGCGCGCGGCATGGCCCGCTCCCGAGGCTGCTGCGCCAACTTCGGATGAAGTGGGATGATTTCGCGCTGCGAGAGCAGGTCGGCTCGGCCGTGGCCTTTCCGGATGCAACCCTCCGCTTCACCAACGATTTTGAATTGTTTCGTTCGGAAGTTCACCGCAGATTTCCGGTCGACAAGGACAATTTCGAACGGCTCGTCGCCATGTTGCCATCGTATGACGACGCCGGGCGCACCGTCATGGATGCCTCGGCCCGGGAAATCCTGGAGCAAAACATCGGCGACCCGCTGCTGCGCGAAATGCTTTTCTGTCCCTTGGCCTGGTACGGCAGCGCCCGCGAAGATGACATGGACTGGGGGCTGTTTGCGATTCTTTTTCGCAGCATCTTCATCGAAGGGATGTCGCGCCCGTTCGCCGGCGTGCGGCAGATATTGAATCATCTGGTGAAGAAGTTCAAAGCCTTGGGTGGCCAATTGAAGATGCGGGCCGGGGTGCGGCAAATTCGGGTGGACGGCAAGCGTGCCGCAGCCATCGTGCTGGACGACGGAACGGAAATCTTCGCTCGGCGGATCATTTCCTCGGCGGGGGCCGTCGAAACGCACCGCATGTTGAGTGAATCGCGCACTGCGCTGCCGCCCGACGCCGGAAAGCTTTCGTTCTCCGAAACCATTTCCGTTCTCGATCGACCTCCCAAAGACCTGGGTTGCGACAAGACCGTGGTGTTCTTCAACGACAGCGATAAGTTTCAGTGGCGCCGCCCGGCCGACGAGTTGTGCGACGTTCGCACGGGCGTGATCTGCTCACCCAGCAATTTTGCCTATACGGAACAGGAAGGTCCGCTGGCCGATTCGATGATGCGCATCACAGCGCTGGCCGATTTCGACCGCTGGACCCATCTCTCGGAGGAGGACTACGCGGCGGCAAAGCAAATGTGGTACGATCGGATGGTGGCCTCGGCGGTGCGATTTGTTCCCGATTTCCGGCCCCATGTCATCGACACCGACATGTACACGCCGCGCACCATTCACCGCTTCACCTGGCACACCAACGGCGCGGTCTATGGAGCCCCCAAGAAACAACTGGACGGAGCCACGGGATTGGACAATCTGTTTCTGTGTGGAACCGATCAGGGGTTTCTCGGTATCATAGGAGCTATCACGGGTGGCATCGCCATCGCCAACCGTTGCCTCCAGCTCAGCACCGCCGAATTCAAATCCTGACCTTTGCGAACTCTGCATGTCCCGCGATTTTCTCCATGGTGTGGCCGAAGAGTATGACGTAGTCGTCATCGGCAGCGGCCTGGGCGGTCTGACGGCGGCCAACACGCTGGCCCGCGCCGGGCACCGCGTGCTGCTGCTGGAGCAGCACTACAAGCTCGGCGGCATGGCTACCTGGTTCAAGCGGCCGGGCGGGCACATCTTCGACGTTTCGCTGCACGGCTTTCCGATCGGCATGATCAAAAGCTGCCGGCGTTATTGGACCCGGGAGATCGCCGATTCGATCGTGCAACTGAAAAACATCCGGTTCGACAACCCGATGTTTTCGCTGACCACGACGTTCGACCGGGAGGATTTTACCCGGCTGCTGACGACCCAGTTTGGCGTGCTGCGGGAGCGGGTCGATGCGTTTTTCGAAACGGCCCGGAGCATGAACTTTTTCGACGATCGGGCCGCCACGGTCGGCGAACTGTTCGAGCGGTTCTTTCCGGGGCGCGAGGACGTGATTCGGCTGTTGATGGAGCCGATCACCTATGCCAACGGCTCGACGCTGGAAGACCCGGCGATGACCTACGGCATCGTGTTTTCGAACTTCATGTCCAAGGGTGTGTTCACGTTTGAAGGGGGTACCGATCGGCTCGTCAATCTGATGCGCGACGAAATGGTCCGCAACGGAGTCGATGTGCGGATTCGGAGCGACGTCAGCAAGATCGTGGTTAACCGGGGGCGAGTATCAGGTGTGGAAGTGGGCGGCCGGGCGATCCGTTGCCGGGCTGTCGTTTCCAATGCTAATCTCAAGGCGACCGTACTAAAGATGGTTGGTTCGCAGCATTTCGATAAGAAGTTTATCGATGAAGCTAAAGCGATGCGGCTCAACAACTCCAGCACCCAGGTGTATATCGGCTTGAAGCCCGAGGTGCAACTCGACGAAAGTATCGGCGATCTCCTGTTCAGTTCCACGGCCCCGCTGTTTCGCACCGACCTGCTGTTGAGCCGCGACGTCACTAGCCGAACCTTTTCGTTCTACTATCCGCGCACGAGGCCGGAAGGACGGCCACGGTCGCTGATCGTGTCGAGCACGAACGCGAACTATGCGGATTGGGCCGGCCTGAGCAAGGAAGAATACGCACTGGCCAAGGCTGAGTTGATTGAGACGACGCTTGCTGCCCTGGACAAATATGTGCCCGGCGTGCGCGAGAAGGTGGACCACATCGAAGCCTCGACCCCCTGCACGTTCGAGCATTACACGCGTCACATGGCCGGGGCCAGCTTTGGCACCAAGTTCGAAGGGCTGGCAATCAGCCGCGACCTGCCGGAGCAGGTTCAAGGGCTGTATCACGCCGGCAGCGTGGGGATTATCATGTCGGGCTGGCTCGGGGCCGTGAATTACGGCGTGATCGTGGCCAACGACGTAGACGCCCTATTGATGGGAAGCAGCGCACCCGCCGCGCCGCTGGCTGTTTAGTGGCGTGGGCAACGCCCCGCGTTTTTGCGGTACTGGAAACCACATGACTCAAGCCGCTATCCAAGCCGCCATTCCCCATCGCCCCCCGTTTCTGCTGATCGACGAAATCATCGAGCAATCCGAAAAGCGAATCGTTTGCCGCAAGACGTTTCGCGCGGAAGAGTTCTGGTATCCCGGGCACTATCCTGGCCAGCCGATCACGCCAGGCGTCATCCTCTGCGAAGCGGCGATGCAGACCGGTGCAGTGTTGCTAGCGTCGGTCATTGCCGAAGACGGCGGCGTGCCAGTGGTCACTCGGCTGAGCGATGCACGATTCAAGAGAATCGTAGTTCCCGGCGAGACGATCGAGATCGAGGCCACGCTCGATGACCAGGTGTCGAAGGCATTTTTCTTGTCGGCCAAAGTGACGGTCGAAGGGCAATTGGCGGTGCGGTTGAAGTTCACGTGTGCGATGGTGCCGGGAAGCAAGTAGCCATGCCGACAGATTTTCTTCAACTCACCGGCAAATCGATCGTTGTCTTCGGCGTAGCCAATCGCAAGAGCGTGGCCGCCCATGTGGGGCGGGTGCTTACCGAGGCCGGGGCCGACGTGATTTATGTCGTGCGGAGCGAGCAACGCAAGGAGCAATTGGCTAAGTTACTGGATCCGGCGCCAGTGCTGGTGTGTGATGTGGAACACGATGAGCAGATAGCCCGATTGCGCGACGAGATCGCGGCGCTGCGGCCCCGCTTACACGGAATCGTCCATTCCATTGCATTCGCCGATTACGAAGGGGGCGCCAAGCCCTTTCACGAAACGAGCAAGCGGGAGTTTCTCCGGGCGGTGGACATCACCTGCTTTTCGCTCGTCTCGGTGTCGAACGCCTTGAAAGACTTGCTCGATCCCGATGCCTCCGTCGTGACGATCTCGATTTCCACGACCCGGATGGCGAGCGAAAACTATGGCTACATGGGGCCGATCAAAGCGGCGCTCGATTCCTCGTTGGCCTTTCTGGCCAAATCGTTCAGCCGCTTTTCGCGAGTGCGATTCAATGCGGTCGCGCCCGGATTGCTCAAGACATCGGCCTCGGCGGGCATTCCGGGATACGTCGATTCCTATCTCTACGCCGAGCAGGTCATTCCGCGCAAAGCAGCGGTGCAGACCGAGGAAGCCGCCCATGTGGCGGCGTTTCTCCTCAGCCCGCGCTCCAGCGGCATCAATGCCCAGCAGATCGTGGTGGACGCTGGCATGTCGATCAATTACTTCGATCGCGACGTCATCGCCAAGGCCATGCGGCCATCGTAGGGTGGGTGTTTGCACCCACGCGGTGCCTTGGCATGTGAGTAAGAGTAGGATTACGGGTGCAAACGAGGAACGGTGCAGCGTGGGTGCAAGCACCCACCCTACTATTCCGCCGCCAAACCCGGCACGACGGCCTTGGTCGGGCCGCGGAGCGTGTTGTCGTGACACAACACACGGGACTTCCCGATGAAGTACGTGTTGAAGTCGGCCACGACCAGGTTATAGGTCTCGGCGCTCCCTTCAACTTTGCTGCTGCTGACCAGCACAGGCTCGCCCACCGCGCACAGCACATTGCCGGCCTTCAGGTTGCGGGCTTTCACCCAACCGTCGCCAGCGATCCAGAAGGGATGCCCGCCGCTGGTCTGCACGTACTCCCCATGCAAGTCAATCTGGACTAATGGGCCGAGCGGGCGGATCGTGGTGCGAAGCACGGGCTTGTAGCAAAGTTCTCCGGTCTCCACATTCTGCGATAATACTCGATCACCAATGCGAATCGTTTCGATCGCCTTGGCGCCCGTTTCGGTCCAGACTGGCGTACCGGCAGCCAGGCAGTCAGACGACACCTGCTGAATGCGGAGGGAGCCCCCACTTTGAGCGGCCATGCCGACCCTAGCGGCGTCTCGCACAATCACCTGTTCGCTGCGCAGGGCCGTTTGCACCGGCTTAGTATCAGGAACATAGATCTCGTTTTCTTTGTTCCACCAGCTCCACCACTCCGCCGGATCGGCCACCACGTTGGCTCCCGTCGAAACGCTCAAAACTTCCATGATGCGCGAGTTGAGCCGCTGGTCCTGCTCCCGCTGACGGTCGGCTTCCGCGGTACGGGCGTCGGACCGCTGCTGGGCGTCGGCCAGCGATCGGTTCAAGGCGTCCCGGCCGTTATCGCCGGGGGCCGCCTGACGGCGATATTCGGTGACGACCACTTGTTGCTGCTTGTCGTTCTGCCGTTCGCGCTCCGTTACCTGACGGAGCAATAACCGACCACGCGGATCCTGATACAGCTCGCTCTTCGTCCGGGTTGCCGTGGCCAGCGACGTCAACAATGCGGGCACAAATTGATCGCGCGGCCTGGCTTTGAGCGCCGTGGCCGCCGCCACGCGGGCAGATTGCCAGCGAGTCTCGACTCCAATCCGCGAGATGGCTAAGGCCGCCTCGGGGTCGCTCATGTTGCTCAGCGCCTTGATCGCCAGATCGGCAGCCGCGGCGTTGTGCGTGGCCAGAATTGTTTCCAGGGCCGGAATAGCTTTGAGATCGCGAATCTCCACGATCTGCCCCTCAGCATATGTGCGCCGCTTCACGCTGGTGGCGTCCAATGACTTCACATATTTTTCCATCGTCGATTTCCACGCGGCGAGCGACTCGCTGCGGGTTTTTTCTTGAGCTTCCGTCCGCTTCCGCTCATCTGCCGTGATCCAATTATTTCCCGAGCGAGTAAAGCCCAGGCCAGCACGCGCCTTCGGTTCGTCTGGATTGAGTTCCAGGACGCGCGTCAGATGGGCGCGCTCTTGATCGAGCAGACCCTCAGTGTGACAGAACGCCGCCAGTTGCAGTTGGGCTTCCACTGTGTTCGCCGCACGGACGCGGCGCGCTTCGTAGCGGGCCAAGCGGTTGTCGCCTGTAGCTGCCGCGACGGCGGCATCCGTACTGAGCCATTTGCGCGTGTAATAAACTTGGCCCGTTTGCCAGCGAGCAGCGCGGCAATCGGGAGCAAGGGAGAGCGCCTCTTCCAATAGTCGGCCACTTTCATCGAACTTGCCATAGATCTGCCGTTGCAACGCTTCCGCAACCAAGTCTTCGGCTGCGTGTCGCTGATGCAGTGCCTTGGCCGATTGAGCCGAAGCGAAATTGGCAAGAAGAAGCAACGCAAAAGCGCCGCTGCCAGCCACGAAAAAACGAACCGACAGATTCCAAGAAGCTCGAACCGATGAAGCGACCATACGCTCCTCCCTTCTCTTAGGGCGCGAGACTGCGCCAGATGTTGAGGCGGCCCCTCACTTCGCCGCGCGGTTCCGGTTCGCTCGGTCGAAGCGCCTTGATGGTATTCCATCCCCAGGGGGAATGCAACTTTTTTGTGTAAAAAAGAAAGTTTCGCCGGCATACAAATCAGCCGCTGGGCGCTAGCCCCTGGTTCGAGCGGCAATGAACCGGGGGCTAGCGCCCTGCGGCTGATCCCGATATTATGCTGGGACCAAATACTAGGGTCTTGGAGCCCCATCCGGTCCCAGCAGGTCTTCCAGCCGCTTGAGCGACCGGGTGAGCAACACCCTAACCGCCCCGTCGGATTTGCCCATTTGCTCGGCGATTTCCTTCGACGGCATCCCCTGCACATACCGCAACCGAAGGGCTTGGCGGCCGTCCTCGGGCAACTGATCCAAGGCCGACATTAAGCGATACTCCCGCTCATTTCGGGAAAAAGCCGCGCTGGGGGAAGTCATGCTGACGACCAGCAAATCGACCAGCCCCCCTTGCCCTGTCCGATCCGGCGCGGCGGCCAACGGCTGCTCTCGCCCGGCGGCCCGCTTTTGCGCCCCGAACAGGCGGCGGTGAGCGTCAATGATCCGCCGCTCCGCCACTTGGCAGAGCCAGCCGAACGGGTCGCGCTCCGAGAGATCCACCTCGGAGAACGTCCGCAGGCAATCGACGCTCACTTCCTGCAAAATGTCTTCCGGCTCGATTTTTCGCCGCAATGCCTGCCCAAGCTGCCGGCCGATGAACGCCAGCAACGGCTGCCGCCGCTCGGTGAGGAACTCGACCAGCGCGTCCTGCTCGTGCAGACGCACCCGATCGACCAGGGATGGTGAGAACTCTGTCATGGGGGCCATTCTATCAGGAACGGGTGAGCAAGCACGATGGTTCGAAGTAGGTCCAGTCTGCCGGACTGGACCTTTCGTTGCTGGCATAAACTCTGTGCCGGCGATATCTGAGATCATGGAATCAACACCAAAGGTCCGCCTCGGCAAGGCGGACCTACTGCCTTTGCGATTCTGTACCTTTACGTCAGAATACACCGCACCTTCCTACAGCCTACAGCCCCTAACCCTCCAGCCTCTCCCCGTGCCCGAGCAACCTACCGTCATCCCTGGGCTGAACGATGCCGACACGGTGTGGGATCTGCTTGCCGAGCGGATTAACGCTCTGGTGACCGCCTGGGACAGCGCGGGCATCGAGCCGGAGTTGGTGCAGTTCGCACCCGATGGTCCTCCACCCGTCCGCCGACTGGGGCTGATCGAACTGGTCAAAGTGGACATGGACTATCGTCACCGGCGAGGAATTTCTGGCTGGGGAGTCGAGGACTATCTCGGCCGCTTTCCCGAATTGGCCGACGGCGGCGTGCCGTGCGACTTGGTCTATGAGGAGTTTCACCTCCGCAAACAGGCGGGTGAGCCCGTGATTGCAGCTGATTTCCTAGCCCGCTTTCCGCAGCAGGCCGACCAGCTTCGGCGGCTATTGGGGCTCGACGGAGCCGAGCGGACGACTTCGCTTTTCGCACCCGTGGTTTCGGCCCCGCTCTCCGTCGGCGAGACGATCGACGATTTCGATTTGCTCACCGAACTCGGCAGCGGCGCTTTTGCCACCGTATTCCTCGCACGGCAGCGATCGTTGCAGCGGCTGGTGGCGCTCAAAACCTCGGCCAACGCCGGCACGGAACCGCAGACTCTGGCGCAACTTGAGCATCCTCACATCGTGCGCGTCTACGATCAACGCTACGACGCCGAGCGCGATTTGCGTTTGCTCTATATGCAATATGTCGCCGGCGGGACGCTGCAAGACGTGGTGAAGCAGGCCCGTGCTACGTCTCCGGCCCAACGGAGCGGCCGAATCGTGCTGGCGGCCGTCGATGCGGCGCTCGATAAGGCCGGACAGTCGGCCGAGCAATCATCGTCCACGCGGCAGTCGCTCGCGTCATGCTCGTGGCCTGAAGCGGTTTGTCGAATCGGGATGCAGCTAGGCTCCGCGTTGCACTACGCGCATCGCCGCGGCGTGCTGCATCGCGATCTCAAGCCCGCCAATGTGCTGATGACCCCCGAGGGAGCGCCGCGGCTGGCTGACTTCAACATCAGCTTTTGCTCCAAGCTCGACGGCGCCACGCCGGCCGCTTATTTTGGGGGCAGCCTGGCCTACATGTCCCCCGAGCAGCTTGAGGCCTGCAGCCCGATGCACGACCGGCAACCCGAGGAACTCGACGGACGAAGCGATATTTACTCGCTCGGCGTCGTGCTTTGGGAACTGCTCTGTGGCCAGCGGCCCTATGCGGACGAGCCGCTCGAATCAGGCTGGAACGACACGCTCGAAGCGATGCTCAAACGCCGCCGAGCAGGAATCAGTGCCGCCCAAATCGCGAAACTGGGCGACTTGCCACCAGGATTGTCCGAGGCACTCCTAGCCTGCTTGCAGCCGAATCGCGAAGACCGGCCGGCCAACGGCGCCGAGATTGAGACCCGATTGCGATTGTGCTTGCGGCCCGATGCCCAGCGACTCATGGCCCCTGCTCGCGGCTGGAGAGCCATCGCCCAACGCTGGCCAACGACGGCCATCGTATTGGTAGCACTCCTGTCGAATGTCCCCGCGGCGGCGTTCAACACGGCCTACAACGTGCCGGAAGTTGTTCCGCCAAACGCCATGCGCACATTCTGGATGGTTCAAATAGGCATCAATGCCGTTGCTTTTCCCATTGGGATCTTCGTACTTGTTTTCCTGACGCGTCCGGTGCGACGGGCTCTGGCAGCAAGCAACCTAGCGGCAGGCACGGATACTTCGGACGCAAGGAAACGGGCATTGGCAATGGGACACATCGTAGCGCTGGTGGGAATTGTCGAATGGATCGTCGCGGGTATTCTCTATCCCACGCTCATGCATCTGGCGGGTGAGCCGCTGGAAGCATCGCATTACATGCATTTCATGGCATCGCTGGCGCTATGTGGAATGATCGCAGCGACTTATCCTTTTTTTGGCGTGACATTTCTTTCCGTTCGAGCTTTCTATCCGCGGTTGTTGCCAAGCGAACCGCCGGGGGAGCCAGATCATGTGGCACTGACGCGTCTCTCGCGCCGCACTTGGGGCTATCTCATCTTGGCCGCGTCGCTACCACTATTGGCCGTTGTAGTCTTGGTACTGATTGGCAGTGCGCATGGCCGTCCCATACTTGGAATCCTCAGCGCCGGCAGCCTGCTGGGTTTTGGACTGATTTTCTATCTCGCCCGGACGATCCAGGCCGACCTGGCCAGCCTGAGCTGGATCGTCCAACCCAAGAGCGACGCCGATGCTGGCGACACGGGCAGCTTTCTGGTTTAGCGAGATGCATGTAGCACTCTGAGCTTGATCTTCCACGCAGCCCGCGCGGATTATTGAAGGATGAGGGAACACTCGTCTTTCGCTCCGACAATGCCAGGCTTTGTCGGAAAACATCAGCCGGCAAGCCGACTATCCGCCGCGGCGGACGGTGCCCGCCTCTGGTTCCGTGCGAGATTCCGAGGCCAAACCGGTGGCTAGCGTCCAGCGGCCGATCAAAACCACCGATCGCAAAACGAACTTCAGGTCTCCTCCTGCAACGGAAACTGTACGGCGACGGTCGTTCCTGCGCCGTGGTGACTCTCGATTCGGGCCTCGCCACCAAACAGCCTCGCCCGCTCACAAATTCCACGCAAGCCAAAACTCTCGAATTTAA
>JAIOPX010000287.1 GCA_021413705.1 Planctomycetota bacterium | reverse complement strand
CCTCTAGCCCCGCTGATTTACACTGGCGCTCTGGAGAACTATCCCCGGCTGATTGATGCGCTATCGCAAAAGCGAATTCTATGGGGAAACGGCAGCGAAGTGCTGCGGGCCGTTCGCGATCCCGTGCGACTGGCCGAGACGCTCCGCCGCGGCGGCCTCTTAGCGCCGGATGTAACGTACTCCGCCACTGAAATTCCGCGCGACGGCACCTGGCTCTGCAAGCCGCTGCGGAGTGGGGGCGGTTGGAGGATCTCGGTATGGGATGGCGCAGCAAGTAGTCAGTTCTCCAGACTCGCGGGAGCCAGCGGCGGCAGAATCCGAGGAGGCTGCTATTTCCAGCGGCGCATCGAGGGGTTCTCGTGTGCGGCTCTGTTCGTGGCTGCCGGCGGCGATGCACGGCTATTGGGCGTCACGCGGCAACTGACCGGAACGAGTTGGACCGGGGCCGGACCTTTCAGCTACGCCGGTTCGATCGGCCCTCTGGCCCTCACGCCTTCGCAGCAGTCCACATTTTGCCGGATCGGCGTCTGCCTGGCTGCGGAGTTCCAACTGGTTGGACTTTTCGGCGTCGATACGGTCGTCAACGACGTGGGTGTCTGGCCGCTGGAAGTGAATCCCCGCTATCCTGCTTCGGCTGAAGTGCTGGAACGGGCCTGTGGCTTCTCAGCCATCGGTCTGCATGTCGATGCTTGCGCCAGAAGTCGATTGCCATCCAGCGTCACGACTGTCGCGCGTTGCTTTGCCGGCAAAGCAATTCACTTCAGTGCCGCAGCACATCGCGTACCTGGACAATTACTCCTATGGGCTGACCATCAGAACCGCGGCAGCCTCTGGCCGTCGGTGGCTGACGTGCCAGAGCTTAACGGTCTGCTTGCCCGAGGCGCACCCGTGCTTACGGTATTGGCCGAAGGATCCGACCCGCAGCAAGTCGAAAACTCCCTTCGACAACAGATTTCCGCCGCGGAACAACTGCTGCACTGCACGAAAAGTGGAACCTAGGGGGGCTGTCTCACGCTTGCTATGCAAGCCAGCATCACTGTGCTGGGATAGAACTGGGAGCAGGGGTCAAAGTGGGACTGTCCACCGTAACCCTATGCCTTGTCACGAGTTGGGGTTGCCCAAAGAACCCGTGTGCCCATATTATTTCGCATCCGGCGCAGACATTGGCGGTAAAGTTTGCCCAACTGGTTTAACGTGCGCTAGCCGCAAAGACGAATTCAACTTAGAATGAGGTGCTCGGCGCCCCGCCCGTCTCTGGTTTCCCTAGTGATGCCGGAGCCATGCCGAAAGTGCCAGCCCTGCTGGCGTGCGCTGTTTGGTAGTCCATTGCGATCCGGCGTCCCTCGCGGCCGTCGCCCGCCAAGTATGTCGCTTGGCAGATCGCTCCCCATTTCTCAATCGTGTGTTGCCATGGAACTTAGCAAAGTCAGAAACATCGGGATCTCCGCTCATATCGACTCGGGTAAGACCACCTTGAGCGAACGCATCCTGTTTTACGCCGGCCGCATTCACCGCATGCAAGAAGTGCATGGCGGCGGAGACGGCGCCACCATGGACCACATGGAATTGGAAAAAGAGCGCGGGATCACCATTACCAGCGCCGCCACCACCGTCGAGTGGAAGGAACATAAGATTAATCTGATCGACACGCCCGGCCACGTCGATTTCACCGTCGAAGTGGAACGCAGTCTCCGCGTACTCGATGGGGCTGTGCTCGTGCTGTGCGCCGTCGGTGGCGTGCAGTCGCAGTCGCTCACCGTCGATCGTCAGATGAAGCGTTATCATGTGCCGCGCCTGGCGTTCATCAACAAGATGGATCGCACCGGCGCCAATCCGCAACGCGTCGTGGAGCAGGTCCGCCAGAAAATGGGTTGCGATGCAATCCTGATGCAATTGCCGATCGGCAAGGAAGACAAGTTCGAAGGCGTGATCGACCTGATCACCATGAAGGCCAACTACTTCGACGGCGCCAATGGCGAAATAGTGCGTGAAGAAGCCATTCCGGCCGACATGCAGGAAGAAGCCACCGAAGCCCGGCAACACATGCTCGAAGGGCTGTCGATGTACAGCGACGTGTTGATGGAGTTGCTGCTGAGCGAAGAGGCCGTCACCGAGGAGTTGATCCACTCTGTGTTGCGCCAGGCGGTGCAGGGACAGGATTGCACCCCGGTGTTTATGGGAACGGCCGTGAAGAATAAGGGCGTGCAGCTTTTGCTGGACGCCATCGCCCGCTATCTCCCCTCTCCGGTGGATCGCCCGAAGACCGCCATGAAGTGGGACGATCTGACGGTGCGGATCCCGCTGACACCCGATCCGGCTGCGCCATTTGTGGGCATGGCCTTCAAACTGGTCGAAGACCCGTACGGACAGCTTACGTTCATGCGTCTCTACCAGGGCACGATCAGCAAGGGCGAAATGTACTACAACCAGCGCACCGGGCAGAAGCAACGCTTCAGCCGGATCGTGCGGATGCATGCCGACAAGCGGGAAGAAATCGACTCCGCCTCCGCTGGCGATATCGTGGCCATCATGGGCCCCGACTGCGCCACCGGCGATACCTACGGCGCCGAGCCCAAGCAGTGTACGCTCGAAAACATGTTCGTGCCGCAACCCGTCATCAAGATGGCGATCAGCCCCACCTCCCGCGACTCGGGCGATCGCCTGACCAAGGCTCTGCAGCGCTTCCGCAAGGAAGACCCCACGTTCCAAGTCTCTACCGATGAAGAGACCAGCGAAACTGTGATCGCCGGCATGGGTGAGTTGCACCTGGAAATCTACGTGGAACGAATCCGCCGCGAGTACAAGGTGGAAGTGGAAGTTGGCGCCCCGAAGGTCAGCTACCGCGAGACTCCCACCCGCCGGGCCGATTACGATTTCCGCCACAAGAAGCAGACCGGCGGCTCCGGTCAGTTCGCCCACATCAAGGGCTATCTGGAACCGCTGCCGGAAGACGCCACCGAAAACTTCATCTTCGAAGAAGAGGTGGTCGGCGGCCGCATCCCGAAGGAATACATTCCCAGCGTCGAAAAGGGTTTTCGACAGTCGCTGGACAAGGGTCCGCTGGGCGAGTACCCCATCGTCGGCATCAAAGCCGTGCTGGAAGACGGTTCGTACCACGAAGTGGACAGCTCCGACATGGCGTTCCAAACTGCCGGTCGCAACTGCTTCCGCGAGACGTTCCTGATGACCAAGCCAGTGTTGCTGGAGCCCGTGATGAAGTTCGAGGTGGAAGTCCCCTCTGACTTCCAAGGGGCCGTAGCTGGCGAACTGAACAGCCGCCGCGGCATGATCACCTCGACCGAGATGGAAGGTGGCACGGCGCGGATCGAAGCGGAAGTGCCGCTGGCCGAAACCTTCGGCTACTCAACCGACCTGCGGAGCATGACACAAGGCCAGGGCACGTTCAGCATGGAATTCTCCCGCTACCGCAAGGTGCCCGCCTCGATCCAGGAGCAGATCCTGCTGGACAAAAAGGCGGAGAAGGAAAAGAAGCAATTGGTCGGAGCACGGTAAGCCGGCTGACTGCTACCGTTACGATTCCAGCCTTCGCAAGTCTCGCACTTGCGAAGGCTTTTCTTTTTGGTGCCCTGTTGTGGGATGGTCTCCGACCATGCCACCGTCACGACCGCAGGTCTCAACTTCCCTCCATGGGATCCCACGCAGCCTCAGAGGAGACCTGCGGTCGGCGGAATCAGTGGAGCCCGCTATCTACTCTCTTCATTCCACAATCAGCTCCTGGGCAAAAAGCGCTAACAACCGCAGCGATCGTGAAGCGGCGGCACACAAGGTAACCCGGCCGGAAGATTGGACTTACGAGAAGCACATTCTGGACCACACCGCCCTCCCATGCTATACTCCTGACGGGCGGAATTGCACAACTGTGCCAAGGACGAGACAGACATGATGAAGACCATCACGATGAGCATTGACGATGCAACTTTGTCCAAGGCCCAGCAGAAGGCCGCGGCCTTGGACACGTCGATCAGTGATGTCGTATCGGCATACTTGCGGTTCTGGGCCGAGAAGGAGGACGCTCAGCAGGCGAGCCAAGCAATGAAGGAGCGTTTCGGCCAAGCGAACTGGCGGTTCGCCGTGGGGACGCCGGACACACGCGAGCAGCGCAATGCCCGCTCCTGATTCGTTCGTCGATACGAACATTTTCCTGTACGCGATCAGCACCGAGCCGTCTGAAGCAAAGAAAGCGACGATCGCCCGACAGCTACTGGCTAACAGCAATTGGGCTTGGTCTGCGCAGGTCGCAGCGGAGTTCATCAATGCCGGCACTTCTCCACGCCGGCCAGTTCCTCTGACGTTGGCCGAAGCAGAACAATGGGTGGACCTTTGGTTGGCCTTTCCGCTGGCAGCCATCGACGCCGCTATTGTGAAAGACGCAATACGGCTCGCAAGTCGCTACCAAATATCCTATTTCGACGCCCAGATCATCGCTGCGGCCAGACATTTGGTTGCGGGACACTCCATTCAGAGGACCTGAATCATGGCCAGGACTACGATGGCGTCAAGGTAACGAACCTGTTCGTCGTTGCCGTGCCGTAAAATTCATGTGCTCCCACTTCGCGGACTGTGCTACCAGAGTTCAAGTCGCTCAAAAATGGCCGTCGCGGACGTTGGAGTCCAGCCTTCAGGCTACTTTCAGAGAACCAGCAGGCTAAAGTCTGAACTCCAACAAAAGGGCCGCCGCGGACTTCTTATCAAAGTCCGCGACGGCCCAGCCAATGTTACCCCGCGTCAGACCGACCGGCGCGAAGTTCGCTACTTTTGCTCACGCGGACCCGTGGAGCCCGCTATCGGCTCTTTTCATTCCACATTCCGCATTCCCCATTCCGCATTTCTTTTACTTCCGCCTCCGCCAGGCGACCAGCCCCATCCCGGCCAGGCCCAGGGCGGCCAGGACGAACGTACTCGGCTCGGGGACGGCCTCGGCCAGGACGTCGAATGTGACACCGTGCAAATAGACTGTACCGGATGGGGCGGAAGCAGCACTGCTGACCAGCGAGACGCGATATTTGTCGTTCAGTGCGCCGCCAACGATATCGAAAAAGTAATAGTCCGTCTTGTTATCGTTCGCTACCGTAAAGTCAGAATCGCCGACCATCAGGCCGGAATTGCCTGACCCGCCAACCGTTTGACGAACACGCAAGGACGCGGGATTAAAGGCTGCGCCGCCTATGTTTCCCGTGACAATCCCTAACCGGAAATTCTGGTTGGCAGACAGAGTAATTTCGAGAAAATCGGCTTCCGTACCCACTGGTTGCGCTTTGAGGGGGTCCCCAACACCCGTAGCGTTGTTAAATATCATTCCTGTATCCACATTGGCGACGGGACCGATGCCGGTAAGAGCCGCGTTATCGATAACGCCCCATCCGCTGATCGGTCCCTGAGTTCCGTTGACCAGCGGCGTGACGGATGAAACGAACGTCGGCAAGGAAATGGGTGTCGGCTGAGCGGAAGCGTAGAGCCTATAGCCTGCTGTGCCGTAGACATAGTTTCCCGCACTGCCATCAGCGTCGAGCGGCTTGACGTAGTCCGTAGTTCGCCAGCGGTCGAGCGTGTTGGTCACCGTACCATTGCTGATGTCCGAACCCACCTGAGTGACGGTGGCGGCAGGACACGGACGGACCGAGGCGGCCGTAGAGAGGGCGACGACGCCCAGCAGGGAAGCAAAACAAAACATTCCACGACGCAGCAGTGAAGTCTTGGGCGATAACATTGGCTCACCTTTTTGAGTTTGATCAAGTGTTCTTCGCTTCTCGGCCGGGAACACCCCGGCGGAGGCGGAGAACGGAACTAAATTTCTGATTTAGGATTTCTAATTTCTAATTGAAGAGACAAGATTTGCGATGAGCGTTGCTCCAGGGGTCATGAGATGACGTTCACTTGTCAGTGATCATTTCGACGCGCACATTGTCGATCCAGAAAATGCTCGCGGGCGTTGCCGGGGAGACCATGGGAAAACCGACGATGGCATAACGAGGGGGTGTCTTCCAATCGAGCGGCGGAACCGGGGTGGCGTAGCTCGCGTCGCGAACCCAACCTTCGGCCCCACGCCAGGCGGATCGCTCGACCCGCGCTTCGCGCGGCGTGCCATCCACCACGCCGAGCAATACGCGCAGGCGATAGCATTGCCCGCGCGACCACTGGATAGCCGGTGCCGCGACGTCGGCATTGCGCCACAGCTCGATGCCCGGAGCGTGTCCTGCGTCAGCGGCCAGCGCGAAGGAAGGCTGAACTCCTGTGGTGACTGGCTGGATTTCCAATTCGATGAGGACCTGACAGGTGCCCGTGAGCGGACGGCCGTCGATCTCGCGGGCTAGCAGCGGATACGTATCCTTCGGATTTTGTGCCGCACACAACAGGATGACGGCCCGCTTGCCAATCGACGGAGGCGGGGTAGGAAGGCGGTTTTGATCGTCAGCCTGGGCATTGCCTTTGGCAATTTCGCCCGCCAAATCGTCCACGCGCACGCCTTGTCCCTTGCGCCTGCTGGTCTGAACGATCCATGGGCCGATGGCATTTTCCTTGACCCCTACGTCATACGATTCAAAATCCTCCGAGAGCAGCACGGTCCGCGGCTTGCCTTGGAGCTTGTCGAGCGCGAACTTGAACGGATCGGCGGCCGGCAGCGGCTGAACTTTGTTGTCG
>JAIOPX010000038.1 GCA_021413705.1 Planctomycetota bacterium | reverse complement strand
TTTGGAGATTCTGGCTGGCGTGGCCGCTCCGGCCGGCATCGCCATCGAGAACGCCCAACTCCACGAGCGGGCGATGCGGCAGCAGCGGGTCGATCTGGACCTGCAAATGGCTCATCGTGTGCAACAAGGGTTGTTGCCGGCAGCCCCGCCGCAGATTGCCGGCTACCACTTCTTCGATTTCTATACGCCCGCCAGCGAAGTCGGCGGCGATTTTTATGACTATGTTGATTTACCCGGGGGACGGATGGCCACGGTGTTGGCCGACGTCTCGGGCAAAGGTGTGTCCGCCGCGCTGCTGATGGCCAAGCTGTCGGCCGAAACGCGATTCTGCCTGGCCAGTCATATTAATCCGTCGGACGGCATCACCCGGCTCAACGCCACGTTCATCCAGAGCGGTTGGGAAGACCGTTTTGTGACGCTAGTGGCAGCTGTGCTCGATCCGTCCACCGGCCAACTCAAGGTGTTCAATGCCGGCCACCCCTCGCCGTTACTGAGGCGGCGCAATGGCGACGTAGAACCCATCGACCCGGCACAAGCCGGACTGCCGCTGGGGATCGACGCCGATTATCGATACGAACCGTGCGAAGTGCATCTGGAACCGGGCGATGCCGTGGTGATCTTCACCGACGGGTTCAGTGAAGCGATGAACCCTGCCAACGAACTGTATGGGTTGGCTCGGCTACGCAAACGGATGGGCGAAAAAACGGCCGATGTCACGACGATCGGGCCGCAGATTTTGTCCGACGTCCGCAAGTTCGTCGCTGGTCGGGCTCAGAGCGATGACATGTGCATGGTGTGCATCGCACGCGGTGTTTAGCGGCGGGGCAACGCCCCGCGTTTTCTTTTGCCCTGGGTGCCATGCCCACGTTAGAGTGAGCAACAGGGTGGTTGTTGTTCGATGAGAGTGAGAATGGCAAGGAAGTTGAATACGTTGGCATGTGGGCTGGGGTCGGGATAGAGCCCCTCAGTCCATGCCCACGTAGCACCAAGACTAATAACTACCGTAGATTCTGGATGCCATCATTGATCAGCCTGCCTCTAACGTGGGCATGGCACCCGGAGCCGAAAAACGTGGGGCGTTGCCCGCACCGCTAAACCTCGGGATCGCTGGCAGTCGGCGGCGTCCCGTTGCTTCCTTCGCGCTTCAACCAGTCGCGGCGCTGGCGCGAACTGGGGATGTTCATCGCTTTGCGATATTTCGTCACCGTCCGGCGGGCCACGGTTAGGCCGGCCTTGGCCAGTTCCCCCACCAGGTCGTCGTCGCTCAGCGGCTTTTGTTTGTCCTCGTGATCAACGATTTCCTGCAATTTAAGCCGCACGGCGTCCCAGGCCACTTCTTCGCCATCGGCGCTCACCGTGCCGCCCACGAAGAACCGCTTCAGCGGAAAGATTCCGCGGGCCGTCTGAATCCATTTGTCGTCCACCGCCCGGCTGACCGTAGTGACGTGGACCTTCACCTTGTCGGCAATCTGCTGCATTTTGAGCGGCTCGATCGCCTCCGGGCCTTTTTCCAGAAATTCTGTCTGATGATCGACAATCGCCTGTGCGACGCGCGCCAACGTGCCGCGCCGCTGCTCGATCGATTCGATCAGCCACTGCGCGGCGTTGATCTTGCGCTTGATGTATTCCTTCTCTTCCGGCTTCATTTCGCCGCTGCTGAGCAGCTTGCGGTAGAAGGGACTGATATACAAATGCGGTGTGCGATCGTCTTCCACCTTCACCTGATAGCGTCCTTGCTCATCCTGCTCCACGGTCACGTCTGGAGTGACGGAGGGGACATAGGCGCTGGCGAATGTCGCACCCGGCCAGGGGTTGAGGTGCTTGAGCTCCTCGCGGGTCGCGTCGATGGCTTCCAGCGTCATGTTCGTCTTGCGGGCGATCACCGGAAGCCGATTGTGGGCCAGGTCTTCCAGATGGTTGGAAATGAGCGTCCGCAAATCTTCATACAGGTGCATGCCCGGAGTGAGTTGCAGCAGCAGGCATTCTCGTTCGTCCCGCGCGCCCACACCCGGCGGATCGAGCCGCTGCACCACGGCCAGCGCCCGTTGCGCCAGCGTGAGGCGTTGCGGGGGGGCATCTGGCTCCAGCAGGTCTTCCAGCCGGCCGGTGAGATAGCCGTTGGGATCGAGATTGTAAATGATTCGGTCGGCAAGTTGCCGCACTTCGGGATCGAGATCGAACCAACTGAGTTGATCGTGCAGATAGTCTTGCAGCGTCTGCGGGCGGTCCACCATGTTGGCCATGGTGTCGTGCTGCCGCATGCTTTGCTCTTCAACGCGATCTGCGGACGGGCGGGAACGCTCCTCGAAGTGGTCTGGCCACTCCTCGTTCATGTTCAGCAGCCGCTCAAAATCCTCTTCGCTGTTCTTGGTCGAATCGACCACCAACTCCCGCTCTTCGCTCGTGGGTGCGTTGGGATTTTCGAGATCGACGTTTTCCTCGGGCAGGTCGGGGTCTTCCTCCACCAATTCCAGAGTGGGGTTCTCCTGCATCTCCTGCTCGATACGTTCCTGCAGGGCCAAAATGGGCAACTGCAAGATCTCCATCGATTGGATCATTCGCGGTGCAAGCACCTGCTTTTGAACCATCCGAAGTTCTTGGCCGAATGAAAGTCGCATTGCGTAATCCGCCTCTAGGACGATTTCTGGCTGCTGCCTAAGCGCGGCGGCCAGTAATTTGTGTCGAGTTGATGCTCCTCAGAGCAATTGTAGCTTCCAAGTGGCCTGGACGGCGATAGGTATGTGGTATTTTGGCGCGGAATTTGCTTATAAGGCGAGCGGTCGGTGTGAGTGGCCGGCGGAAGCCGGCCGTTGGTGATGTGTTTGCTCTCAATGATCGGCGGCAACCGGTGCTGGAGGAAACAGGGGGCTTACGCCCCCCGCTCGCCTTGCAACAGGGGGCTTACGCCCCCCGCTCGCCTTATGGAACTCAATCCTAAAACGGCCGGCGCCCTTGCATGGCGTCGTTCAAAACCTCCTTGTTGGCGAACTCCAGCACGCTACCTGAGGTGATTCCCCGGGCCAGACGAGTGATGCGGGCCGGAAAATCGGCCAGACGGTTGGAAAGATACAGTGCCGTGCCGTCTCCCTCCAAGGTCGGATTTGTGGCCATGATGACTTCCGTGACCGTGCCGCTGCGAACCCGCTCCACCAACGGCTCGATCGTCAATTGCTCGGGACCGACACCCTCCAGCGGAGCGATGCGTCCCAGCAAGACATGGTAGACCCCGCGATAGCTGCCGGCTGCTTCCAATGCCATCAAGTCGCGGGGCTGCTCCACCACGCAAAGGACTGCCGGATCACGCCGCGTGTCGCGGCAAATCGCGCACAGTTCCTCCTCGGTGAGATTGAAGCAGGTT
>JAIOPX010000259.1 GCA_021413705.1 Planctomycetota bacterium | reverse complement strand
CAATCTCGCCGACGTCGTTCACATAGATGAACTCCTTGCGAGGCGACTCCTTTGTCTTGCCGCCCAAGTAATCAAGCAGGTTGTAGCCATCGAGGTGATTCTTATAAGTGCGACCGTTGAGTTCCACGCCATTGAGAAGCTTTTCCTTGATGTCCGGCGCACCGGCGGCGGCGGCAAAGGTAGTCAGCCAGTCCTCATGCGCGACGATGCCGTAGAGCGTCGAACCTGCCGAAAAATGGCCGGGCCAGCGCGCAAAGCAAGAGACGCGATAGGCACCTTCCCAGTTCGTGTTCTTCTCGCTGCGGAAGGGCGTGGTGCCGGAGTCGGGCCAGGAGTTGTAATGCACACCATTGTCGGTGGAATACTGGACGATGGTGTTGTCAGCGAGCCCGAGGTCGTCAATCACCTTGAGCAATTCGCCGACGTGCATGTCGTGCTCGACCATGCCGTCGCTGTATTCGTCCTGGCCGGAGATGCCGCGATGCTCCGCTTTCACATGAGTGCGGAAGTGCATGCGAGTTCCGTTCCACCAACAGAAGAACGGCTGTCCGGCCTTGGCCTGGCGGGTGATGAACTCCTTCGCCGCAGCTACGGTTTCATCATCAATAGTCTCCATGCGTTTCTTGGTCAGCGGGCCGGTGTTCTCAATGGTCTGACCGCCCTTGCCGTCGGCCTTGCACTTGAGCACTCCCCGCGGGCCGTACTTCTTCCGGAAGGCCGGGTCCTTCGGATAGTCGAGGTTCTCTGGCTCCTCCTCCGCATTGAGGTGATAGAGGTTGCCGAGGAACTCGTCGAAACCGTTCATCGTGGGCAGATGCTCGTCGCGGTCGCCTTCGTGGTTCTTGCCGAATTGACCGGTGGCGTAACCCTGGCTCTTGAGAACCGTGGCCATCGTCACATCGGTTTTCTGCCAGCCTTCTTTTGCGCCGGGCAGACCGACCTTCAACATGCCGTTGCGCAGCGGAACGGAGCCGCCAATAAAGGCCGCGCGACCCGCCGTGCAGCTCTGTTGGGCGTAGTAGTCGGTGAACGACACGCCTTCTTTGGCGATGCGATCAATGTTGGGCGTCTTATAGCCCATCATGCCCCGGCTATTGGCACTGATGTTCTGGATGCCGATGTCATCGCCCCAGATGACGAGGATGTTGGGTTTCTTGCCGTTCGCGGTAGGGCGGGCCGTGCCGGCAACCTGCGCGACTTGTGATGAAACAGATCGCTCCCCGTCAACGGCGGCAACCTGCGACTGAGTCACGTCACGTGCGGGCGTTGTTTGTGCGGGCGTGGAGACTCCGGCTGCGTGAGCGTCACGCTCGGGTGTGGCCCGATTGCAGGCCGCGATGTAACCGACCATTACAGCCAGTGTTACGACTGCGAGAAATTGCCAGCGGTTCAATCTCATGGTGCCTGTTTCCTTTGATAAGAGCATGACAAGTTAATGGGACGCGCGCGGACCCTGACCGACAATCAGCAGCAGATCGTTCTCGAAGAGACTTGCCGCGCGACAAGAGCGTGTGACAACAGTCTAGCCGGAACGACGACCGTACATCAGCAAATACCGTGCGAAAACGGCTATACTCCCCAAATTCATCGCCAATTGCAGTCCGCCGTTGATTTTGATGAAGTTCGTTGCCCACTTCGGCGAGCGGAACAGCACACCGATGATGCTGCACGGCACACATTCGCAAGAGACGCTCGGTGCCCTGAATCCTTCGTTTGCTGAGATGGTTCGCTTCGCCACAAGCTGTTATGTGGATGTGGCCGGGGTTGCTGGGACGGTGGGACTTCCCGCGGCGGGCCGCCCTGACCACTAGGTGCGAGTGGCTCGCCCAGGTAGACACTGCGCGCGTCAGTGCGACACACCGACTCAATCACGTCACAAGCACTGGCGTTTAGATCCCATGCGCGTAGGCCGACGACAAAGGTCGCTGATCGCAAGATGTGGGTTCACCTGATACGCCTCGCGGTTCCCTCCACTTTTTGATGAGAAACGCCTTCTTATCGGACTTTCGATTCGCCATTATCGGACATCGTATCGACCGTATCTTTGCAACTCCGGCCAATTCCGACTGTTGAACCCGTAAACTGAGAATAACGCAAGTGTAAAAATAAACGTCACTTGCGACAATTTGTCGCAAGTGACGTTTATTTTTATACTTGCGTTATTCTCATTTTACGGGTTCATCTGTCGGATTTGGCCGGAATTGCAAGATACGGCCGATAGGATGTCCGATTAGGGCGTTTCGAATGTCCGATAAGAAGGCATTTTTCGCCGAAAAGTGGAGGGAACCAAGAGGCTTGTCAGATGTACCCACATCTTGCGATCAACGATCTTCGTCGTCTTCCTGTACGCACGGGAGTCAACCGCCCGTGCCTTTGACTTAATTGCCTCTGTGTGTCGTGCCGGAGCAGTCAAGGCCCAAGCCATTGCCCGCTCAGGACACGCCCTCCTGTGCGCACTCCGGTCACTGTCCAATTCGCGTCGGTGTGAGGGCACCGCGCTTTTGGCGTGTGATCCATATACCGAGATTGAAAAAAGCATGGCCGCAGAGCTGCCAGTTTGCCGACCCGCTATCGGGGGCCCCACGTTCCCAGGAACCCCGGCCTCGAACGTTTGCCAGGACTTTGAATTCCGACTTGAGTTCTTGAATTCGACAAGCCACAAGTTATGAATGGCTATCGGGTTGAGTACCGCAAGGCCGGCAAACGAAGTTATTCCGGCACGCCGAACGGCCTGCGGAGGGCAGCCACGGGCTGGGGCAATGCAGTCGCAAGAACCCTTGCCCGCAGGTGTTTCAGTTCGGATCTGGTCAATTTTTGCGGAGCGATCCCCAATTCACTGTGGATCGTTGCAACGGATCGGCCCATTTTCATGCGGCCTACGCTTGTCACCGATTATTGAGGACGGTGTCAACAGCGCCTATACTGCCAGAACCTGCGAGCGTTTTTCTAATCCAGGATCTGATGCGCTTCACGGGGGTAGTTGGGGAGCCGAACGATCAACGTCGACTATATGATCTACGTGGGGAGGTCCGCGGTGACGGCCGCCCCCGATCGGATCGCCGCGATACAAGGCAATCGACAACCGCACGTCGATCAGGAACCAGAGAAAATGACTGACCGCCCGATAAATTGGCTTGCGCTGTTTGTCGCTTCCGGGCTGCTGGCCTTGCCATGCAGTGCGCCGGCTTTGGCTGCTCCGGGACAAAGAGTGACGCTGGAGTCGCTGCTCAGCGAGATGGTTGATGACGACGCTCCGGCCCGCTGGCCAGCGCCCGAGTTCACCTGTCGTCAAGCGAGCAGCTATGACCGTGCCAAGATGGCGCCGGACAAGCCGGGCTGGTTCGCCAACAATGACCACAGCCAATATCTCCGCACAGAGGAGGTCGATGGGCATCGCCGCTACGTGCTCATGGACGCCGACGGTCCTGGCTGTATCGTGCGATTCTGGCTGACGTCCGGCGGCGCGAAACGGGGCGAGTTGCGGATCTATCTTGACGGTGCCCAGGAACCGGCACTCCGCTTTTCCGCCTTCGACCTGATGTCCGGCGGCCTCGCGGCCGGCCCCTCCCTGCTGCTGCCCCATCCCGGCTACAACGCCAAGGGGACCGGCGGCAACACGCTTTACTTGCCGATCCCCTATGCCAGGCACTGCCTGGTGACCTGGGAGGAGGCCGACGTCCGTTCGCAGGCAGCCCGATACTATCAAATCAACTACCGCCAGTACGCGAAGGATACGCAGGTCGAGAGCTATTCAGCCAGCGCAATGGAGAAAGCCCAGGCAGTGCTGGCGCGGGCTAACGAGTACCTGGCCCATCCGCCTTCCGCTGTGGCCGGCCATATGTCGTCGCGCCAAGCGTCGATTCCAGCCAGCGGTGAAGTCTCCGTGGACCTGCCAGAGGGGCCGCATGCGGTCCGGCGGCTCGAATTGCGGCTCGACGCGCCAAAAGAGCGATTGGAACAGGTGCTGCGCAGCACCATCGTGAAACTCGAATTCGACGGCGAACCAACCGCTTGGTGTCCGGCCGGCGACTTCTTTGGAAGCGGCGTGGGGGTCAATGAACTTCAAAGTTGGTACCGCACCGTCGAAAAGGACGGCACGATGATCTGCCGCTGGGTCATGCCCTACCGGAAGAGCGGGCGCATCACGCTTCAGAACGTCGGCAGCGTGCCAGTCCAGGCGACTTTGACCGCCACGACCAACGACTGGCAGTGGGACGATCACTCGATGTATTTCCATGCCAACTGGCGCCTGCAAGCCGACATCTCCGTGCCTCCACCCATCGATTGGAATTACATCGGCATCGAGGGAAAAGGCGTATATGTCGGTGACACGCTGGCCCTCTATAACCCGGTTGCCACTTGGTATGGCGAAGGAGACGAGAAAATCCGGGTGGATGGTGAATCGTTTCCATCGCATGTGGGCACGGGCACGGAGGACTACTACAACTACTCCTATGCGCCCAAGGGGATCATGCAGACTCCATTCGCCAATCAGGTGCGCGTGGGACCAAAGATGACCCAAGGACACAACACGCTGACGCGAACGCGGAACCTGGACGCGATTCCGTTTCAGCGGTCGCTTGACTTCGACTTGGAGATTATGCCTTGGAAGCCCACGAAGGTGACTTACGCGGCCACAACGTACTGGTACGCCTTCGCGGGTGCTCGCAGTAACCGGGGGCCGATGCCACAGGAGAAAGCACGCGTGGCCGGTTCAGGGGCCGTTCGGGACGCCAAGAACGCACCGAGGCCGGAGCCGGTCCAGTTCGCCGCGGTTACCGCCCAGGCTGCCGACGATATCGTGATTGCTGATTTCGAGGGGGATACCTACGGCAACTGGAAGGTCACCGGCAATTGCTTTGGCACCGGCCCGTGCCACGGCACTTTGCCAAATCAGCAGAACGTCTCGGGTTTTCAGGGCAAGGGACTGGTCAACACCTATCTCAACAGAGATTCCACGACGGGCACGCTCACTTCCCCTCCGTTTACGATCGAGCACAAGTTCATCAACTTTCTGATCGGCGGGGGCAACAAGCCGGACGCCGCCTGCATCAATCTGCTCATTGACGGCAAGGTGGTCCGCACGGCCTCCGGTAGAGACAACGAGCTGCTGCAGTGGACCACCTGGGATGTCGCGAATCTGGCGGGCAAGACGGCGACCATTCAGATCGTCGATCAAGCGACAGACGGCTGGGGACATATCAACATTGATCAGATCGCCCAGAGCAACGCTCGCAAGGAAGAGTCATCCGTTCCCAAAAAGCCGTACCACGAAACCTATCGCCCGCAATTCCATTTCACGGCCAGGAAGAACTGGCTTAATGACCCCAACGGGCTGGTGTTCTACAAGGGGGAATACCACCTGTTCTTTCAGCACAACCCCAGCGGCATCAACTGGGGCAACATGACCTGGGGGCACGCCGTCAGCCCGGACCTGGTCCATTGGACGCAGCTTGAGCACGCCCTTCATCCGGACAAGCTAGGCACGATCTTTTCCGGTTCGGCCGTGGTCGACTGGGACAACACGACCGGCTTTCAGACTGGTGACGAGAAAGTCATCGTGTGCGTATATACTTCCGCCGGCAAGCCCTTCACCCAATCCATTGCCTACAGCAACGACCGCGGTCGAACCTGGACGAAGTACGACAAGAATCCGGTGTTAAAGCACGTTATCGGCGGCAACCGCGATCCCAAGGTATTTTGGCACACTCCGACGAAAAAGTGGGTCATGTCGCTGTTCCTCGACCGCGGCAAATACGGCCTGTTCGGTTCGCAAAACCTGAAGGAGTGGACGAAACTTAGCGACTTTGCACCCTTTGGCGCGGATGAATGTCCCGATATGTTCGAGTTGCCCGTGGATGGCGATGCCCAAAACACCCGCTGGGTCTTCTGGGGTGGCAACAGCAATTACCTGATCGGCAAGTTCGACGGCACGACGTTCACCACAGAGGCGGGGCCGTTCCGCTTCGAGTTCGGCAACAACTATTACGCCGCGCAGAGCTACAGCGACATTCCCAAGGAGGACGGCCGGCGGATCCAGATCGCGTGGATGCGCGGGGGAACATATCCGGCCATGCCGTTCAACCAACAGATGTCATTCCCCAGCGCGATCACGCTACAAACCTTGCCCGAAGGCATCCGTTTATGCCGTGAACCGGTCGGCGAGATTGAGAAGATCCACGGCAAGCAACACAGCTACAAGGATATCGCGTTGAAACCTGGCGTCAATCCGCTGAAGGACATTGTGGGCGATCTGTTTGATATCCGTCTGGAGTTTGAGCCGGGCGATGCCGAGGAGGTAACGCTGAACATTCGTGGTACGCCGGTGGTGTACGACGTCAAGAGGAAGCAGGTGGTCTTTCTCGGCAAAACCGCGAAGTTAGAGCCAATCCAGGGCAAGGTGAAGCTGCGAGTGCTGGTGGACCGAACCTCGATCGAGGTCTTCGGGGCCGACGGTCGCTTCAGCATGTCAAGTTGCTTCCTGCCGCCGTCGGGTGACAAGAAGATTTCTCTGTCTGCCAAGGATGGCACGGCGCAAGTCAAGTCGCTGGAGGTTTGGCAACTGAGATCGGCATGGCCGGAGTAGGCGCAGACCATGCCTTGTTAATCGCTCCGATCTGTCATTGTCAAAATACCATGACCGCGACTTGATCGGCGCGGGAAACAGCTATCTTTGCCTCTACCGCAGCAAATTCCACGGGGGCATCTCTGCGGAAGACAACGGCATGGTGAATGTTTTGGCCGGGCTGAGTCGAGTGCGCCGACGGCAAAGTTCCTGCGGGCCTAACTCTTGGCGGAAGCGAGATATTTATCCATCCGAACCCTGCCTGGTTCCTGGGCTGGCCGGCTTTTTGCTGCCGGTAATCGCTGTTTGCCGGCTGGCCATTTCATCAACTCATACGTTTGTTGGGACTCGGTAAAAAACGACCCATTTCCGACACCCTGAACGACTGTTTCAGGGAGGAGCCCCAACTGGGGCAGCATGAGTCCCAACAACTCGTCGGGATGTATGTTGCCGAGTCCCGACAAACGAAGGATTCACACGCCTCGTCTTCATAGGTGACGTCGAATTGGATGAGCATATCCAATTCGGCAGCGACCCGTGGGACAAGAATAACGGCTTCGAATCTTTGCCATTGCTAGCCTTTGAGAAGCTGGGAGAAAGCACACTCCTGGGTTACTTAGCCACCCGCCCACTTTATCCAGTTTCGCAGGCCCGATTAATCAGAACTTTTTGCTCAATCCTCGCGTTTGGATCGTCGAATAAAACTCCGCGCCACTGCAATTAAAACTCGCACTGCAAGCCTCGTCGATAGTAGCCAGGCTGTCATGATCTCGCTGATCGCCTCGTGTCGAAGCCCAGGGTTTCGTCATCTGGAGGCAGTGTTTCGATGAAAGTTGCGAATTCTCCATCCCCCTCCGTAAGCGATTGAAAACCAGACGATGTTCGTTTCACAAGCAC
>JAIOPX010000258.1 GCA_021413705.1 Planctomycetota bacterium | reverse complement strand
GAACCAAGCCTGTTACCAGGTCATCTACTCGTGGGGAGATCGGGAGGCCTTGAAAGTGATCGCAAAGCCTTTGGATTTGGATATTGCCGAGGAGGATCGCAATATCTCCTCCCTCACGATTCGAATTGCACGCACCGGCCACCGGCTGAAACCGTCAGTGAACTCGGCACCGATCAAGGTGGAAGGCGTCGCCGTCGGTGCGGACCATCTCTGGCCGCTCGATGGGGTATCCATGGACGAACTGGCGCGATTTTTGGAAATCCGTTATCGTCGCCCGGTGGTCAACATGACTTCCTTGCAGGGTCATTGGTCCATCCAACTATCGCACGCTTCCACCATCAACTGGCCGAACGCAAACGAAAGAGTACCCCTTGATGATCTCGGCCTGGATTTACAGTGGGAACAAATCACGATCCCCGTTACAGTTGTCAGAGATAAAGTGAAATAAAGCCCTAAGGAACATCCACCCGGCTTCGACGCCTGGAAGTTTCTTGATGCTTTGTCGTCGGGAGCGCTTCAAGCCGTGATACAAGTCAGCTTCAGAAATCAGTTTCAGAATGTGTGTCCAACATTCCAATTGCCATGCAAGGGCTAGCGACTCCCACAAATACGTAGAGCATCGTTGCCAATCGGGGGCGGTTGTGGATGGGCCAGATGTCGTGCTCGACGTGTATATATCGGGGCTCATTCAGAAAGGCCGCAGCTAGCGTCCAAGCTGCACAACTCACCGCCAGCCAGAACGTAGCCCACAACAAACCTCGGATAGTGAATTGCAAGCGATGTCTTTCCATGCTGCATTGTATCATGCGACTGGCTATAACAAACGAGATGAGCATTGAACCATCACCGCATGAAGCAGATCGCCACTTTCCTTGGCGGCGGCGGCCGCAGTTCCGGTTGCGGACGTTCATGTTTACGTGTGTTGCTTTTCATCTCAGCATTGGGTTTGTCGGTGCGACGACGTTTGCGGCGGATATGTTGTCCTATCAGTGGTTTGGCGGCCGATGGATGGGCGAGGTGCGGCGTACGCTCGTGGACCACTGGGGCTGGCCGACGGACTTTGTCTGTACCTACGGTTCGTTTTCGATGCTCGCCCTGCCGACTTGGATCGCCTTGGCGCCGATCGGTTTCCTGCTGGGGCTCGCCAAGTCCAAGTACGCACACCTTCTTGCCTGGACCCTCGCGATCGCGATGCCGGTTGCCTCGTCCATCGATGACGTGCGTTCCCCGGTATTATTGACGCCTTCGTACATTCGGATCATATCGCTGGTCGGAATGGCCATCGTCCTGGGCTGTTGGTGGCTCGGCTGGATCATTCGAGGTCGCACAGAACAGCAGAGGACCGAGTTTCAGTCCTGGTGGATTCGGGGATTTCTCGCGATGGTGGTAGTGGCGATCAGCAGTTACGGGTGGTGGCTGATTACCTTGCCACTCGACACTTAGGCAGGCATTTAGGTGGCTGTGTGGTTTCGTCCTTCACTGACAGACTGGGTTTTCAACTGCAGCAGTCGGTAGCTGCGAACGCGAAAGGCCGCTAGCACTGCGACGATCAGCAACGCCTGGAACAGTCCCACGAGTCCCCATACCAAGATCTCGCCCCAATCGGCCGAGCGCCCGAAAACGGCCTGAAACCACCGCACACCTATCCAGAGTTGCGCGGCGAAGATTACAGGCGCGATAAGAACCAATGCCGCACTGCGCCGGCCGACATGCTTTTTGCCCAACACAACCCAGGCGGCCAAGACCACGATCACCATTGCCGGGAGCGCTAGGAACATCTCGTCCAGACGGATCGCGGATCGGTATGGAACCAGACTGTTGATGCCAAGACAAACCGCGAAAACGACGCTCCAGCCAAGCAACTCTTTCAGCGTAAATTGCCAGCGGCAGGGTTCCGACTGAATATCGGGCGGCAAGACGTCCACGAATCCCCAACGGTATCCTCTCTGTCGAAAAACCTGCAGCACCAGAAAGACGGCCGCAATTTGCATGGCCATCATCCGACTGAGAACGCCAGGGAATGTAGCGTCGTGAGGTAGACCACCAACGATGAACCAGACCAGGAACATTGCGCCAGCGACGCCTAAGCGTTTCCCCGCGTGACTGCAACCAAGCCCCGCCCAAATCGCCACCAGTCCCATTTGACTGACAATCAGCGAGATCAGCACGAAAGCCGAGATGTGAAGCGTCACGTCGATCAGGACAATCATCAGAACATCGGCTAACAGGCTGAGGCAGATCAGGATGACGATCATTGCCCCTAGCGATCGGCGGCTTCTCTTCCGCAAGAGAATCAGGCAGGGTACCCCAACAAGCGTTGCGAAGATCGTGCCCAGGTAATACGGCCATGGCGACCCATGGCGAATGAGCTTGCCGTTTTGGATATTGAACGTAAAACTTTCTCCCTGGCTGGTTCGCACATAATAGGTCAAAGTTTGCTCATCGAAACGGCTGTCGGCGCGGCCGACCGTCCAAGATCCGCAAATAAATGCCTTGGCTTTCAAATATTGGATCAAGTCGTGATCATCGTACCCTGCCACTAACTGGCCCTTATCGAAAAAGGCAACTACGAGCGAAGCGCCCAGGAAGCCTGAGTGCGCGCTCCAATCGTTAGCCGCAACCAAGAATCGTCCATGTGCGGCGAGATATACTTCATTCGGTCGGACGAAGTATCCAATCGTCCACAGCGGAACCGTCGAGCCGTTGTTCAGATACAGGCCGCTTTGGGTATATTTGGCTCGAATGGCTCGGACTTCTTCCACCTCGTTGGCATGCCCTGGCCAACCGGCAAAATGGTCGAGATCCTCCTGAAGAGACACCGGTGCGACCATCACTAGAACATGCTGGCCGTCGCCGGATACGTGTCGCCAAGAGTAGGACGCCGGCAGCGCCGCCAATGCTGGGCGTGCAGAGGCGAAGCCGAGCAGGCAGAAAGCGCAGAACAACAGCAAGGCAGGACGCAACATGAAGAGGAGGCCATTCCGCCCACAACGACGGGAGGACAGCCCTCCGTCGGCCATTTTCTTTGCGCCTGACGTACCCGGTTTGATGCCTAGCACATTCATGTGGGACAGAACGGGGACACGCAACTTCGCGTAATTCAAGATCACGACTCGCTCGGTTTTCAGCATCTCCAGGAGTTTATTGTAACCCAAGCGCCCACAAGGATGTTTGTCCCCGTGTTGTCTCCATTCCCGGGAAACATAAGAGGGGAATTCGATGATCCCTCTCCCCTTCAAGGTTGCCAATGCGGTCGGTTGCCGAGTTCGGCCCGGGTTTTCGGCGCGTGGCTCTCGCTGAATTCAAAGTCCCCGGGCCGCTACCAGCGATCGACCGGCGGATTGAGAATCTCGTTGAGCACGATCGCGCGGCGGATATCGCGTGGGTCGGAGAGCATCAGCCGCAAATCGGTGGCCATGTCGCGCGAGTGATCGTCTGCCTGGCTGGTGGCCTGGGTGTCATCGTCGCTGGAAGCCTGACTGGCGTCGAACTGGCCAAGTTGATGATCGAACGTGGAGTGAATTTGCTCCGCTAACCGCTCGTCGGATTGATCGATCTTGGCCCCCAATTCCTGGGTCTGCCGGCCGAGTTGCTCCGCCTCCTTGGCGACTGCGTCTCCACTGAAAGTCGCGCCACTGCCAAAGCCCTCTCCACGCGAAACCAGCGTCGGCACCGGCGCTGGCCCCACGACCTGGGCTTCCACCACGTCGCCCATCGCGGCTGCTCGGCGCGGTGAACTCTCGCGTCCCGTGGGGGGACGGCGCCCCCTCTGTCCTTGCCCACTCTGTCCTTGCCCCCCTTGCCCTTGTCTCTGTTGTACATTCTTAAGAAATGCTTCCACCTCATCCGACAATTCTGGGTTCTTGCGCGGCGCAGAGTTCGGAGTGGGTGTCGTCACTGGCGGAACGGCCGGGTTTTTCGCGGCCAGCGCAAGCAGATGCCTCACGACGCTAAAACCGACGATCAACAGCGGGATGCCGACCTTGATCAGCAGTTCAATGCTCAGAGCGCCAATGAGCGCGGTTTCATGCATGACAATCACTTCGCTCTGGTCGGAGTGCTACCCGCCCCGGCGATGGAACGCCGCATGTCGGTGTCGGCCTGGACATTGCGGAGCTTGTAATAATCCATGATTCCCAACTTGCCGCTCCGGAACGAGGCGGCGATGGCTTTGGGCACTTCCGATTCGGCCTCCACCAGTTTGGCCCGGCTCTCCTCGATCTGGGCGATCATCTCCTGCTCTTGCGCCACCGCCATGGCCCGCTTCCCTTCCGCCTGGGCACGAGCCACGCGCATGTCGGCCTCGGCCTGATCGGCCTGCAACCGCGCGCCGATGTTGATCCCCACGTCAATGTCGGCGATGTCGATCGAGACAATTTCATACGCCGTCTGGGCGTCGAGCCGCCGGGCGAGTACGGCTTTTGAGATGCGGTCGGGATTCTCCAACACTTCCTTGTATGAATCGGACGAGCCGATGGCGCTGACGATCCCTTCTCCAACCCGGGCGATGATCGTCTCTTCGGTGGCCCCGCCGATAAGCCGCTGCACATTCGCCCGCACGGTGACGCGAGCTTTGACCTTCAGTTGAATCCCGTCCTTGGCGACCGCGTCGAGCGTTTCGCGTCCCGACTCGCGGGCCGGGCAATCAATCACTTTAGGATAGACGCTCGTCTGCACGGCCTCCAACACATTGCGGCCGGCCAGATCGATCTGCGTGGCAAGCTTGAAATCGAGGTCCACGATTTTGGCCTTGGCCGCCGCGATGCAGGCCTGAATGACCAGCGGCACGTTGCCTCGCGACAAGTAGTGCGCTTCCAGCGCCTTGCTGGTGATTCCAGAACTGTCGTCGAGCCCCGCCTGCACGGCCATGATCTTGCTGCGGACGATCAGGTCTGGCTTGACCTTGCGAAAGGTCATGCCGATCAGGTCCAGCAGGCCGATGTTGGCCCGCGTCGTGATGGATTGAATCCACCACTTGAAGTAGCGGAGAAAGATGCCCAGGAAGATCAGCAACACAAGGATGACGAACAAGATCGCCGCGATTGTGATGATGTTGGCGATGTCGGCGGCGAAGAGCGTCATGGAGATTGGCCTTATGCTTGTCAGTGTAACCATCACGCTCCGCGTGATGCGCCACTTCACGCGGAGCGTGAAGGATACTATACCCGACACCATCCTTGTATCCGCCCGGCGGCGAAAGTCAACCCAGCGACCTTAACCCAGCGGCTCGTCGAATGACTCAATACCCAGCGATTCGGCCGACTGGGCCAGCGGATCGTCGGTTTCCGCAGGCTGAAGCGGCCCCTCGACTTTGCGCACCACCAGCCGATTGTTGCGCACCTGGACGACCCGAACATGTTCGTCGGCCTCGATCGACATGCCCTCGCTGACGGCCTCATAGGTCTGGCCGTCGATGATAATCGTCCCACCTGGGAGCATGACCGACTTGACCTTTCCGATGCGGCCGACGAGTTGCGGCAAGACGTGGCGCGGGTCTTCCGGCGACACCACTTCTTCGCTCGACGGAGCATGGAGCAACACCTGCCGCCCCATCGCTGTATTGGGCCAGTGGCGAATCGCCAGGGCCACCGCCGCGGGCAGGCCGACAATCCCCAGCGCGGAGAACACCCAGCCGGACGCGGCGTCATGCGTAAACGCGATCCAGACCGACGCTCCGGCCGAGACGACCGCCAAAAAGCCGATGATGCCATACGGCGGAGGGGAGAGAATCTCCGCCACGATCAGCGCAATGGCCAGCAACATCAACAGCGTCGCCCACAGCAGTTCCATAACGGCAAACCTCAAGTGCGCCAACCATTATAAGCTCGACAGACCGATGCGTCTGTCCCCTCCGTGTTGCGACATTTCTGTACTACTAACCTTGACGCCCCCCGCGCGGATTTCAGGAATGACTTCACAGGAGGTAGCAGAGGAAGCAGAGTTCTCTCTTTCGCCTGACTCTGCTTCCTCTGCTCCCTCCTGTCCAAATTTCTTTGGTTCCGGCTATATCGGGATGTGAGATAGCCGTTCCAGTGCGGCCTGGCAATGCTCGCTTACCCCAGCCTCGCTGTTGCCATCCAGAATCGCGGTCAGAATCTTGATCGCCTCCGCGTTCGTCCAGCAGAAATTTCGGTCGCCAAGCTTCGCAGTCGGCACCCCGGCGATCTTCGCGTACTTGTTGAGGGACGTATTTCCCAGCCCGGTCATTTGGCACATCGTCGCGACAAAGTGCCGTTTCTCATGCGCTGTCAAAGAGATCCGCTGGGCGTGCGTGGCGCCGCCGGTCGATTCGTTGACCATACGATTCTCACTTTCTGCGGGGGACCGGCCACGCGGGTGTTGAAGCGAGACGCTACGCCCGAGGCCACCAGATCGAGGATCGACCGATCCTGTCCGCTGTTGCCGCCATCTTACCCCCGCGGCCGTTCGCGTGGCTAGTCGCCGGTTCCAATGCCCCCCGAAACCCACTTGAAAAGTCGAATCTGTACCTGTCCGAGCAGCTTTGCGAAACTTAGCCCCCGCCGCGGGCCGGCTTGGGGCGGACCATCCCCTGGAGGCCCCATCGACTTATCCAAAGCAATTCCGACGCTTTCCGGGACTTTGAATTCTGACTTGAGTTCTTCACAACAGGATCTGCCCTCCTTATGGCGGATAACGAGTTACGCGGCTTAGCCTCTGAAAACGAGCTTTTTCGGGAACCTGCGTTAACACATATCGGTGTGAGGCACCGGCATGACTTGGCAGCAGCACACAAAATTATCGGTTCGCTGGCCTGATGAGCGCTACGCGGCAACTGCCTATCTCGCGGCGGAAGATGTGACAGCCGAGCACGCAATCACTACAATACAACCTACAACAATTAGCCGCCTGCATGTTAGGCTGCAAAATTGTCGCCTACAGGTGACAGGCAGAAACTTTCTATAAGCAAGTTCGGCCACTAGGTTGTGTCAGTGGTGAGGCCCAAACGCGGCCGCAGGTGAACGGGCAACTTCAGCATGGAAGGGGTGTCATGTCCGCAAGTGTTTTGCTCATCGGCCTTGCCCTTATTGTGGGACAAGCACCAAATGAAGTGAGCAACGCCGACAAACAGGCCTTCTTCAAATTGCTGTCCGGTCTTGAGGTTCAAGCAGCGGGGCATGCGGCCATTTTCACCGAGAAAGCAGTGAAAGAAGCCGCTCCTTTCGCTCCTGTCCTTTTTGCGCTCACGGAGAAGGACCTGGAAATGAAAGAGGCTTCGCCGCTCTTGGTTCTAACCTGGCAGTTGGCGGGCGTGGACACAGCACGCCAATACGGCATCAAGAACTTCGGCAGAATTTTGCATCCGCAGATCAAGCGCCAGTGGGCTTTCGGCCTTTTTCAGGAAAAAGCCGCTCCGCCTGAAATCGTGGCGTTCCTTCGCCAGGAACTCGAGCGTGAGGGCGTGGAGAGGGAGTTCGGCCTCGGCCCTCATTTCCAGGCATTCAAGGAGAAGGTGATCCTGGCTGACGAGATCGCCAAGCAGCCGAAGGTCGAGTTGGTCAAGAAGCACGTTCAGAAAAACAGGTTTCCCAAGCACGGCGGCGGGTTCGATTACCACATCTCGAACTGCATCTTTGCGCCTGGCCCGCTGCTGTATGTGGCCCGTCCACTGAACAACGACAAAGCCGGCCCCGTGACAGGACAGCAAGGGGAACTCTTTGCTTTCGACCTTAGCAAGGGCACGGCCAGCCGTCGCCTAATCCCTCAACCGAAGGGATTCGTGCCAAAGCACGATTTCATGCATTATTTCGGCTCCCCTGTCCTGTCGGTAAACTCGCGCGGCGATCTGTTGTGCCGCTGGACTCTCGCTGGCAATGGGGACCATGCCTTCGGCCTGCTCAAAAAAGGGGCGGACTCATTAGTTGTGAAAAGTGTCGTGGGCCTTGCCATCCAGTATGATTCACTTGTCGTCTCCGATCCCGTCGGCGCTTGGTACCTGATAGCCTGGCGACCCGCGCAATACTGCACCGTCTACCGCGTTGATGAGGAATTGAATCTCACACAACTCGGCAAGCTCACCAGCAAGGATTGTGGTGAAATATACGATGGCTGCTTTATCGCCAACGACCTGCTACATCTCCTCTGCAACTTCCGTTCGGTCGATTTCCAGCTCACAAATCGCAAGTGGCTACACCCTCGCGAAATTCGCAGCTCCAAGACACCCGGGCGGGCATACAATGTGACGGTCGTACAGCTCAAGGATGATTCGCTCCACTATCTTTGGGGTTTGGATGGCGAAGGTGAGAACGCTAATCTGACCGGCGTGTATTACCAGGCTGAGTCCAGCCTCGAATCACTAAAAGTGTGCCCCAACCGGCATTTTCGGGCGATCGCCTTCGGCAACCGTATCGTTGTCTGTTTCACGCTGGAGGATGCACCTACGAAGGTGTTCTTCCGTGTCATTCATCATGGCACGATGGGACCGGTTAGCGAGCTCACCATCGAGAATAACCTCGACTACAGTTTGTGGGCGGACTCGATGCAACTACACGCGGAGGCTGACCGCATTTGGTTCGTCAACACGATGCAATCTGATTCCGTGTACGAACTGAGGATAGCAGAAGTGAAATGATGATGCCTCTCGGCTGAGGTTACATCGACGGAAGGCACTGATTGAACTGCCCCTCGTTTGTCTACCCCATCGTCTCAATTGCCGTACGTTTTCTGACATGCACTGAAAAACGACGGTATTTCAGCAACCTCGTGCATTCCCGCTCGCTGATTATCCTAAAACAGCAAAAAAAGATGGGCTCCTCGCATCGTTCTCCGCATGGCGGAGAAAGACTATAATCTACTCTGTCCTGGTTGGTCCCTGGGGCGGTGCGAAGCTCGATGGCAATCTCAATTCAGCAACTTCTGTCTGACCTCGTCGCCAGCCAACTCTTGTCCACGGCCGACGCTCGCAATATCGAACACAGCGCCAGCAGCCAAACAACGGCAGACGAGATCCTCCAACAGTGTGTCGCCAATAGCCAACTGAGCGAGTACCAGGCCGAGCAAGTCCGCCAGGGGAACATCCGTGGACTCACTTGGGGGGACTACACCCTGATCCGATTGCTGGGTGTCGGTGGCATGGGGCAAGTTTTTCTCGCCAGGCACCGCCACTTGAAACGTCAGGTGGCGATCAAGGTGCTACCCGCCATACAGCCGGAATCCCCCGGCGCCGTCGAACGCTTCAAGCGCGAGATCGAGGTGCTGGCTCGACTGGAGCATCCCAATATCGTGCTGGCGCATGACGCCGGCGAAGTCGATGGCCGCCCCTATCTCGTCATGCAGTATGTCGAAGGGGACGACCTGGGCACGATCGTGCGCATGTGCGGGCCTCTGACGGTCGAGGCCGCCGTCTCGGCCATCCTGCAAGCGGCGCGCGGCATCCAATACGCGCATGAAGAAGGGGTGATCCATCGCGATCTGAAACCTTCCAATCTGCTTCGCGATCGGCGCGGGACGGTGAAGGTGCTCGACATGGGCTTGGCGCGCTATGCTTCCGCCGCGCAAGGGGCAGAAACCATGAATGAACTCACTGGGAGCGGCCAGATCATGGGCACGGTCGATTACATGGCCCCTGAGCAGGCGGAAGACACCCATTGCGCGGACGAGCGCAGCGATATCTACAGCCTCGGGTGTACGCTCTACAGTCTACTCAATGGGCAGCCCATGTACGGCGCGGATAGCGTGGTGAAGAAAATTCTGGCCCATCGCGAGCAGCCTGCTCCCAGCTTGAGGAACCAGCGCCAGGACATCCCCCCGGAACTGGACGCCATCTATCAAAAGATGGTCGCCAAGCGGCCCGACGATCGATACGCCAACATGCAACAAGTCATCCAGGCTCTGGAGGCTTGTCCCGTACTGGCCCCAGGGGCTGGCGCCCCGAGCTTTGAGACAACGATCGACGCGCCTTTGGCTGCATTTTCCGTGGCTGGTGGTTCCGCGACAGGCCGTCCGGCGATCTCGCAAGAACCAACACGTACGGCAGCACTGCAATTGCCTGCGACGCTCATTGGCGGCACAGGCTCCGAAACGATCGCTGTACACAAGTCGCAGGTTAGCCAGAGAACTTATCGCACCTCGTCCGGGTCGCGGCGACGCCGCCGGCGGCGCTGGGGTCGCTGGTTGTTGGCAGGTTTTGTTCTGCTGTTGATCGGCTCCGCGGCCATCGGTGCGGCTGTTTGGGACGCTCGCTTTGATTACTTTCAGGTTCGACAGCGGCTGGGGTTGGTCGCGCCTGTTGCCGAGCAACCTGCCGAACAAGCGGTGACGAAGCCCGCCGGCATCACCCATCGCCGCCATTTTCAAGCCCACACGACTGCGGTCCAGGGGCTGGCCGTTTCGCCCGACGGCGCCAACGTGGCATCCGTGGCCCAAGAATTGAAATTTTGGGATACCCGAGGTTTTTCGGTCCAGCATGAACTTAAGGGGGATGGAGTTCATCAGTTGGTTTACTCTCCCAATGGACTGTGGCTGGCCGGCACGGGTTTTCAGGGAGCCAGGATCTTTGACCCACTGCGGGGTAAAGTCCGATCCAATCTGGCGCAGCCTCTGGGAATCGCTCATCGGCTGGCGTATTCGCCCGACAGCCAGTGGCTGGCCGCGGCCGGCCGACGGCTGTCGTTGTGGAACGCCGACACGGACAAGATGTTCAAGGCGTCCAACGGTCCCTTGGAAAACGCGACCGCCATGCTGTTTACACCCGACGGCACGCAGTTGATCACGGGCCATGAGGACGGGACGATCGTGCAGTGGAACCTGGGGGACTTGATGCCCAGCGGCCAGCAAAAAGGAGACGGCACGGCCATTCGCAGCTTGAGCCTTTCACCGGCGGGAACCTACCTGGCGGTCGGCAAGGATGGGGGAACCATTGAGCTTTGGAGAGTGGCCGATTGGAACGGGCGAGGACGCTTTGTCGGTCATGTTGGTCCCGTGACCGGATTGGAGTTTATCGATGGGCAGCAGCGGCTGGTTTCGGCGGGCTCGGATGGTACGGTTCGCGTGTGGGACGTACCCAGCCAGACGGAAATCGGCCAACTACTCTCCGACGGCAAAGGAGTCTCGGCGCTCGCGCTGGGGGGCCAACGTCGCGTTCTGGCGGCGGCATCCATCGACGGAGCGATCGACATCTGGGACATCCCTCCCGCCAGCGCCCCTTAAGAGTGAGAACGGGAACTTTCTCAGGCCAAATGTCGTCAAATGGGTGGGATTTGAAAGCGGCCGGGTGTGAATAATCCGGCCGCTAGCATATCGAATCAACTCAAAGGCTTTTCCATGAACGACTTACCGATTCTGCTCGATGCGATAGACGTGGCCTCGCCCTGTACGGCGGAGTGGGACGCGATGGACGGTAGCGACACCGTCCGTTTTTGTGGGGAGTGCCGCAAGAATGTCTACAACCTCTCCAGCATGACCCGGCCCGAGGCGGAACAGGTGGTCCGGGAGCATGAGGGACGCCTGTGTGTGCGATTCTACCGCCGGCATGACGGCACGCTGCTGACGCGCGATTGCCCGGTCGGGCTGCGGGCGATTCGTCGCCGCATCGCCCGGAGGTTGGCAGGCGTGGCGGCGATGATCGGGGCGATCTTGTTTGGTCGCGCCGGCAATCCGCTGGCGGCCCTGGGAGAGCAACCAGCCGGGATCCAACTACCCGGTCCTGCGGTTATGGGTGATATCGCCCCGCCGCCTAAGATTCTGCATCCTCCGGTGATGGGGAAAATTTGCCCGCCCCAACCGGCGGGGCTTCCGGCAGGCTGGGAGAATGCAGTAGCCGTCACTGTTTCCGCGAAACAAGGTTGGGTCATGACGCCGACCACGGTTCAGGACGGCGGCCAAGTCGAGCTGCGGCGAAGGCGCCGCAAACATTCCCGCCCCCGCAGGCTACTGTTTGCCTGAACGTGCGGCCGGTTGTCTCGTGGCTCGCATCGCTGATGTACGGCATTACATCGGCAAGGGAACGATCCTGACGCCACGCAAGGGAGGCGTCGTCTATCTTTCGATTAACGACGATGAAGAGAACCAGCGCGGAGATGGACTGAAGGACAACGACGGGGAGCTTCACGTCTTGATCCGCGTGGTCGAAAACTCAGCCGCATGGCGCTAGCTACCGGTCTGTGCGGCCGCGTACTTGTGAAACCGGCGGCTAGCGCCGTGCCGCTCAGTTTGCCAGATCCTGCAGCACTTCCCAGGCGAATTCGGTTGACTGGGCCGTGATCTCAATATCCATCCGCTCGGCCGTGTCGCTCATCTGGTGTAGGTTGGGCACATAGAATCCCTTTTGAAATGTCATGATGGTCAAGCCGGGGATTCCGCGCGACAGAAAGGCCACGCCGTCGGTGGGCGTGGGGGGACCGGATCCCACTGCGTCTGACAAGCCCAGGCGGTCGGCGACTGCTTCACAACGACGCAACAGATCGCGCGGGTAGCGATACTGAGGGCCGCTCAAGGTGCAGCCGGTGGTGATGCAGTGGGGAGCGCCGTAGCCGAGTGTGTCGAGATTCAGGAAGCGAGTAGGCGTCGCGGATAGGCTTGCCTGGTTGGCGTCCAGCCAGGCGGCAGCTCCTAGGGAACCCACTTCCTCGCTGCCCGGGAGCAGCACAACGAGTTCCACATCGCTCGGAATCTGTTGCCGCCATCGCGAGGCGAGAACCAGCGCGGCGGCCACGCCGGAGGCATTATCGCAACCGCCTGGTACGAACTTGCCGATCGACCATTGGCCCACCAGAAGCAAGGCGCCGGCATAGTAGATGGAAAGAGTAATAGCGACATAGTCC
>JAIOPX010000257.1 GCA_021413705.1 Planctomycetota bacterium | reverse complement strand
CCTGCTCCGCCAGCCGCAACAACGGCGCCAGCCGGGGCGGCACCAGCGCGGGGAGGAGCATCACGAGGGCCGGCTACCCTCTTCTTGGGCTGGAGTTGTGTAACGAGGAACACGCCATTGCCGGCAGTCGCCAATAATTGGCCCGGCGCATACAACTCGGGATCTCCACGTTTCTGGGGAGGCACCAGGATCGGATTCCACGAGAAAGGAAGGGCCAAGGAGGGCGCAGTCAGGCCCAATGCGTTGGGGCGAATAGGCACTTTGAAACGGCTTACGCTCCCCTCGTAGACCGGAATCGTGAATTCACCTTCTTTCGACTGAAAGTTCGGATTCTTGATGCGAACGTCGATTCCGTCCAACTTCTTGCCCATGTCGGTCGGATGTTGATTGGGCGCGAGGGATAGAGTTCCGATCCCGGCGTAGATGATTCCCAGCGCCGCCAAAATGCAGATGCCCAGCACGATTTTTTCCACATGCAGGACAAAAATATCCTTGATGCCCCCTCCCGATGCCGCGCGCTGCCGTTCCGCTTTCGCCGCCTTTTTCAGTTCGGCCTTCTCCGCCTTGGCGCGAGCTTTGGCCTCGGCCTTCTCTTGTTTCGCTCGGGCTTTCGCGGCAGCTTTGTCTTCCACGGGCTCGGGTGGTTCAGCCACGGCCGCGGCACTAGATTTTGAGGTCGCCGATCCCGCCGGTTTGCTGGCCTTGGCTTCCAAGTCGTCGTTGCCGACGGACTTCGAGGGCTTCGCAGTCCCTCCCGTGGTCTTGGCCACCACGTTGCGCACTTTTTCCGCAGTCGCCGCATTCTTGGCCACGGCCGCCTGTTGTGAGGCGGTTAAGGGAACCGATCGTCCCGACTGCTTTTCGCTAGACTCGAGGCTCATAACCGTCCTTTGTCGCTCATGGCGACTTTAAGAGCTTCCACCTGCCCCATGTCCACGAAATATGCCGTTGCCTGAATCTCGACGATCGAACCGCGCGGCACCTGAACCAGATGAGGCGGAGAAGCCGGCACGGCAGCCGGATCTTCCACAGCTCCTGGGCCACCAGGATTTCCTGGCGCGGCGACGGCTCCTGGAGCACCACCACCAGCACGGCCACCCACCCCAGCAGCGCCCACCCCAGCAGCGGGAGTGCCGACCGGCGCACCTGGAGCTGCCGGGGGAGCCAATTGTCCTCCTGCCGCGGGCGCAGCCGCGCCGCCTGGTGCAGCTTCCGCCGGGGGAGCAGCCGGCTCGCGTGTGCCTCGTTCGCGGACGAGCTTTACATCATGCGCGAAATAAACATCGTCGATGATGATCGGCACTCCGCGCACATTGACCATGGCCAATTCCAATCGTCCCAGCATGTCGGGGTTCATCTTCACCCGGATGCGAATGGGAATCGCCCGCAGTCCAGATACAGGTTTGATCGTTGCCAGCGCAGCGGGGGGTGCCGCGGGCGGTGCGGCCGGGAGCTTGGGGGGCGGGGCAGCAGCGCCGGGCGCACCGGGAGGAGCCCCAACGGGAGGCGCGGCAGGGGGCGGCGGTGCAGCGGGCGCTGGTCCCCCCTGAAATTCAATCTGTCGCGCGGAGCGATTGCGCAATGCACCCGGTCCGATCTCAAACACCTCAATCGCTGCAATGGGGAGATTGAATCGGTCGGTTGCGCCTTCATTCGTGCTGACGATCGATTGCAGAACCGCCTTGGCTACCCACAGCTTCTCCTGCGCCTCGAACATGACTTCGGGACTGATCGGGGCGGCCCACACAAATTGATCGCGCCACTGCTTGAAATCGTCTTGATCCCATTGAACGCCCCCCGCCTGCGGGCCTTCGTTGGGATTGACCAGCTTCTTCAGGCGATCCACTTCGTCCGCCGCATTTTTCTGAAAAGCCTCCAACCGTTCGGGAGGCCATTTGCCTGCCCGGCCCAATTTTATGACGGCGGCTTGAAACTCGTTGCCCAACGCTTTTGGCCATTCATTCTCCTGGCCGGCTTGCAACTTCTTGGCTGCATTGACCAATTCACCATGCAGCGTGCGCGCGCGCTTCCCTGCTTCATCCGGCCAGGTTTGGCCTGGGATTTGTTTGATCTCAATTTTGGTGGCATCCTCGAACTTCCGCTTCACTTCTTGCTTGTTCTTGGTGAAGGACTGCGGAAGTTCTTCCCAGGCCATGTACCAACCCGCGAGCACCGCCCCAATGGCAAGCACGCACACAATCCAAAAATGGTGCTTCTTCAGTCCGCTCAGGATGGGTTGCAGCTTTTCCACGCTCTTCCTCGGTATGGCTAACGACGATCGGTTGCCAGGGCGTTGGCTGACGCAGGAGCGGCCAGGGCTCCCAGTCGTCCCGTGGCTCGGGTGGGAGGCACCCGCGGCTGCCAGGCAAATTGAACTACGAAATCATACTTTAAAAGGGAAATGGTTTTCGGTGCCGCCGGATCTGGAACCCGATCAGGATGCGCCGGGTCGAACAGCGCCTTGGGATTGGGCACTCTCACTTCCACCAATTGGGGCGACTCGGAAAAAATCACCGGGTAGGAAATGCCCAGTTCGCGGATCGGAACTTCGATGGTTCCTTTTCCGTCGGCGGTCGGCACCTTGACCGTTTTTGTGTCGAGATCCTCCAACAATGTGCTGCGGAGGAACTGCGCCCCTTGGTCAAGGCGATCATTGTTATGGAGGTGAAAACCACGAAGTTGCACCACATATCCTGGACCGGAAGGTGGACCCGACGTAAATTTCCTTACCATCCCAGGTTGACCGCCAGGAGCTGCCGCGGGAGGAGGTGCAGGAAACCCGCCTGGAGCCCCGGGAGCGCCCCCTGGTGGAGGCTGCTTATTTGCATTGTACCTGGCCTGGACATACCCATTGGCCCACTGGGAGAGATTGTCGAAGGGCTGCACCTGCAAGTCCTCGACGTGAATCTGCCGACGGTCGGGCAATTCTTCCGGGAGCTTACCTGGCGCGTCGTGGGGCAAGCTTTGATTGACCGCCGAGAGCATATCGGGCCAAGCCAACCGTTGATCGATCCGCTTGACCAGATCGTCTCCTTGCGTTCTCAATTGATTGAACTTGTCCTGAGATGTCTTGAATCGATTGATCAAATCCTGCGACTTCGTATCCACTTCCTTGAGTCGCTTCGAGACTTCAATCCATGACTTGTCCTTGGCGACCTGGATCTGCGACCAAGGCCACCACAACAACATGAAACTCACCAACGCGGCAAAGGCCAGCATCAGAGCCGCAGCCAATGCCCAAGGTTTCTTGGCCAGAATGATCCGCTCGCGAATCATTTCGACCGGCACCAGGTTGGTGGCCAGCTTCCCCTGGCCCACACCTTGCAGCGCCAAGCCAAACGCCACACCAAAGCAAAGTACGTTGCTGCGGAAAGCCGGCGCGGTGACGACGCTTGGTCCTCCCATCGTGTTGAAAGACTCGACTTCGTCCACTTCGAAGCCCAGATTCTGCGAGAGATATCGCTTTAACCCGGGCAGCTTCATCGAATTGCCCAAGGCCACGACCTTGCCGATGCGGGCCGTCTTATCGAGGCTGTTGAAGAAGCCGACGCTCCGCTGCACTTCAGTGAGCATGTCCTTAAAGATCGGTCGCATGGCCTGATAGACCGCCTTAGGGTCTTCGGCCTGCGTCGCATTCCGCTTCAGATGTTCTGCCTTGGAATAGGTCAGCTTCAATTCTTTGGTGAGCGCTTTGGTGAAGTGGCTGCCGCCGATGGGAATGTTGCGCTGCCAGACGCGATAGCCGTTGGTGATGACCAGATCGGTCGTCTCTGTGCCGATCGACAAGGCCATCAATGATTCGGGCGGATTCTCTGAATCAAACTCGCTTTCGTTCGGCAGGTTGCCCAGGCGATCAAAGACCAGATAGTTGTAGAGGGCCAGAGGTGTGAGCTGCACGATATCGACCGGAATGCCGGCAGCGCGGAACGGCTCCAGTGCCTGGTAGACCTGGTCGCGCTTCATCGCGAACAGACCCACCTCCGTCTCCAGCGCGAAACCTTCTTCTTCGCTGCCGCCAAACATCCGCTGATAGTCCCAGATCACGTCCTTGAGATCGAACGGGATTTGTTGATTGGCTTCGTAGCGAACAATGTCGGGAATCTTTTTGGTTTCGACGGGCGGAAGTTTGATAAACCGCGCCAAGCCGCTGGAACCGGAGACACTGATCGCAACTCGATCTCCCTTGACCGTGTTGCGCGAAAGGAATAGTTCCAGCGCTTCACGTAGCAGCGCCACCGGGTCGGCCTCGGGCTGACTCAGCACGCGAGGATACTCGATATAGTCGAAGGCATCGACGATGACCCGATCGGCTTTGTCGGGATCGCGATGCAAGCGCAACGCTTTGAGCGCGCACTGGCCTATATCGATGCCCCAGGCTTCGACAACCTTTGCCATGTACCGAACCTCTTGATTGTCTCCGCGGTGGGGAGATAAATCGGTGCCGCCACACCCCAGCACAAGTGCCTATTTCCGGCTGGGAAGAGGAGAGACAATACCGGGCCGCGGACTCTGTTCCCTAGCTACTACTTTATCGCCGGGGTAGGGTAAATGTCAACGAAAGGGGAAGTAAGTCCGGTCCGCCGGACTGGACCTGGGGCTAAGGTGCCAAAACGAGATCCCACATTATCCTGGGTGCATAACCGGTCTGCCTTGGCAAGTCGGACCTCCCGTAGGTCGATTCTGCCGGTATGGCCTTTTATGGACGCCAAAAGAACCATGAAACAATGCTTCATAGCCAGTTCAGCCGTCAACGAAAGGTCTGTCTCGGCAAGGCGGACCTACCAAGCGGCCTAGGCGGCTGGTTCTGGGAGCTATCTCCAAGTACTTTTGAGCAGTCCCATGAAACCACATGAATCGATTGTCCTGATGCCGTGCCATGCCTGGTCGGACTTCCCTTACCACCACGAGGGGGAAGCCGCCGCGGATTTATTAGCCTGCTACACATCTCTGTGGCATCCCCTACTCCTGGCCGGAGCCGGCCGGATGCCCATGTGGCACAGCGCCTACAACGAGGAAGATGACCTTAGTGGCAAACTGGTGGTCCTGCCGCGCGTCTGCGGCCAAGACCTTCCAGGGCATTGGCCCGAAAGCGCCCGTCAGCGCGGCGCTCTGCTGGTCGAGGCCGGAGAAACCGTTTCCCGGGACGCTCTGGTTGAGAACGCGGCCCATCTGCTCGGTCGGCGGATTACACCCCTTCCTGCCGGAATCGTGGCCGATTTCTATTCCCTGGGTCTGTGCCATCTGCTGGTGGAACTGCTGACCGTTCAGATGCGCTATTCCAGCTTAATCGACGAGGAGCTTTTCTCTCGGCACCTGATCGCCGCGGCCGACGCGGCATTGGAATCGGACGAAGACACGGCACGCGAAAAATTGGCGATCTGCTTCGACGCCCTAAACCAGTCGCGCAGCCATTTCTATCCCGTCGAATGCTATCTACTCGATCTGACATTACTAGCCCCCACCACCATCGGCAAATCGCTACGGCACGAATTGGCCCGGGGCGTGCCGCTGAGCCTGCTGGTCAGCGGATCGGTCATCGAAGCCATGAACCGCAATGAGCCAGCTTCCGTCGCTGCCGTGCGGGAATCCGTGGCCAATGAAATGGCTTCGCTCGTGGGAGGAGAGTTCTCTGAAGCGCAGGGGCCGCTGTTGCCCATGGAAAGAGTCCTGGGTAATTTTCACCGCGGACTTGAAGTCTACGACTCCGTGCTGGGCGCGCGGCCTCGCATCTTCGGCCGCCGCCGGGCAGGGCTCACGCCCCAGTTGCCGCAGATCCTAGAAAAACTCAATTTCGCCGCCGCACTTCATTTCACGCTCGATGACGGCAAGTTTCCTCAAGCCCGTCAGAGTCTGACCCGCTGGGAAGGTACCGGTGCCACGGCGATTGATGCCCTCACTCGAGTCCCCCTGGAGGCCGCCAAGCATGAAAGCATCCTCGCCTTTCCACAATACATGAGCACGGCCATGGACATGGACCATGTGGCGATCGTGGCCTTTGCGCACTGGCCGGGTATGACGTCGATGTTTTACGACGATCTGCGGCGTTCAGCGGCCTATGGATCGGTCGTGGGCCGATTTGTCACGCTCGATACTCTGTTTAACGAGGCCGAAGTATCCGGGCAGATCACGCGGTTCACGGCGGACGAATATCGGACGCCCTATTTGGCCCAGCAGGTGGCCGCCGGAGAAGCCGATTCTGTCTCGGGGATACAGAGCCAATACTTGGAGCAGGGAGCAGCGAGCGCGATAGACGCCATCGAAACGCTCACTGCCGTCTTGCGTCAGGTGCCTAGTGAAAACGCCGGTGTGCCTGGGGCAAGTGGAGGGATGCCTGGGGCAAGCGAGGCGCCGCCCCAGACGCGCTGGGGCGGCGCTCCACTTGCCCCAGGCACCCGCGCTCTATTGGCCCCAGCCACCCGTGACTTTGCCTCCGCATTGCCGTGCGGATCCGGTCCCGCTACTCCCGGCTACCTAGTTGTGAATCCGTTAAGCTTTGGTCGCCGCATCGTCGTGCCAACGGACAAGCTCGAATCCCCCCCCGCCGAAACCGCGCCAGTCTCTTTCGCTCGTCAGGTCGCGGATCGTAAGGAAGTGTGCGTCGATGTGCCTCCGATGGGCTATGTGTGGATCACCGGCCAACCGGGTGCAACTTGGAAGTCGCCCGAAGGAAAGCCTTTGGCCGAGGGACGAATCCTCCGCAATGAGTTCTGCGAAGTCACCATCCACGAGAAGACTGGCGGCGTACAGTCGATCATGACCGATGGCCACCGGGGAAATCGCCTCTCGCAACAAGTCGCTCTGCGTCGTCCCGGAAAGCGGCCTGAAGCGGGAGACGCCTGGCAAATCCCCGACGAAACTGCATCATATTCATCGATGGTGGCCGAGAGCGTCGAGATTACACACAGCGGGCCGGCGATCGGCGAGATTGCCAGCCGCGGCCGGTTATTGGACGAACAGGGCACACCCGTCGCGGAGTTTAAGCAACGAACGAGCATTGTTCGCGGCACGCCGGTGCTGTGGCTCGATGTGGAAATCCAACCCCTGGTGGAACTCGAAGCCGATCCCTGGCAACACTATTTTGCGGCCCGCTTGGCCTGGTCCGACGAATCGGCCGCACTCTACCGCGACGTGGGGCTGGTCGCCGAAGCAACCGAACTCAGGCGTATCGAAGCCCCGCACTATGTCGAAATTCGCAGCGCCAATGTGCGCACTGCCATTCTCGCCGGCGGTCTCCCCTACCATCGTCGCGTTGGCACCCGGCAGTTAGATACGATCCTCATCGTCCGTGACGAAACAAAGCAGCACTTCCGCCTCGGAATCGGGCTGGATTTAACCCATCCGCAGACGGCTGCCTTGGAATGCCTCGCCCCACCCACGCACGCCTTCCTCAATGCTCCGCCCCCGAAGATCCCTACGGCCTGGCTGTTTCATATCGACGCCAAGAATGTCGTGGCCACCTATTGGGAGCCGGTAGTAGCGGATGGCAGCGTCCGGGGAGTTCGTGTCCGCTTGCTGGAAACCGCCGGCCGAGCGGTAGTCTGCGGGTTCCACTCGCACCGCCGGATCAGTGCCGCGCGACGGCTCGATTTCCTCGGCGGATCACTTGGTGAGTTGCAACCAGACGGTGACAAAGTCATCATCGACATGCCCCCCGGAGCCTGGGTGCAATTGGAAGTGGAGTGGGTATGATCGTGACCATCGACGGCCCCGCGGGGGCTGGCAAATCGAGCGCCGCCAAAGCATTGGCCCGCAGGCTGGGATTTCGATTCCTTGATACGGGGGCCATGTATCGCGCTGTTGCCCTGGCCGCCTTACAACGCGACCACGACTGGTCACGGCCTGAGGCACTGGTTGCCCTAACTCGTGAAATCAAGCTCGAACTGGACGACGACCGCGTTTTCTTAAACGGAGCGGACGTGAGCGAGTCGATTCGCGATATCGCAGTCACCACGGCAACGCATTATGCGGCCGACAACCCTGGCGTCCGCGAAATCTTGGTCGAACTGCAGCGCACCATCGCCGGCAGTCAAAACGTGGTGAGCGAGGGAAGGGACCAGGGTACGGTCGTGTTCCCCGATGCCCCGTGCAAGATCTTCCTCACCGCGACTCCGCAGGAACGGGCGCGACGGAGATTGGAAGAACTCACCTCGCGTGGAGAGCAAGTCACCTTTGAAGAAATATTGTCGCAACAGGAGATTCGCGACCATCGCGATTCAACCCGCCCCTGCGGTCCGCTGAAGCAAGCGGAAGATGCCATCGAAGTCCTAACCGACGGCCTCAGTGCGGATGAAGTGGTAGACCGACTAGAAAAACTAGTCCGAGCGCACCTAACCCCTAACCCCTTCTTCCATGTCCCAACGCCCGCTCTGGAAACGTGTCTGGTACGATTCGTTGCGCGTCATCGTCCGGATGGCGGTGGTCCTGGTGTGCGGCATCCGAGGGCGCGGCAGGGAACACATTCCAAAATCTGGCGGCGCCCTGGTCCTTTCAAACCACCAGAGCCACCTGGATCCGGTGATCATCGGCACCTGTTTCAACGGACGATTGAACTATGTGGCCCGTGATACCTTGTTCGGATTCGCTCCGTTCCGCTGGCTCATCGAATCGCTCGACGCCATCCCGATCGATCGCGAAGGCATGGGGCTATCTGGCATCAAGGAGACACTGCGGCGGCTGAAGCGAGAAGAGATGGTGCTGCTATTTCCTGAAGGGACGCGAACCAAAGACGGCTGGGTGGCGCCGATCAAACCCGGCTTCTGCGCCCTGGCCCGCCGAGCCAAAGTGCCGTTGCTGCCTGTCGCCTTGGACGGCTCGTTCACCGCCTGGCCGCGGTGGCAAAAGTATCCCCGCCGGGCCATGATCCAGGTTGAGATCGGCGAGCCCATCTGGCCGGAACAAGTGGCGAAACTGACTGACGAGGAGCTGGTGGCGGAAGTGCAACGACGACTCGTGCAGTGCCACGCCGAAGCAAGGCGCGGAATCGAACTCACAATAGGCAAGCGAGGGGCGTGAGCCACTGGTAGGTAAACAAGGTGTCTATCCGGTAACTGGACGCCTGATTGCCCCTCCATTTGCCCACTTGGCGGGATATAACATCAGCATGTCGCAGACCATGCCATGTTTGTCCACCGCTACTCCTCCACGCCGCTTTCCTTGGCGGCGGCTGTTGCAGTACAGACTGCGAACGCTGTTGATACTGACAGCGGTCTGCGCAGTTGTATTTGCATGGCTTGGCTGGTGGAAGCACCAGGCGAGTCAGCAGCGAGAAGCGGTCGCGGCATTGCAAAGTGCCGGTGCGATTGTCCTATACGAACCACGTCTCGCCCCAGGCATGGCATCGCTGAAGCGAAGATCCCATTGGCCTGGTTGGCTAGTTCGCTGGCTCGGGATCGATTTCTTCAAGAATGTGGACTCCGTCGGGACGTGCCGGATTTATTTTACCTGTGAGAATAGGATAAACGATGCCGCATTGAAACCGTTGAAGTATCTTCCCTCGCTGCGGTCTCTTTGTCTGGAGGGAAGTCACGTCTCCGATGCGGGGCTGGTTGTCGTCGAGAGTTTGCCCGCGCTGGAGGATTTGTACGTTGGCCACACTGCGATCACTGACGCGGCCATGCCCCACCTGCTGAGTCGGACGAGCTTGAGGGCGTTTGCGATCAATGATACCCAGATAACAGATCGCGGCATGGAGCAACTCAAGAAACTGACGGGACTGGAAAGACTATATCTTCGTCGTACGTCAATCACGGACGACGGGCTCCGATCTCTCCAGGGTCTGACTACGTTACGTGGACTGGAGTTAACCGGCACGCAGATTACGGATGACGGTCTGGAGATCATCTCTCATCTGGTTAATCTCGACACACTCTACCTTGAGGAAACGCAAGTCACCGACACGGGACTGGAGCATCTACGAGGGCTAGCCGCCCTTCAAACTCTAAAATTGAAAGGGACAAAAGTTACCGGTGCTGGCGTAGCGCGGCTGAAAGAGGCGCTGCCGAAATGCGATATTGATCTCAATTAGAAATCGCTCTACGCAAGGCGGTATCTACCCCTGCTCGGCAAGAAATTCGAGCACCGCGGCCGTGAACTCATCCGGCGCTTCGAGTGACGTAAGGTGACCGACCTTCGGGATCGTAATCAGTCGGCTCCCTGCAATGGCCTCCGCCATCGCGTGCATCTCCTGAGGAGGAGAGATGGCGTCCTCGCTTCCTACGATCAACAGCGTCGGCAAGCGGATCTCGCCCAAGTACGGTCGCATGTCGATCCGCAGGGCCATTCCGCGCTGTCCGGCGGCAAAGGTTTCTGGCCGCGTATCCAGCAGCATCCGTCGCACCTGCTCACCCACGGCCGGTTGTTGCTGATAGGTTGCCGGCGCCATCAGCTTCGGCAAAATGGCTTGCTCGACGACCGTGGTACCGGAGCGGAGAACATCCACGGCCCATTGCTCCCGGGTGGCTGCCGTCTCAGGCGTGTCCGCCGCTGCCTTGGTGTCGCACAGAATGAGCGACCGCAGCCGCTGGGGATGGCGACGCCAAAACTCCCAGGCAATGTAGCCTCCCATCGACAGGCCGCAGTAATGGATTGGCTCCCGCACTTCAATCGCATCGAGCAAGTTCGCCAGGTCATCGGCAAAGGCGGCCATCGTTAGCGGAGCGGCACTCACGGCGCTGCTCTGTCCAATGCCCCGTAGATCGGGAGCGATCACGCGATAGTTGGCGGCCAGCGGCTCAATCTGGTTCTGCCACAGCGTGTGGTCCAGTGGGAAACCGTGGACCAAAAGGAGCGGCGGACCCTGGCCCTGGTCCACGACGGCAAGCTGACCGGAAGCAATCGTGACGGATTTCATGTGAGTGAGTTTATCAGCGACGGCGAGGGGAACATAGTGAGAAAAGTGAAGAGCATTATCTAGTCTGAGGCCCACTCGAAGCTCTACCCCCGCCGTCCTGGTGTGGTAGAATTGTTGGCAGGGCATGAAGTACGAGATACATGCGTCGAAGGACTTTCTATGGCGTCCGTGGTTTTTGAGCAGAACACTCGCATACCGCTCGGCCTGTCCAGCCTCGAGCAGTTCCGCGCCTGGGCACGTTCCGACGACTTCCCGGAAAATGGGCGGATCGACTACATTGACGGCGACGTCGAGGTAGACATGTCTCCAGAAGATCTATTCACGCATGGCACTCTCAAAACCAAATTGACAGCGGTACTGCTGGAGCGAGTGGAGCGACTCGACCTGGGGCACCTCTTCAGCGACTGCGCACGCATCTCAGATATTGAGGCCAATTTATCGGTCGAGCCGGATGTCGTGCTGATCTCACACGAGGCGATCAAAACGGGGCGGGTGACCCTCGTCCCCAAGGCTGGCGGATTGCCTGATCGGTTTATCGAGATCGAAGGCACCCCCGAGTTGATCGTCGAGATTATTAGCGACAGTTCGGTGATCAAGGACCGGCAGCGGCTACTGGCGGCCTATCATGCGGCCGGGGTGCCGGAGTATTGGCTGGTTGATGCACGCGGCTCGCAGTTGTCTTTTCAGTTACATGCGCTGGATGCCAATCAATACCGACTGGCCGATATAGATGCCGACGGCTATCAGCGCTCCGCCGTGCTGGCCTGTTACTACCAATTGCGGCGCGAGCAGGGCAAGCATGGGTATTGGCAATACGATCTGGAAGCAAAGCCGCAATAAGTACGATTCTTAGCCTCTTGCATTGGCGTCACCGCCGGCTGTCAGCTAATCCGCGAGGCGACTCAAGCAGCCGGCGGCCAGCCTTGCGGGAAATGCCCGTAGACTGACTCGTAAGCTTGCACGGTTGCCGGTGGGGGCGTGTGCTGCGCTTGTTCGATCGCTTGCTGATGCCCCTCTTCGAGCGACTGACCCAATTCGGCTAGTTTCGCGTCATGTTCTTCTTACTCCGCTTCCTTGGCTAACGCATCGAAGAGTGAATAATTGAGCCATGGAGGCTGATCCTTTTTTTCTTCAAGAGCCTCTTTCAGGGGCCGCATGTCTACGGCGTAAAGTCTTGGAAAATGATAAACCCAGTCCAGCCCTCGACCCCGAAGCCGCCGAAAAATCAATCGATAAACAGTCGTGAGGTCGGCCCTTTGGGCAATCCAGATCGTTCCCATGTAGAAACTAAGATAATCGTACTGCCCAGTGCCGACTTGCCGATTTGTGCCGACTTGGCGATTTGCAATGTCGGCGAGGAAGCCGCCGCTGGCCCGAAATGAACCCAGATTCAGCACGCGTCTATCCACGCCTACAACCTCGTGGCTATCCGAGAAAACATTCCACAGGCATTGGCCAACCAGGTCGCACACTTCCCTTTCGCTTTCTGAGGGACGGTCGTGAAAATCCCTGGCAATCTCGTCCAGCGTCGGTTCGGGAAGAACAGCTTCAGTACCGCTGGTCGTCGTTGAAAGGAAAATAGTGTCTAAAAGGAACAGCGATTTTCCGCAGTATTGAGTTACATTCTCCTGGATTTTGGCTCGGCGCGGCAGATGGGGTCAGCGGGAGAGGAACGAAGAATCGTGTTTCAACCGCCCATCCACTTTCACCCCGCCTCGCTTTGCGCCCCTTCTCGGGGTGCATATAATGCGTAAAGTTGTTTTCACCCTCGACTTTCGGCACATCACTCAATCACCATGGGCATTCGCTTCTACTGCCCGCAGGGGCATAAGCTCAATGTGAAGTCGTTTTTGGCCGGCAAGAAGGGTTTTTGCCCCCAATGCAACGCCAAGGTGGATATCCCGCTGCGCTCGACGC
>JAIOPX010000256.1 GCA_021413705.1 Planctomycetota bacterium | reverse complement strand
GGCTCGCGGAGATTGTTCGATTACGGCAAATACGCGTCGAGCAGCGTCGTTTGGCCTCGCGGCGTAAGGATCGTCGGAGGTAAGGAAGCTGGCAGCAGCACGGTTTGGCCTGTGCGTAGCGCCTCGGTTTCACCCGGCAGGGAAACTTCGCCTTCAATCACTGCCAGGATATGACAACGGTGGTCGCCGCCGGCTGCCTGTGGCGCGTCGAACTGCCATCGGTCCCAAACGAATTTTTCACATTCCACCAGCTGGCTGACGTGTGGCCGCTGCGTGGATTGTGGAGTGGTCGGATTAACTGGGCCGCGTTCAAAATCCGTTACCGCCAACGCAGCGTCGATATGCAAGGCTCGCGGTTGGCCGTCGGGGCCAAGTCGATTCCAGTCGTACAGCCTGAACGTGGTGTCGCTCGATTGTTGGATCTCGGCCAACACAATGCCTGCTCCAATCGCGTGGACTATGCCCGCCGGCACCAGGACACAATCGCCCGGGCGAGGCTCGAAGTGGTGCAGGCAAAGTTCAGCGGTGCCGCGCGACAGTTCTCGCTTCAGAGCTGGCAAATCGAATCCCCGCTTCAGTCCCGCGTAGATCAGGCTCCCTGGCTCGACGGCGATCACATACCAGGCCTCCGTCTTGCCGTAGTCGGGCGGTTGGAGGCGAGCTCCTTGCTGATCGTTGGGGTGAACCTGCACGGAAAGTGTTTTTTGGGCGTCAAGAAATTTTAACAACAACGGAAACGAAGGCTGTGGGTGATGGCGTCCCAGGAGTGCCGGTCCTTGTTGGGTCGTCAACTCATGAAGTGTTGTTCCGGCCAAGGGACCATTGAGTACGACGCTCTGCTCGGCCCCGTGATCGACGATCTCCCAGCTTTCGGCAAAATCATTCCCTGGGCCAAGTGGCTTGTGCAGCACGGCCTCAAGACGCCGACCGCCCCAGAGGTGGCAACGGTAGATGGGTTCGAAACGAAGGGGGTAGAGCGATTCCATGAGTTCTAAGCCACTGCTTGACAGACGCTGTTAATCTCTATGGGTACCAGACAAACATCGTGGGCGTCTGTCAAGCAGTGGCATCTCGCGAAGCATTGTCCGCCTGCCAGCGCGGGGTTATGCTAAAATGAAATATGAAGTCTCCCGCCACGGTCATTGCCCTGGCCGCGGCGTGTTGACCCACCTGGGCATTCCCTCCGTTCCTCTGCTGCGGAAGCACTATCATGGCACAAGCGCGCGATGAAGACCTGTTCGCTGGCACTTCGATGTCTTTTGGCGAGCACCTGGAGGAGCTGCGCGGCGCGCTATTGCGGGCGCTGGTGGGATTGGTTATCGGGACGTTGATCGGTTTGGCGATCGGGCCGTATGTGGTGGGGGTCATCAAGTTTCCGTTGGAACAGAGCCTTGCCAAGTTCTACAAAGACGGCTCGGTGCTGCAGTACGAAAAGTTCTTGAAGGAGCAGGAAGCCATGGGGCTTTCTTCACCTTACACAGCCGCCGAGGTCCAGGATCTGGTCGAGAATCATTACATGGTGTTCACCATGTATCAGGTGCATCCCACGGCTGTGCGCAGATCGCTGGGGCTGGAAGCCGACAGCAAGAAGAATGACGGCACACCTGCTCCCGAGATTGCGCCTAAGGCGGACGATCGACCGAGTCGAAAAGAGGTGAAAGAATCGGAAGCGACGAAATCGCTCAGTGAGGACAAGAAAGTTCCTCCGCAGAAATTGGAACCCTTGACTCCGTTGTTTGTCTGGCAACCCGTGGCCAATGATGAGCGGGCTACCATCAAGGGTTTGTCCGCCCAGGAAGCCTTCATGATCTATTTGAAGGCCTCGCTCATGGCCGGAGTGATCATTTCCAGTCCCTGGATCTTCTATCAATTGTGGAATTTTGTGGCGGCTGGGCTCTATCCCACCGAGAGACGCTTCGTGAGGATATTTCTACCGATCAGCCTGGCGCTGTTTTTCACCGGAGCGGCTTTTTGCTTCTTTGTCATATTCAGGTTTGTCTTGGACTATTTATTCGGCTTCAACCGCAGCCTGGGCATCTCGCCCGACCCGCGCATCAACGAATGGTTGGGGTTCGCCATTTTCCTGCCGATCGGCTTTGGCTTGAGTTTTCAGTTACCACTGGTGATGTTGTTTCTCAACCGAATCGGTGTAATGAGTGTTGAGAACTACTTAGCCAAGTGGCGGATTTCCGTACTGGTGATCTTCGTCGTGGCAATGGTGCTGACGCCTGCTGATCCGGTCAGCATGTTGGCCATGGCAGTGCCTCTAACGGCCCTGTACTTCGGCGGAATTATGATCTGCCATTGGGCCGGTCCGAAAAGAACCCCACTGGACGCCTAGCAGATGTCAGATTGCCTCGCCGCCCCGTTCGCCGGTGCGGATGCGGACGCAGTCATCCAGGGGGAGGACAAAGATTTTGCCGTCGCCGATCTCCCCCTTCTCCCCGCTGCGCCCACCTTTGATGATCGCGGCGATAGTCGGTTCGACAAAGGCGTCGTTGACGCCAATCTCCAGCCGCACTTTACGCAACAGATTGACTGAAACTTCATGGCCCCGATAAACCTCGGTCTGACCTTTCTGACGGCCGAATCCCTGAACGTCCATGACCGTCAGCCGGAAGACTTCCACTTCGGTCAGCGCGGCTTTGACGGCTTCCAACCGGTTGGGTTGAATAATGGCAACGATCAGTTTCATTTGGGAGAGTCTCCGCCTTGGGGGTGCGCTTGCATGGTAGCTTGACAGAATGAAGCGAGCAAGGCGTGAGTTGGGCGCGGCATGGCGCCAATAAAAAAGCCCCGGCTCGGGCAGGCTAGGCGGATCGCCTGCCCGAGCCGTCGGGGCATCCTTCTGGCCCAGGCAAGAGCCGAAGAATCAGCGGATACTTGCTGCGTGTCTGGATCACCCTCCCCTGCTCATAGATCGAGACACGTCAGAACTGATCCGCAACAGCGGAGAAACTCGCATGCTTCGATACGAAAAACTTGCTATGCGCCCGTCCGGTTCTGCACTCTGTCGAATGGACGGTTGATGCAGTCCAGCCAGAGTTGCACTACTAGCGGGAGCCAAGGCATAGCACGACATGTGTACGGTTTGGAAATTGTCGGAGATCGAAGCGGCTAGCAGCCGATTCACGAGTCGATGCGTTAAGGTCATCATCGACGTGCAGTTGCTGAACCAGGATTGCGACATCTGCTTGTCTCCTTCACGCCCTGGAGTCTTCCGTGCTTGGAGCCACCCTGGCGTGTTGGCATAGGTGTAATGCAAGCTATGTGCCAGATGGTGGCGGAATGAGGTCGGGAGGAACAAATTCGCGTCTAGATCGCTAAATTGCAAGGAATTTCGTCGGTAAAGAGAAATTGACGCGACGAAGAGGGTGCGATCGGAGGGGGAGATTGCGCGAGATTCGCGCGTGGGCCGTCGCGAGTTTAGGCAGGTGGTTGAATTTGGATGCTCAAATAAAAAGATGCCGCCGCGTCCGAGGGGACGCGGCGGCATCGTGTTTGTCGCTTCTTTGTAACCAGCCGTGGTAGCCGCGGGGCCGCCAGAGCCAGAGATTACTTAGAAGGTGAAGATACCGTCAACACCGAAGGTCAACTGTTCGTCGGCCGTGGCGTTGGCATAGGGATTGCCTGCACCAGTGTACCAGTCGTACCGAATCTCGGGACGCACGGTGACGTTGGTGTGGGGCTTCCAGTTGGCACCGAAGGTGACTTCCCAGAAGTCGCCGGCGAAACCGGCTCCACCATTGGAGTCGATGACGCGGACGCCGTCCTGGTCGCGGAACCACTCGAAGCGGGCACCTACGCTCCAGCAGCAATTCAGTTCCTTCAACAGGTACTGATTGATGCCGTACCAGGTGGTGCTGTCGCCAGGAATGTTCGTGTTGGAAGCCAAGTCGCTTTGCAGAATGTACTGAAGATCATTCTGGAACTTGTGCTTATACACGAGGCTTTGCATGTAGAGGTTGCCTTGGGTGTTCAGACCCGCGGTTCCGCTACCAAAGTCGCCGGCAGTCGTGGCATAGGCCAGGCTGTCGTTGCCTTCTTCGCTGGTCAATGTCACGCCGCCAATGAACATATTGGCATTGTTGGCATTGTTGAAGCCGCTATCCCAGCCCTGGACCCAGCCGCCGTACAGCGTGACCTGGTCGGTGAGCTTGTAGTCCGCCAACACGCCGGTGTGCGTGAAGGGCTCGCCGTAGAGCATGGTGTAAGCATGGGAGTAGAAGAAGTTGCCGGTGGCGGCGACCACTTCGTTTCCAATGATCGTGAAGAAGTGACCGACCTTCACGTTCACGTCGTTGTAAGAAACCACGGCATAGAGCTGCGGCAGAGCCGAGCCGTAGATTTCCGAGGTGTCCCACTCGTTGTCGTAGCCGACGTCACCATACGCCTGAGTGAATCGAGCGTCCGAGCCGAACAGATAGTCGGCGCGGAAACCCCAGTCCCAGCCGCAGCCGTCGGTCTTGCTGGCGCGATCGACCCAGCCCCAGAGCTGATTAGCCATCGGGCCATTGCTCATCGTGTTGAAGGCGACGGGCAAGTTGGCGTTCTGACCGCGCTGGTTGTGACCGTTGCCGGTGATTCCAACCTCCGCCCAACCGCCGTAGGTCCACGGCGAATCTTCGCAGCGGCAGGGTTGGAGCCAGTCTTGCAACTTCCAAGGATCGCCGCAGGGATTGGCTTCCTCTGCTTCGCATCCCGTATCGCAGGCAGCAGCGGCTTCCGGGGCCGCGGCCTTGGGTACGTCGCTGGGGGACGGAACAGGTTGGTCGGCGGTAGCGTAATAGTCGTACTGTCCGGCCGCGGGTTGCGGCGCGGTCGGCAGCTCGGCCCACAATGGGCCAGCCGACAACATGCCGGCGAGAGCAATGCCAAAGGCATACTTAGACAATTTCATGATCGGTGACTCCGTTCCTCGGGCGGGAGATGAACTATCAGTGCAATCCGATGCACTGCGCTGGCAAGTGGGTCCAGCTATTTAGTGGCGGGATGACGGTGGGGTGGAATCGCCTGCCTAGGAGGAAGACCGACTCCAATGCCAATTGTTCCATCGACCAGGGAAACAGGGAAATTGACACAATTGACGGTCCGGGCCGTGCTGGCATAGCCCCGCACGGCAATCGCGCGAAACCTTGCCGATTGTGCGACTGCAAGAACTGCGCATCGCGGTGAGATGGCCGGTTGTGCGGACTGGCGCGAAATGTGGAACGCACCTCCAGTCACCTTCCAGCCCGCCGGCCGGCAAGGACTAAGCACGGTCAGCCACTCGCCGAGGCCGTGCCACCGGCAAGACGAAGTTCCGCTCGGGTTAATCCCTCCAAATGATCGAGTTGCCAAAGAACGGATGTCGTGCGCACATGGCAGCCAGGAATGACTTCGCTGCAACCTCCTCAGGTCGATCCCATGTTCGGACGCCGGTTTTGGGGCGGTCTCCTGACCGCCTCATCCCGTTGATCGCCGCCGCTCCGCCGCCGCTGTCCTGGTGTCCGGCACCACTTTTGGCTCTCCTCGTGTTCTCCGGCGCAACTTGTTGCTCGACAATGGGTTGCTGATTTTGTTCTCCGCTTGTTCTCCGGTCTGTTCTCCGCTTGTTCTCCCAATGTTTTCCGGTCGCTCTCCGTTTTCGTAGGGTGGGTGCTTGCACCCACGTCGTCCTCTCCATGTTCAGGCAACCCCAACACGACGTTGATCGCCAACCATCCGCCGCCGCTATCCGCGTAGTACGCAGAGCTTTTTGCCTCTCTCCTTGTTCTCCGTCGCAACTTGTTGCTCGGCAACAGGTTGCTGATTTTGTCCGCCGCTTGTTCTCCGGTCTGTTCTCCGCTTGATCTCCCACTGTTTTCCGGCCGCTCTCCGTTGTTTGATTGACGCAGGCGTGAAGACTATACTCCAACGCGCGCAGCTTGAGCGCAGCCTTGGATGGTCCCTTTTCAAAAGATCTTCTTTTTCGTGCTTTCGAACTATCGTGTCTTCGTGATTACCTTTCTTCTTTGCGCCACTGACTCCTGCCCGCTGCCCGCTGATCGCTGACCGCTGACCGCTTCTTTCTTCCCCGAACGCAAAAAGCCCGCCCCACGACGCGGTTAGGCGTTTTGGGGCGGGCTCTTCTGATACCTGATCCTGAAACGTTTTACGCTTCAGCCCAAGCTCTGATAGGATACCTCGCACATGTCAGGCGTTTCGTTCTTCGAGGAGCGAATACCGCCGTTTGACACGTAAATCACCTTATCAGATTTGCTGCAAAATTCAAGTACCCCAAAAAAGCCACCCCCCCAGAATTTCAGATTGCAGATTTCAGATTTATGATTGGTACGGTTGCTCTGTGCCTTGCTTCTTCTTTCACGCACAACGAAAGGATTGAATATGAATTCCAATGACATGCGAGAGCGCACCAAGGCGTTTGCCTTGCGGGTCATCCGTTTGGCGAGCGAATTGCCCAATGACCGCGTGAGCGATATTCTTGGACGGCAGGTTCTCAAGTCAGGCACATCGGTTGGAGCGAATTATCGCGAAGCCCTGCGCGGTTCGTCGCGGAGGCATTTCACGACACTGAGCGAGATCGCATTGCGAGAAGCCGACGAATCCAGTTACTGGCTGGAGCTTCTGAGCGAGTCCGGCGTGATCAAACCGAACCGACTGACCGATCTGCTCCGTGAGAGTGGCGAACTGACCGCGATCCTCGCCGCCACAGTGAGAACCGCAAAGCGCCGAAAGGAATGAAGTTCTTATTCTCCCCAATCTGAAATCTGAAATCCTAAATCTGAAATTCTTTTCCCAGACCATTGCAGACCGTTTCCCAACGCTGCCAGTCCGGACTTGCGGCGCGGCGCCAATCGCAACTTCCAGGTTTTCACCGCTCTGGATTTTCTCGCCGAAGTAACGCAGCACATCCCCGAAAAGGGAGAACACTTGGTGCGCTACTACGGTTGGTACTCCCACCGCCGGCGTGGGATGCGTAAGGGGGCTGGCTCATTTTCTGTAGTGAGCGGTACGGCGCTAGCCGCCGGTGACTCTACCCTAGCCCGAAGCGCCAGCGAGGGAGTATCCACGACCGCCATTCCCCGCTCCTCCTCCGTCTGGGCCATGCTCATCAAGCGCATCTACGAAATTGATCCGCTGCAATGTCCCAAGTGCGGTGGCGCGATGAAGATCATTAGCTTCATCGAACGTGGCCAGACCGACGTGATCGAGCGGATCCTGAAGCACTGCGGTCTCTGGGAGGGGCCAATACGGACCTTTGCCGGCCCCCGTCCACCGCCCGGCACGGGACCACCGACGAGTGCCGAGAGCGAGTACGAACTGGTATTGGATGGAGAATTTCTGGAAGCGGAGTCGTTGGAGTCCAGGCTTCAGTCTGCTTCGCGTCAAGTTCGCCATGCCGAGCCCGGCGATTATCAGTTAGTACTCGACCCTGAGTTTCTATAACAGCGTTCTGCGGTTGTCGTTTTTCAGTGCCGCAACCACGCCCGCGCAGAGGGTGCGCCCAATCGAGACTTGCCTCACCTTGCGGCGCGAAACTAGGAACTCTGCGTCGTCGAACGACCGCGAGCTGTTCTCTACGCTCGCACCAGCAAACGACAATTTCAGTGCATAAAGTCGGATTACGCCGCGATGAATCGACACGAAACTTGCTTGACATCAACCAGCGCCAATGCGAGAATCAGCGGCGCAGTGGATTAAAATTCCTATCAGTCCGTATCGACGATATTCCACGCGCACCCAACACTCCCAATTTGCCAAAGACCTAATAGCAGTCGTTCATTCCCGACGCACTCACTCAAATGTCGCCAAAAGCGGCGCTCCAATTTCTCGCAAATTCCCCGAAAAACTTTCCTTGGACTAGCACAACAGGGGATCATGTGATCCACCTTCTAGGCTCTACGGTGCATGGCACAGCGTTTCCCATGATAGTCTTAAAGCAACGACAACAGACGTATCGAGTTAGAGGATGACGATAAGGCTGAGGGTCATCGTCGAAAATCACTTCGCTGACTTTGTGAGTCGCGCCCTGCCTGCAAATTCCACATCTCTCACCAGAGCAATAACCGGAGATCGGATGCGTTGTTTCGTCATTCATTGCAATAGTCCTTACCACAAAACATGCGACTTCTATTTATCAATTTGAACCTCGACAACTCCACGGGGAGTTAGGTCTTCTTTAGTTTTTGAGAAAAAGTCGAGTTTGTTCTTAAATGCCGGATCGTCTTCAGAGAGCACAAAGACATCACCCTTATAAGTCCTTCTCATGTGTGTTTCATCGAGAAACTTTCGTTGCGCTGGATCAGTGATACTCGGCCGCGGCTTATCAATGACGACAATTACATCGAAATCTCCCGGCAGCGGCTTTGCTGTTGTGGCACTTCCAGCTATTATCACTTTTTTCACGGGAAGTCCGGCCTCCTTTGCATCGGCGAGCATCTTGTCAAAATTGCCCCAAATTTCCTCGCGTTTGAGCGTTCCTCCAAAACGCGCCTTGACTTCCGGTAACGTTGTTTGATGAATTCCTGCAGGAAGCAACCCTTCTTCTGTCAACTGAGGCAACTCACGCACGGGCGACTTGGGGTCGACATGCGCTGAGCGGCGCGGCCTGATCAGATAAGCGCCGAGCAGCCTGAGGGCTGCATCAGCCGCTTTTTCTCTAGCTTTGATCTTGTCACTCGTAATGACATAATAAACTGATTGGCCGCTGCGAAAAAAGCCGACTCCTAATTCAAAATAGAAAGAAGCTAAGGCAATTCGTAATAATACAGTGGACGGTTATCTAGTAGTCAATAGACTTGGCTGCACTCAGATTCCAAACGATAGCAGAAGTATCGCTACTACCCGAAACTAATATTCGGTTGTCTGCAGAGAATGCCATGCAAGTGACAGTTCCTTGATGCCCTTCAAAGTGAGCTACTCGCTTTCCGGTGGCCATTGACCATATTTGAATTGGATACGGCTCGCTGGCTCCTGCTGATGCTGCCAAACTACCATCTGGGGATATTACCAGCAGTGAAGGTGCTTCCGTCTTTTCGGACAACCAGAGTACCTTGCCAGTTGGCCAATCCATTAAAGCAATTGCGGCAGAGATATTGGGAGGTGGATTATTCTGGTCTTGCTTCTCTGCATGCACAACTCCGGAAGGTAACAGAATGCGGGTAGCATTTGCCTGGATCTCAAAAATCCCCCCCAGCAATTTGTTTCCAGGAATGGTTTTTTCAATCCGTTCTTTCTCGACATTCCAAATAGTAATATCCTCGCCAGCCCACGCAAGCCACCGTCCATCCGCGGAATATGCTATCTCAAGAGTCATTCCTGGCGTGGTGATGTTTCGTATTTCACGCTTCGTGCGAATATCGTAGATCCTTACTCTTCCCGATCCATCTGCATTGTGCAACAAAGCGGCAACGAATTTGTTGTCGGGCGAAAATGCCACACCGAACACTCTCAACTCTGCAGCAAACTCAAATCTATGTGCAAGTCCAAGGAATGGCCCACGAAGCAGTTCCAGTCGTTCCACATCTGCATTGAAGGCGCAGGTTGCGACTAATCGACCATCGGCGGACATCGCGCGGGCCACATTATTCACGGTGCCTTGTGCAATCCGTCGGAAGTCCAATGGCTTAGCTGTAGCTGCGTCCCATTCTCGAATCCCGTCATATCCAAGAGTTCGAATGCGTCGGTTTTGTTCATCGATCGACACAGTGACTATTGCCCCAGGGTGGGCGTCATTTGGCTCTTTCCGTAAGCCCGTATGGGAGTTCCAAATTGCAATCGAATCCCTCGCTGTCAATACTTCATCCCCGCTCCCAGAAACTACAAACTGATCGCTTACGTCACCAATCGATTGAATTGACCATTGAAACTCACCGGTGAAGGCTTCGTAGCAATTTAAGACACCCGAAGCATAGGTAATCGCAATCGATCGGCCATCCCTCAGAAACCTCAAGTCGGGCTTCCGTATGCTCCCGATTCTGCGACTCCAAGCTTTCTTGCCTGTTGCGCGATCGATGATTGCGAGTTGGCTCAAGCCATCCTTCTCTAAGCATGCGGCTAGCAATTTCCCATCGTCGGATATTGCAATACCTTTAATTTCACAACCAACCAAGGAAATTTCCCTTTGCGACTTGCTCGTGGCCGCATCGTAGACCTGGATGCATTGGTTCCCAGATACAAATATGCTTGATCCGTCTCCAGAGAAGCATGCTCTTCTGCGATTGTTCTGTCCGGTTGTATCTTCACTTTCAATGTCGTTGAGTCGTTCCCCTGACTTCACTTCCCAAATGCGCAGATGCCCATCGCGACTTGTCCACGCAATGATTCTTTCTCCTGTGGCGGTCCACTGGAAACCGGTCGTGAAAGGAAGTGGATCTTGAAGCGTAGTCGTTCGTTCGCCTGTGACGATATTCCAAATCTCAATCCTTGACATGTTACTAACGGCGAGACTAATCCCATCTGGAGACAACTCCATAGCTGAAACAAACTGGAACTTGTCCAGCTTTCTGAAAAGCTGCCCCGATCTTTTGTCCCATATTTCAATAGATTGCAAACCGCTACGAACGCTGTACGTCGCGACGTAGTTGCCTGCGGGAGAGGAGGTGAGTAATGCGACAATTGGTTTCGGTCTAAAGCGAATAGTTCCAAGCCGTGTTAAGGCGCCTTGCGGCAACGCATCTGCGTGAACATTCTGGGCATCTTCCGCCTGAATAATGGTCGTTAGTGACGACCAAGCAACAGCGATAGTTAAAAGCGAGATAGCTTTCCTCATGTCAGTCAATGGCTGCAATGCTTGTGATGCCGTGACAATGCAAAGGGTCATTGGATATGCCTTTATCATTTTCTGGTATGTCTTTGTATAGGGCGGCGCTCACTTCTAAATCGATCTCTGAGCGCATTCGTCGCGATTACATTTGGGATGTTGACGCCTGCGATCTCTCGAATGAGGATCGCCCGTTGCTGCTTCCCCATTTTCCATTCACTTAAGGCATTTACATTGCCCTCGCCGAGTTCCCTGAGCTCATCCAGAAGCTTCTGCTGTTCGGCAGTTATTGATGCAGGATCTGCAGAACTTAGCTTTACTTTGAGTGCTTTAGCTTCATTCAACAAACGCGCTTCCCATTCATAGATATCATTTCTAAGTCCCAGTGAAAGTGAAGTGTGCCCCGCGGGTTCACGCTCTATTATTGAGGTGGACCCCGGAATTTGGACCACTACATTTATGTTGGAAAGTGGGTCCGATGTTAACCGATGAGGAGGTCCAGGAGTATGGCCAGGAAGGTCAAGACAGCACGGACGGCGGCGGTGGCAAGCGGTCGAGGCGGAGC
>JAIOPX010000255.1 GCA_021413705.1 Planctomycetota bacterium | reverse complement strand
CGTGATGGTCGCCGTCGGCCCGAACCTGTTCTACACCGTCACCCTCCCCTGCACGCTCTGGTTCTTCGACAAGGGCAAGGGCAAATCCGCCCGCACCGGCACGGTGCTGTTCATGGATGCCCGCCACATCTACCGGCAGGTGGACCGCGCGCACCGCGAATGGACGCCCGCGCAGATTGGCTTCCTCGCCAACCTCGTCCGCCTCTATCGCGGCGAAGCCCTCGACTACACCCTCGGCGGCGACGAAGCCCGCGCCAAGCTCGAAGAAGTCTTTGGCAAGAAACCACAATTCGCCGACGTGCCCGGCCTGTGCCGCGCCGCCACGATCAAGGACATCGAAGCGCAAGGCTGGTCGCTCAACCCCGGACGCTACGTGGGAGTGGCCGCCGGCGAAGCCGTGAGCGATGAGAACTTCAAGGAACAACTCGAAACGCTGAACGAGGAACTCTCAACCCTCAACGCCCATGCGCGCGCCCTCGAACAAACCATCGCCGGCAACGTCACGGACATTCTGGAGGCGTGACGAATGAACACCACTAAATGGGAACGGAAGCCCTTGGGTGCTGTGGCAGGCTTATGTCTGGGGAAAATGCTGGACCAGAAGAAGAATAAGGGAGAGCTGCTTCCCTATCTTGCGAACGTAAATGTGCGCTGGGGTGAATTTTCGCTGGATGGTCTCAGAACCATGCGCTTTGAGCCTAGAGAGATGGATCGATACGGGCTCAAGTTCGGAGACATCGTCATGTGTGAAGGCGGTGAGCCCGGCCGCTGCGCCATCTGGAAGAACCAAGTTCCCGGAATGATGATTCAGAAGGCCCTCCATCGAATCAGGCCACGTGAGGTATTGGACTATCGTTTCGCTCACTACAATCTCCTCCATATTGGCCAGTCAAAAGGCTTCGACCAGTTTTTTACGGGCTCAACGATCAAGCATTTACCACTGGAGAAATTGGCAAGAGTCGAGATCAACGTTCCCCCGCTCCCGGTGCAACGGCGGATAGCGAGCATCCTGTCGGCCTACGACGATCTGATGGAGAACAGTCAACGGCGGATCCGGCTCCTGGAGGCGATGGCCCGCGCCCTCTACCGCGAGTGGTTCGTCCACTTCCGCTTCCCCGGCCACGAAAAGCTCCCGCTCGTCGCCACCCCCCTCGGCGACATCCCCAAAGGTTGGCAGGTCATGGAACTCGCAAAGGTTTGCGTTGATCACCAGGGCATCCAGACCGGCCCATTCGGCAGCCAACTTCACGAGTCTGACTATTCAGATGAGGGCGTGCCCGTCGTCATGCCGAAAGACCTAATCGACTTTCGCATCTCCACGGAGAACATCGCGCGCATCCCCGAAGAAACAGCAGAAAACCTCAGTCGTCACCGGATGCGACCGGGCGACATCGTTTACGGCCGGCGTGGTGACATTGGTCGCCGTGCGTTTCTCATGGCGTATCAAGCCGGGTGGTTCTGCGGCACGGGCTGCTTGCGCATCCGCCCAAACCCGCAGCCGGTGAATGGTTGGTACCTGTTCAACTACCTCGGACAGTCTGATGTGGTCGGCCTCATTCAAGGTCGCGCTCAAGGTGTCACCATGCCCAACCTCAACACCGGCGTGATGTCGTCTGTACCGGTGCGACTCCCGCCGCGAAAGCTCCAAGATCACTTTGCGCATCTTACATTTCCGATGGCGGAAGCTCGCGAAGCCCTAACCGCCACAATTGAAAACCTCCGCCGGACGCGCGACCTGCTGCTGCAACGTCTGCTGTCGGGGCAGGTGGAACTCGCTCCATCGAACGGCAAGGAAACAAATCCATGAACGACCCAAGAGGATCAGTTTGGCGAAAATGGGATCTTCACGTCCACACACCAGATTCACTTGTCCACTCCTACGGCGGCGCGGCGGCGTGGGACAAATACATCGAAGCGCTCAGCAAACTGCCGCCGGAGTTCAAGGTTCTCGGAATTAACGACTACATCTTCCTCGACGGCTATCGCAAAGTTGTCGCGGCCAAGGAAGCCGGGAAGTTGCCAAACATTGACCTGCTACTTCCGGTCATCGAACTACGGCTCGACAAATTCGGCGGAAGCAAGACCGGTCTGAGCCGCGTCAACTTTCACGCCATCTTCGCCGATGGGATGGCTGACACAATCGAAAGTCAGTTCCTGAGTGCGCTTCGTTCTGAGTATATTTTGACGCCGGAAATGGACGCCTTACTCAAAGCTGGCAAGTGGTCGGGGATACCCACGCGGCAGAGCCTCGAAGATTTAGGAAAGGCGATCATTGAAAGCGTGCCCTCCCAGGAGCGCGCAAAGTTTGGCGCACCACTTACGGAAGGTTTCAACAACCTTTGCTTCAATCTTGAGGCCATCAAACGAATCCTTGCCTCGCCGTACTTTGAGGGAAAAGCGCTCACTGCCGTCGGGAAGACCGAATGGGCCGACATCAAATGGAACGATCAGTCGATCGCCGACAAGAAGACAATCATTAATAGTGCCGACCTTGTCTTCATCTCTTCCGCCACGGCGGCGGAATGGGGCAAGGCGCAGAAATCTCTCAAAGATGGCGGGGTGAATGACCGGTTGCTCGATTGCAGTGACGCGCACCGCTATGCGGATTCCACCGACAAGGACCGGCTAGGCAAGTGTTTCACCTGGATAAAGGCAGACCCGACGTTTGAAGGGCTGCGCCAAGCGGTGTTTGAGTATGCATCGCGAGTTCACGTTGCGGACGCGCCGCCAATTGAGCCGTTTCTACAAATCAAAAAAGTGACCCTCAAGTTCCCGACAGACGCCATGCTCAGCCGAGAAGACCGATCAGATGTGTTTTGCTTTCGCGGAACACGAGAAATCGTGTTCAGCCCTTACTTGACTTGCATCATTGGCGGACGCGGCACAGGCAAGAGCACGCTGTTGAATCTCATCCATGAAAAGCTCGACGTAGGCAGCAGCGAGTTTTTCAAACAGAATAAACTGTCGCCCACTGAAACGTCAGTTGCTATCGGCGTCAGTATCGAAGGTGTGTCTGAGAAGAGTGTGGTGGAGTTCCTCCAGCAAAATGAAATTGAGCAATTTGCTTCGGACCACCAGCGGCTCACGGCCGCCATCTTCACCAGGTTGCGGAAGCTGGATGCCAAGAGTCTCCTTCAAGAAAAAGAGGCCGCTGTCGATGCGGCGATTGCCGCTACTCAAAAGCAACTCGAACGCCTCAAGAACCACCACGAACTTTCGCTGAACCTGAGCGATTCCGAGAAGGAGCTGGCGACTCAAAGAGGCATCATCGAATCCTTTCAGAATACCGATTACCAGCGAATCAACGATGAACTCGGCGGGTTCAGCAAGGAGCTGCAAGGCCTCAAGACGAGCAAGACCAGGCTGGCGAATTTGGTCCAAGTTCTGAAGTCGATGCTCGCGGAATACCCCGCCTACGACCAGAACCAGGTTGCGAATCTCAACGCCTACGAGCAACAGATCCGAAGTGTCGTTGAGACCATCGAGAAGTGCGTGAAGGACGCGCCCGCGCATCCTTCCCTTGCAGCAGCTGTTGCGCGCGAGCAGGAGGTCGCCCGGAAAGTGAAAACGCTTCGCGAAGAACTCGAGAAATTTCTAAAGGCCCGCGGGCTTTCAGAGGAGAATCTGGCTGACGTTGGAAAAGCGACCGAGAAGATTGCGGAGTTGGAAGAGCGAATCGCCACTCTGAAAGCAAAGGTCGCTACGCTACAAACGGAGTTGGGCCGATTCACCACGCAACGCGGCAGCGCCGACCGATACGCCAAGGCGGTGGAGGCACAGCTTGCTCCTATCAACGTGGACTTGAAGGGCCAAGGCTCTGAAGTCAAGGCCATCGAATTGCAATACCGTTTCAACCTGAAGTCATTCAGGGATGCGATGATCGGGTGGGTCGCGAACGCCATTGTGCAGGTGGAAGGCAGAGCACCGAGACCGGACTACGTCGAGAGCAAAATGAAGGGAATTGATTTTGCCGCGCTTGGTGACCGCGCCGCGACCATAAAGACAATTTCCGATGAGGATGGAGTCTATGCAAAAGCCCTCCGCGAGTTCTTCGCTCAAGAAGTGAATTTTGAGGCTCTGAAGTTACAGGCTGAGCTTTGTTTACTGGATGTGCGGAAGCTGGGGCAGATAAACGTCCTGTATGATAACAAGCCCGTTGAGAACTCTTCGTTCGGCCAGCGATGCACTGCGGTGATCGTCGTGCTGTTGCTGTTGGGAAACATGCCAATCGTCATCGACGAGCCTGAGGCGCATTTGGACAGCTCGCTGATCGCAAAATACCTGGTGGACCTGATCAAGACCCGAAAGAAGCACCGCCAGATTATCTTCGCGACGCACAACGCGAACTTCGTCATCAATGGCGACGCTGAACTCATTCACTGCATGTCGATGGATGATGCAAAGGTGACAGAGGTCGTTAGCACGACCATCGAAGATTTGGCGAACCGAGAACTGCTACTTGCGCTGGAGGGAGGAGAGAAAGCCTTCCATCAACGCGAAAGACGCTACGGCATAGACTGAATTGCCCAAGCCCCACGCCTACACCGAAGACCAGCTTGTCGAGCAGCCCGCCATCGGGTTGTTCGCGGAGCTTGGCTGGACCACCGTTTCGGCGTTGGAGGAAACCTTCGGCGCCACCGGCACGTTGCTGCGCGAAACGAAGGGCGAGGTCGTGTTGGTTTCGCGGTTGCGCGCGGCCTTGGAGCGGTTGAATCCCGCGCCGCCGCCCGAGGCCATCACCGCTGCCGTGGATGAACTGATCCGCGACCGTTCGGCCATGAGCCTGGAAGCGGCGAACCGCGAGGTGTACCTGCTGCTTAAGGAAGGCATCAAGGTGTCCGTGCCGGACCGCGAGCGCGGCGGGCAGAAAGCGGAGCGGTTGCGCGTGATTGATTGGGAGAGTCCGGCGAACAATGACTTCCTGCTGGTCAACCAGTTCAGCGTCACCGGCGCGCTCTACACCTGCCGGCCCGATCTGATCGGCTTCGTCAACGGCCTGCCGCTGGTGGTCATCGAGTTGAAGAAGCCAGGCGTGCCCGCGCGCGCCGCGTTCGACGAGAACCTGACGCACTACAAGAAGCAAATCCCGGCGTTGTTCTGGTTCAACGCGCTGCTTATCGCCTCGAACGGCACGGGCAGCCGCGTCGGCTCACTCACCGCTAATTGGGAGAGGTTTTTCGAGTGGAAACGCATCGAGCGCGAGGACGAACCGCGTCGGGTGTCGCTTGAGGTGATGCTGCGCGGGACGTGCGACCGCACCCGGCTGCTCGATCTGGTGGAGAACTTCACACTCTTCTCGGAGCACAAGGCGGGCTTGGTAAAGATCATCGGCCAGAATCACCAGTTCCTCGGCGTGAACAACGCCATCGCTTCGACGCTCGCCGCCCGTAAACTGGGACATGGACGCGCCGGTGTGTTCTGGCAGACGCAGGGCAGCGGAAAGAGCTTCTCCATGGTCTTCTTCGCTCAGAAGGTGCTGCGCAAGGTGCCGGGAAACTGGACGTTCGTGGTCGTGACGGACCGCGTGGAGCTGGACGATCAGATTGCGAAGACGTTCAAGGCCTCCGGGGCAGTCACGGAAGCCGAGGGAGACCAGTGCCACGCCGCTTCCGGCTCGCACCTGCGCGAGCTCCTGCGTGGGAATCACCGTTACGTCTTCACACTCATCCACAAATTCCAGACGCCCGAGATGCTCTGCGACCGATCCGATGTGATCGTCCTCACCGACGAGGCGCACCGTAGCCAGTACGACGCCCTGGCATTGAACATGCGCGCGGCACTTCCGAAGGCGCTGTTCCTCGCCTTCACCGGCACGCCCCTGATGGTGGGGGAGGAACGGACCAAGGACGTGTTCGGCGACTACGTCTCGATCTACGACTTCCAGCAGTCGGTCGCGGACGGAGCTACAGTGCCTCTTTTTTACGAGAACCGCACGCCGGAGCTGCAGCTTGTCAATCCAGACCTGAACGAAGACATCTACAGGCTCATCGAGGCAGCGGAACTCGACCCCGAGCAGGAGGCGAAGCTCGAACGTGAGTTGAGCCGGCAATACCACATCCTGACCCGCGATGACCGGCTCGAGACGGTCGCCCAAGACATCGTGCGGCATTTCCTCGGGCGAGGATTCGTCGGGAAGGCGATGGTCGTGTCGATCGACAAGGCCACGGCCCTGAAGATGCACGACAAGGTGCGGAAGCACTGGGCCGCGGAGCTAGCGCGGGTGCAGGAGGCACTGGGGTACTACGACCTAGCGGAGGACCGCAAGCTCGAACTGTCCAAGCGCCTGGAGGTGCTCAAGAGCACCGACATGGCTCTCATCGTGTCGCCCGGCCAGAACGAGATTGACCAGATGAAATCGCTCGGGCTCGACATCATGCCGCACCGCAAACGCATGCACGACTCCCAGCCGCCGCTGGACGAGAAGTTCAAGGATCCCGAAGACACGCTGCGGCTGGTCTTCCTGTGCGCCATGTGGCTCACTGGCTTCGATGCGCCGAGCTGCTCCACGGTCTATCTCGACAAGCCGATGAGGAACCACACGCTGATGCAGACCATCGCCCGGGCGAACCGCGTTTTCCCGGGCAAGCACAGCGGCGTCATCGTGGACTACGCCAACGTCTTCGCTTCACTGGAAAAGGCGCTGGCCATCTACGGGGCCGGCAAGGACGGCAAGAACCCGGTGCGCGACAAGCAGAAGCTCGTCGAGGACTTGCGTCAGGCCGTGAATGCGGCGACGGAGTTCTGCGGGACGCACCGCGTGGACCTCCCCGCCATCGAGAAGCTCCCGGCTGGCGGCATGGAGCGGTTGCAGCGACTGGACGATGCGGTGAATGCGTTGATTTCCCCCGACGCGCTTCGACGCGAGTTCTTCGGGCACGAGAGGCTAGTGAGCACGCTTTACGAAGCGGTGAAACCGAGCCCGGCGGCTCTGGAGTCCGCCGAGCGCGTCGCCTGCTTGCGGATGATCGTCGAGGAGATCCAACGCAAACTGAACCCCGACCCGGCGCAGATTTCAGGCGTCATGGGCGGCATCCGCAATCTGCTCGACAAGTCCATCACGGGCGTCTACATGCCAGACAAGCCCGCGCCCGTCCTTGATCTTTCAAAGATCGACTTCGTTGCCCTGCAGGAGCGCTTCAAGGCATCCAAGCACAAGAACACTGACCTCGAGGTCCTGAAGGCGGCCATCCGCGCCCAGCTGGAAAAGCTGCTCCGCCTGAACAAGACGCGCGCCGATTTTGCCGAGAAGTTCGAGGAGCTGATCGAGAGCTACAACACCGGCAGCCTGAACATCCAGGCCCTGTTCGATGAGCTGGTGAAGTTGAGCCGCAACCTGAACGAAGAACAGCAGCGCCACGTGCGCGAGAACATGACCGAGGAGGAACTCGTCATCTTCGACATCCTCACTCGCCCAGCGCCGGAGCTGAGCCCGGACGAGCGTGCCGAGGTCAAGAAGGTCGCCCGTGAGCTGTTGCACCGGCTTAAGGAACTGCTCGTCCTCAACTGGCGGCAGAAGTCGGCTGCTCGTGCCCAGCTCAAACTCGCGATCGAGAACGTGCTCGACACTGGCCTTCCTCGGGCGTACGACAAACCTCTCTACCAGAAGAAATGCTCCGCACTTTTCGAGCATGTGTACGAGACCTACCCGGAGCGCGATGGAAACGCATACGAAGCAACTGGATGATCGATCTCAGCCGGTCAGAACAACGCCTTTGCCAAATGCCCGGTACGCCTGAGCTACACCATGCTGATGCCAGTCTGCTGCACCTCCGCGATCGCTGACACCCCGTACCACCCGTATTTTGCGCACACCGCTTTCTGGGCCGCGGACTGATCGCGCCGGTCGATGTCCGCGTCGAGAAGATAGGCGCGACCGAGTCTGGCTTCTTCAACGGGATCCATGGGGTTTGGGAAAGCCCTGTACAGCGACGACACCTTGAAAGCCTCGTACCTCGGGCTGTAATTGTTGACGCACAGAGCGATACCCTTGCCGTTCCAGACCAAAGCCGCATCCAAGGAGCGGAGCCGGAAGAAGTCATTCATGCCGAAGTAGAAACAGAGTTTCGCATCGAGGTGATGGTGCATGTCCGGCCAGGGGATCACGTCCACACTTCCGAAAAGTGTCCGCGTGGCTTGGTCGGCGACGAAGTCACCACCGGGACCCGTGCTTGAAAACCAGACAATCCGAAACGCACCGGGGGCAGCCGGAGTCGATGCGACCTGATCTTCGGCATCCTTGAAAACGCTGGAGAGCGTGTTTGTGCGGAACACTCCAGCCGCGCCGACTGCCATTCCCTTTTGTCGGGCTTCCTTAAGCAGCGCTTTTTGAAACAGCGGGTCGTCCTTGTCTTTGCACTCGGTAACGTACTCCGCTCCAGGTTCGGTGACACTGTAGTCGGCGCGTCTCTGGCCAGGAACCTCGAGAATGCGACTGACTTTTAGTTTCTGCGATTCAAACCATTGGCGAGCGGCGAGTTCCATCGGTGTCTCGTTCATCTCTTCCCAACCTCCTCCTAGGATGTAAATACTTTATCGCTGTGGGAGGGAAAAAGGTTCGCCAGGAATACCTCCGCAAGATCGCAACCGGGCCGGCGCGCGCGCGCCGGCCCGGGGATCATCACCTCGCCTTCCATCTTCCCTACCCCTTCGTCTCCCCCCCCACCCGACCCCGTCTCCTTGTCCGTCTCCGGCGTCCCGTCCTTCCCCTTCCGCGACACCCCGCGCCTGTACAGGATCGACAGGTCGTAGTCCGAGCGCCTGGTGGGATCGTCGATCCAGAGCGCTTCGCCTGCGCGGTTGATCTGTTTCAGGAGGAGGGTGAGCCTGGCTTTGTGGATGAGGAATTCCTCGGTGGTGTGGGGGACGGTGGCGCGCTTGATTTCCTGGGAAGCGTCGGCGCCGCTGAGGGCGGCGAGGAGGTCGTCAACGGTCCTGAGGAAGTCCTTGGTGGCGCCGTGCTTGGCAGAGAGGTCGGTGTCCTTGCGGAGGAGGGTCAGGGTGTCCTTGATCTTGCCGGCGAGTTTGGGGACGGACGTGCCGGTCTGGGGTTCAACACCTTCTGAGCCGACCCGACCCGTGTTCATCTGGCGGCGCCAAAGTCGATGTCTTGACTCGACAGAAAGTGGTAGGCAAGAGGGATCATGCCGTCGGGGTAAGATCGTCAGCCCAGTTACTTCCTCGCCATTCGTTCACGGAGGACAAATGTCTCTGAAGACCACTGACAAGCCATCCGAACAGCACCATCGATTCCTACAATTCGGCAGGATCGATGCCACGTCGCGAATCGTCAGGCTGCTCGCGAAAGACATCGTGGACCATTTCGCCAAGTCAACACGATCACGCAGACAGCTCCTGAAGGGTGGGCGAATGCACGTCACGTGGTCTTCCACTCAGAAGATAGAAAATCGATCCAAGGATTTTGGCATTACAGATCTCGAATGGGCGATCGGGACCGTGGGAGCAAAGTACAACGTCGAGTTGAATCTCCCGGATCTGCTTTGTGACTGGTTAGACGTTTCAATCCCTATGGCGATCAACTCGCCGCCGGGAGCCATGATTATTCAAGGCGAAACGACCCTGGGGGAAAAGTTTCCTCTTAGGCCGAAGTTAGATAGGGAGGGGTTCCTGTCAGATTCCATGCAGATGAGCCTGCTCTCGAGCATTTCAGAACTCCGACGCTCCTTGGTCGAGGACAGCCATGACTTCAGCAGTACCCGATGGATCGGGAAGCTTCGCCTCTTGTTTTTCGAATCCGTTTCGTTGATTGAGAACACCCTACATCAATTGTACTTCCGGGCGAAGTACGCGCCTCGACCTGGATGGCGCTTCGACCAAGCTGGACTCGGCCCGCGGCATGGCCAGCGGATAATGAACAAGCTCCAGTGGGTCGGATTGATTACGGGCAGATCGATCGTTGACCAGAAACCTGTTAACGCATTTCGGCGGGTCAAGGACTTGCGGAATCACCTTGCGCATCTCGATCCGCCCGTGTTTTGCGCCACGATGGAAGACGTCGCTGGCTGGCTCTGTACCTGGCGGCGGAAGTGGGTGGATCACGGCTGGGAATCCCCTGACAACTCCGACGGCCTCTGGTAACTGACCAGCCCGTACTTCTTGAGTGTTTCCTTCGCCGCGTACCACCACGCGGAGGTCGGAGACACTTTGTTGTCCGGTCTCTGCAGCATCTCTCGCCTGAGTTTCACGGCTTCCTCGAAGAAGAGGATGCGGTCAACAGCGGCGCGTTCACGGGAATTGTACTGCTTTCGCCTGGTGGTCCCGTTGAGAATCGCGTCGTCGCCGATCGCATCGACCTCGTGGAAACAGAAGTCGAGTTCGACGCCCATCTCCTCGTCCGTCCAGAGCTCGGAGTTCCCGAAGAAGCGGAAGGACTGCTGGATGGGGCGGTTGCCGCGCTCGTGTTTTCCGTTTGTCCGGGGGCTGGCAGGGGGACCCGGGAGAGGGACGACTTTGAAGGAGAGAAGCAGGCTCTCGAATTCAGGTGTGGCAAATTCGCGGTCGTACTTGAGGACGAGGGGAAGCGATCCGGCCTTGAAGTGCTGGTGGATGAAGTCGGCGCCGACACGCGCTCCCTTTTTCCGGGTGATCTCCTTGCGGAGCGTGCATCGCGTGCAGTCATCGACGATGCGGAATGAGTATCGGCGGGCACCTGCCTGGACGTCGCGGGAGAGGGTTACGAAATCGATGGAATGCGCGACGTCGGGGTGAGTGAACTCGTAGCGGAGGAGGCCGGCGCGGCGCTCGCGATTGACCTCGGCGCGGATCTGCACGGCAAGTTTCCGGAATTCGTCGCGGGTGATGCGGTTGCGGAATTTGCTCCAGAGCTGGTTGAGGCCGAAGCTGACGTGACGTCGATGAGCCAGCGCCCGGATTTCGGCGCAGAGCTGGATGCGGAAGTCGATTTCTTCCTGCGTCGGCTGGTGAGGCGGAGGAGAAACGAGCCGGCCTTCGGCAGCCTCGCGGACCCATCGGCCGAAGCTGGTCGGGGGCACGCCGACGACGCTCAAATACTCGGTGAGGTCGTTGCCGGCGTCCTGGACCTGGCGGGCGGTTTCAACGATCACGCGTTTCTCCTCGACGCCGAGCCGCTCGCGACGCGTTTCGCCTTTTTTTTTCGTCGTCTCCCCGGATGCCGGCGAGACGCTGCAGCACCCTGATGTAGAGCCAGAGGCGCCCGTTTTCCTTCTTGAGTTTGTCGATCTCCCGGGCGAGGCCCTCCGTCGGATCGCGCGGCTTCGGGGGACGGCCCGCGGGTTTCGGGGCGAGCTCGCGGAGGTAACCCGCGATCGCGCGATCTTCCAGCTCGTAGAACCGCTGCCGCGAGAGGTCGAGCTTCTCGCATGCCTCCGATACGGAAAGCTCGCCGACACTCGCGAGGAGGAAAATGCGCGAACGCTCCGTCAGGTCCGACCGGGTCCAGATCTCTCTCATCGTGACCTCGATGTTGAATGAACGGCCCCGCCCCGGGGAGGGGCGGGACCGTCTTCTTCTACTCCTTATGTGCAGGCGTCGTCACCGGAACTGTTTCCGCCTTTGCCGTCGCCGCGCTCTCCGGCGGCCTTCCCATCCTCGGGCCGTATTTCCTGCGAGGACCCGTGATCTTGAACAGCTTTCGACTGAGGCGGAGCATCGCCTGCGTCCGGAGAACTTCCTGTCGCAGCCTCAGGTTTCGCTCTTCCAGGTCCTTCGACTCCAGGAGCGGATTGCGGCGCCGGCCCTTGGCCATGCTCGCTTCCGCCGCCATGACCATCCCCTTGAGGAGTTGTCCCTCCAGCTTGTAGAACTGGATCAGCTGAAGTCCGGTCTCCCGGCAGATTTCCGAGACCGACTTCTCCCCCGAGAGCGCCTGCAGGACCGCCAGGACCCGCGCTTTCACCTCGGGATTCTCCACCTGCAATTTCTCCGACGGGTTTCGCCTTTTCCGCATGGCCCTCCTCCAGGAAATGGAGCTTCTCCAGCTCTTTTTCGCCGACGTTGACGACGACGCCCGAGCCCTCCTGCCTGATCACGACGGACTGGTCCCCCATGCGGCCGGCCAGGTAGAACGGCTTCACCGGCTCCTTGCCGAGCGCGAGGCGCTCCGCGTTTTGACGGACGCCCTTCTCGATCTCCGCTTTTACGGTGTCCGCCACCTTGAAGTAGCGATCCGCCGGCGCTGCGCCGCCGATTCCCTGGTGCGGACGCTGAAAGTTGTAGTAGCTGTCGATCCAGAGTTTGAGACGGTCCCTGAGGTCGTCGATCGATCCGGACACGACGCGCGTGAGGAATTCGTCCTTCACGTGCTTCCAGAACGCCTCGATTTTCCCCTTGGTCTGGGGGTGGTGCGCCCGGGCGACGACCTGCTCGATGCCCTCTTTGACCAGGGCCTTCTGGAACTTGCTCTTGCCGCGCCACGAGTAGTACTGGCGCCCCTGGTCGGTCAGGATTTCCTTCGGCGCGCCGTATTTGCCGATCGCGGTGCGCAGGACTTCCAGCACCCGGGGTCCGGTCTGCGACGAAAATAACCCCCAGCCCACGACGTACCTCGAGTAGTCGTCCATGAACCCGATCAGATAAACATTCTGCCCCCCGGCTGCCTTCCAGTACGTGATGTCCGTCTGCCAGAGCTGATTCGGCTCCGCCCGCTCGAAGAACCGGACGGCCTCCTTGCGCTTTCTTTTCCGAGGCTTTTCCGCGACGAGGTCCGCCTGCTTGAGAGTCTTCCGGACCTGGTGCTCCGTCACCGGCAGATGTTTCGTCCGGCGGAGCCACTGTGCGATGCGCGGGATCCCGAACCACGCGAACTTCTTCTTCGTCTCCAGGATCTCCGGCGCCAGCATTTCCGCGACGGGGTCAGGTTTGCGCGGCGCCCGCGCACGCGGGATTTCCGTGAACCCGGCCTCACCCACCTGCCGGTATCGCGCGATCCATCCGTAAATACTGCTCTTGAACGCATCGTACGCCTTGGCCAGCTCGGGGACCGTTGCTCCCCCTTCCAGATGTGCCCGAACGATTTCCAACTTCACTTCCGGTGGCCACACCGGAC
>JAIOPX010000254.1 GCA_021413705.1 Planctomycetota bacterium | reverse complement strand
GACGGAAGTTGGCATGTCGAGATCGACCAGCGCCGGAATACAACGCAGTGTGGCCGGCAACCACAGCCGGGCGACGGCGCGCACCAGGGCTGAGGCTTCATTCGGTGGCGCGTGAGGAAGCGTGGCAGTCGCAAGAGGATTCGACCGGTGCGTCAGCGCCGTCACGTGGATGTCGTGGGCTTCTCTGGGCATCATGCCAAAACCCCCGCAATAGCCAGGAGTGATATCGGTCAAAGCCGGTGCCGTCGGGTCGATCAGCCCTTCGATCACGATATCCGCCTCGGCCGGCACCTGAAGTGCGATGGTGCGGCAAGTGACCACGTCGATCGCTTCGGCACCCAGCACACCCGCCAGAAGATAGGGATCGAGTGCCGGTTCTCGTGGTGCTGCCGCCGCTGTCACCGTCAACGCGGGCGCCGCGCCGAGCAACACCGCGATCGGCATTTTTTGCCCGGCGGCGCGGTACTTTTCAAACTGGAGACCGATGGCGTCGAGCGGTCCCCAACGAATGGCCAGGCGATTGCCATCCAGAATCGGCAGATCGAATTGTGCGAGTGAATTATCCCCAGGCTCGATGCCGCCGCTGACGACACAAGCTCCGAAGAGCGACGGCTGGAGATCGTCTGGGGTAAGAGTCAGTGCAGGCAATTCGGCTAGATCGACATCGCGACCCAGGCGGACCACTTGTTGACAGGCGGCCGTGCGCACGGCCTTGGGAGCAAGTGCTTCAGGTCCACCTTGCAAACCGGCCTTCAGCCAGTTGAGCCAGCCGCCGTGGGGTGAGCCTTGGGCCGAGCCTGGCAGGCGGGGGGCGATCTCGTGGAGACCGGCTGCGCCCAGGGCCATGGCGATGCGGCGCTCGGTACCCAGCAGATTGGTAGCCAGTGGCATGGTAGCACCGGGAATTTTTTGAAACACCAGTGCCGGACCATCGTCCAGAGCAACGCGCCGAGTAAGCTCAGCCACTTCCTGCTCCGCAGAAACATCGACCGAAACGCGGCGCAGTTGACCGGCGGCGTCGAGCGTTTCCAGGAAATCGGCCAACGAGCGGATGGACATGGGGGCCATTGTAGAGGCGAGTCCGGCGGCTGGGGAGGGCGAAGTGATTTTCGTATTCGTAGCATGGGCTTCCAAGCCCGTGCCTGAGTAACTCACGGGATGGGAAGCCCATGCTACGAAAATCACACGGGCTGGAAGCCCATGCTACGGAAGGCATCCCCTGCTACAATGTGAGGCCCATGCGACAGATTCACATCCACCTGCTGCCGAAACTGACCACGCCGGAGGAGCTTGCGGGGGGAACCGTCGTGGTGATCGACGTGCTGCGGGCGACATCCACGATTGTCACGGCACTTGCCAACGGCGCGGCAGCAGTGATTCCCTGCCTGGAAGTGGACGAGGCCCGGCGGATCGCGGCGGGCCAGCAACCGGAGGCGGCCCTGCTGGGTGGCGAACGGGGCGGATTATTGATCGAAGGATTTCATCTGGCCAACTCGCCCCAAGAATACTCGTCCGACCGAGTGGCTGGGCGGACTATTGTGTTCACAACCACCAACGGCACCCGGGCCGTGCAGCAGTGCCGGCTCGCGGGGCGGGTTCTCTTCGGAGCGTTCGTGAACCTTTCCGCATTGTGCGATGACTTGCGTAAGGACGATGCGCCGTTGCATCTGCTGTGTGCTGGCACGCAGGATCGGATCACACGCGAGGACGCATTGCTGGCAGGGGCGGTTGCCGCGCGGCTCTTGGACGACGACGCGGATCTGACACTCAACGATGAAGCCTCATTGATTTCGGCGGCGTGGCGCGACTTTGAACAATCCTGCTTGGGCGGGAGAGCGGATGCGGCGGCTTTAGCTGACACGCTCTGCCACAGCCGCGGAGGTCGCAATGCAATGGCCACGGGCAATCAGACGGACATTGTGGCTGCTGCGCGAATCGACGCCTCGCCTGTGGTGCCGGAGTTGGACGCTGCCAGCGGCCGAATCGTGCTGCGGTAGACCGGCAGGGGCGTGACTGATTACATTGGGCGAACCTGGGAGAATAAACATGGAAATGGAAAAGCTGGTCTCGCTCTGTAAGCGGCGGGGATTCTTATTTCAGTCGAGCGAGATCTACGGCGGCCTGAACGGCTTCTGGGACTATGGCCCACTGGGCGTGGAGCTCAAGCGGAATGTCAAGGAAGCATGGTGGCGTGACATGGTCACCGCCCACGACGACCTGGCCACGCTCCCCGGCGCGCCGGAAGCCTACGAGATGGTCGGCCTCGACTCGACTATCATCATGCATCCACAGATCTGGAAGTGTTCGGGACACTATGACCTGTTTCACGACTACATGGTGGACTGTCGCGAGTCGAAGAAGCGCTATCGCTACGATCAAGTCCGCGGCCGCTGGGTGACACATCGCGACCGGCGGGTGTTCATCACTAGCAGTGCCGAGGCGGCTGAGCAGGAAGCCGAGAATCTCACGCAACGGGCGCTGAAGTTTTTTAACTTGCGGGGAAAGAATGCAGAGGAATTGAAGTGGGAGGGTGAGGTAGTTTCGCTGACTCAAGCCAAGGACTTCACTCAGGTTCTCGGGCCGGACGCCAAAGAGTTGGGAACGCTCACGGAGCCCCGTGAATACAATCTGATGTTCAAGACCATCGTGGGAGCCTTGGGCTCGGACGATGACGCAGCATTCTTGCGCCCCGAAACGGCCCAAGGCATCTTTGTCAATTTCAAGAACGTGCTGGATAGTACGCGGGTGCGCATTCCGTTCGGCGTCGCACAGATGGGCAAAAGCTTTCGCAATGAGATCACGCCGCGGAACTTCACGTTCCGCAGCCGTGAGTTCGAGCAAATGGAGATCGAATTCTTTTGCCACCCCAATTCGTCGCGCGGCTGGTATGAATATTGGCGTAACCGACGCATGCGGTGGTACACCGACATGGGTTTGGCCAACGAGCGTCTACGCCTGCGGGAGCATGATCCCGAAGAACTGAGCCACTACTCGTGCGGCACGGCTGACATTGAATATGCCTTTCCTTTCTTGCCGCCAGGTGAGTTCGGCGAATTGGAGGGGGTGGCTCACCGTGGCGATTTTGATCTCCGCAGCCATATGGAAGGCAAGCTCGATCCGCACAGCAAGCCAGAGTTGAAGGTCGAACTCGGCCCCGACGGCAAGCCGAAGTGGCGTGGTAGCGGAAAAGATCTCTCCTATCGGGACGAATTGACCAACGAGCGCTACGTGCCGCATGTGATCGAACCCTCCGCGGGCGCCGATCGCGGAACGTTGGCCTTCCTCTGCGAAGCCTATTGCGAGGACGAAGCGCCGGATGAGAACGGCAAGATGCAAACCCGCACCGTGCTCAAGCTGCATCCGCGACTGGCGCCTATCAAGGCGGCCATCTTCCCACTGGTGAAGAAGGACGGGATGCCGGAGATTGCTCAAGACTTGTATCGCTCGCTGAAAAAGAAAGCCCCGGCGTTCTACGACGAAAAGGGCGCCATCGGGCGCCGCTATCGCCGCCAGGACGAAGCCGGTACGCCGTACTGCATCACGATCGACGGCCAGACTCTGCAGGACAAGACCGTAACGATCCGCGACCGCGATTCGCTGGAGCAATGGCGAGTGAAGTTGGACGATTGCGTGGAGGAAATCACGCGGCGAGTGGGAGGCTGAACGGGATGCAACCCGCCATCAGCCAGGTCTGCACGCTCAGCGCTTCCTTTGAGAAAGACATCGAAGAATTCGCCGCCGGGCATTGCGGGGCCATCGAAATCTGGTTGGGCAAGCTGGAGACCTATCTCGATTCGCATGCGCCGGCCGATGTTCTGGCTCTACTAGCGCAGTACAGCGTGACAGCCCCGGTGGCCAGCTACCAAGGCGGCTTGCTCACCAGCACTCCAGACGCGCGGCAAGAGCATTGGAATCTGTTTAGAAAGCGACTGGCGCTCTGTCAGCAACTCAAGATCCAAACGCTGGTAGTGGCCTGCGACATGTCTGGATTGGTTTCGACGGAGATCGTGACTCAAGTACACCGGTCGCTCGCAGAGGCAGCAACTCTGGCCGAGCAGCATGGCATCCGGCTGGCACTGGAGTTCCAAGCCAAAGCCTCGCTGGCCAACAACCTGGAATCTTGTGCGGCGCTGGTCAGTGAGATCGGCCACCCGGCGTTGGGCATTTGCTTCGACCTGTTCCACTTCCACACCGGGCCGAGCAAGACCGAAGACCTCGGCTGGCTGACGGCCGACAATTTGTTTCATGTTCAAATCTGCGACCTGGCCGGAATCCCCCGCGAATGGGCCGCCGACGCCGACCGCATCCTCCCAGGTGACGGCGACATCTCTACGGCCGCTCTCACTGAGCGACTGCGACAAATCGACTACCGCGGCTTGGTGTCGGTGGAAATGATGAATCCGCAAATCTGGCAGATCGCGCCGCGCAGCGTGGGCGAGATTGCGGCCACGGCCCTGCGCAAAGTGCTGGGACAGGCCAGCATGGAGTAAAAATGGCGGTCAAGTGTTGCGTCGGCTCATGCTGATTGCCAATAAATCCAACTGGTTCCTCATATCGGATAGCAGTGCTTGCGGATGAGCCCCTTCGGCCAGGTGAACGTAGAATGGCTGATGAGCCGTTGAGCTCTGCGGGATTTGAGTGCTATGACTCAAGCTGGCGAGTTGGCTATCCAAGTCATGCAGACGCACTGCGGTGAGTTGGCTCTGCCGACCCAGCCGTAGCAGCATCGCTACCAGAGCGACGAACAAAGCTACCTGGCCGCCGATTAATATCGGCACGCCCTGGCTCCACAGTTCGTCGCGGCCCGAGAGAACCGACCAACCCAACAGCGCTCCGCCGCAGCAGGTAGCGGTCAATCCCAGCATCAGAATCAGCCAAGCCACCGGAGCCCAGGCCCGCGGGCGGGGGGGTGAGAGACTCTTCTCAGTGACCGCCCGTGCGACAACGGGTGGACTCATCAGCTTTTCTACCGTCGGCACGCTCAACACCGGCTGTAGGTCTTGTCGGGGGTTTTCAATAGGCTGCTTGAGCTCCGCTGGCGCGGCTCCACGCCGCGTCAATAACCGCCGCACGTCGTGCAGCTCCTGGTCCAGTTCCCACTGCCAAGTGTCGAAGCGCACGGCCGCGTCAGGGCGGCGCGCCGTGCTTGCCGAGCCTCGCGGCAACGGCAATTCCGCCGGGCCGCCTGAGAGGCTCAATTCACCCAGATCAATCCCCAGATCGCTCACATTGGTCCACTGCGAAGGAACGGAGCCGATCGGTTCGCCGCACTGGGTGCAGAGATATCGAGTGGCGTTTTCGTCATAGTCTCCAGCACGAGTGGACGGCGCTCCCAACCCGGCGGCAGAAACTTCTGCCGAGGCAATCGCTGGCACATCCTGCCGGCAATGCTTGCACCACATGGGTCGATTCCGGGATCGTTTGCGCAACAATCAGCGCAGGGAACAACGGTTTGTCGTTCCTAATGATCGGCCGGCGGGGATGGCAATCTGTAGCGATTCCGCAAACCTTGCGGGCAGTAGCCCTCGCCTCCCGGGCGTGGGCTGGGTCGCGCGGTGGGGATGAACTTCCTAATCATGCTAATTTGCGATCTTTGTGTCGCAACTGCTACCCAGCCACCTTCCGGCAGAAGGAGGCTACTTGGTGGGCTGCACCACAGCCGAAGTCACGCCGTGTGCCGCCTGCGGCGGCTCATACCACTCGCCGCGGAGCCAATCGACCAGCATCTCCAATTCCCTCGGTTGGAGTTGATTGTTGTCCGGGTTCTTCGCATCGGGCGCGAAGGCCGGCATGCGATCATTGCTACTTGCACGATAGAAACGTGCGTGAGACGGATTGCTGATAAAGTCAATCAGCCATTGTCGTGAAGCATAGCCCGTCAGGTCCGGCTCCGTTCCTCCTTCGTCCGTATCGTGGAACTTGTGACACTCCGTACATTCAAAGCCTTTCAGAGCCTTGGTCCGAGATGCCACGATTTTCTTTTGCCGCTCGGCAGCCGGCGTATTGGCGGCCAACTTGGCCGTCGCTTCCTTGTCCAACTCCGCGTCAAGAGTCGTTTGCGATTTGAGTTCCGCTTCGGCAGAGAGGGCGGCAATGAGTCTCTGGCGTTTGGCTTGCCCTTCCTCGTCCAGGTCGCTCAATCGTTCCTTGACGACGCCGACCATTTCTCCGTTCCAATGGGCCGTGTTGCCAAAATAAGGCGCATCGCGAACGAGCATGGTCTTTTCATCAAAGTGCGCGGCGGCGATCCGCTTGGGGTCCAGAAATCCAGCGATCCATTCTCGGCTGCCGAAGCCGTAAAGATTCGGAGCGCCTGTCGGCACGGCTCTGGGGCTGTCAGGCCGCTTGGGATCAATCGGCCGTAGTTCTTTATCCTTACCAATATCGAGGGGACGAGGCGTGACAATGCCGTGGCCGTTGGCATCGCTGTAGTCATGGCAAGCTGCGCAATTTTGCTTGAACAAACGCGGCCCTTGGGTTTTGGGGTCGTTGCGCAACAGTGACAGCGCCCCAGCGGGCGGGATGCCCTGGGCGGCAAGTTGCTGTGCCCGTTCGGCATTTTCCTGCGCCCCCTTCACCGCATCGAGATACTCGCGCGAGGCCTGATACGCCCGATAGCTGGCCAATTGCTTGCGGAAGGCCGGTAACTTTTGCGGGGCGTCGCTGAAGTAGACTTGCAGTTTCTTATCTTCGTCGAGCCGCTGGAACTTGCTGTTCGTTCCGCTCTTCCGCAGGTCGATGTCGATCTCATCCAGCACAGAAGTGACGCCGGTATAGTCCCAATTAGGAAACCAGCGAGCCTGATAATCATCGTAGAGAGCCTTCACCGTCAGCCCGGCGGCTCCCAGCAATAGGCCGGCGATCACAGCCACGCACACGCGATGCCCCACGCGGTTCCGCCCAATCAGCGGCATCAAGAACATGAATCCCAAAATCAGCGTGGGGATCACGATTGCGCCTAGAACTTCGCCGGCGTGTCCCTGAAAGAACTTGAGAAACTGGAAGAGAAACAGAAAATACCATTCCGGCCGGGCAGCAGCATAATTGTCGGCACCGTCGGCGGGCGCGCCCAACTCGGGTTGCAGATAGTACGCGAGCGCCAAGACAGCCGCAAAAATAGCCAAGCAGGCTACTGCGTCGCGCCACACTTGCTCCGGCCAAAAATAGCCGTCAGGCCGCGGCCGTTTCTGCGAGAGTCGGACCGTAATGCCATGCTTGCGAAACAGGGCGACATGCACCGCGAGCAGGAAAATTAACGTCCCCGGCAACACGCCTGCGTGCAAGGCAAAGAACCGCGTCAGCGTATAGTGGCCATAGTCCTGGCCGCCCACGGCAAACTGCTCCATCTTGGTGCCAGCCACGGGGGCACTGCTGGCGATTCGCGTGGCAACCTTCGTGGCCCAATAGCCCTTTTGGTCCCACGGCAGCAAATAGCCCGTAAGTGCCAGCCCCAACACAATCAGCATCAACAGCAGCCCAATCCAGAAGTTGAACTCTCGCGGGGCTTTATAGGCTCCGTCGATGACCACTTGAACGAGGTGAATAGCCAACAGCACGACCATGGCCTGTGCCGTGTAGTGATGGATCCCCCGCAACATCGCGCCGCCTGCAACATGCTGCTGAAGAAAATAGACGCTCTCCCAGGCCGATTGCGCCCCTGGACTATAGAACATCCACAGCACCAAACCCGTGCAGACCTGTAAGAAAAAGGTGAAGACCAGCGTGCTTCCCCACACGTAGCGCCAACGGGGTCCACCGGGGATAGGTTCAAACAGCGCACCGTGAACGATGCCACGCAAGTCGGTCCGATCGTCGATCCAGTTAAGTAGTTTGCGCATGCGTGAGTCCGATCACTCCGGGATCTTTTCTGCCAACACGCTGCGGAACTTCTGGTAATCAACCCACACCTGGTCGCCCCGCACTTCCACTTCCAACGTGTCGAGCGGGCGCGGGCTGGGGCCGGAAAGCACGCGGCCATCCTGGGCAAATGCACTGGTGTGGCAAGGACAGCGAAATTCTCCTTGCTGCGGCTTGTATTCCACGGCACAACCTAGATGAGGACATGTGGCCGAAAAGCAGCGGGGCGGTGCTTCCACGCTATCTCGCACCAAATAGACCGAGCCGATTTTCTCGCCCGGATAGCGGCTCCACTGATCGACTCGCTCGTCGATCACCGGAAAACTTCTGGCCACACCGTCCGGCGGTATTGCGGCCAGCAGCGCCACACGAATCTTCTTGCTGGCCGCCTGCTTTTCCTTGAGCAACGGACGCACCAGTACATTGATCCCGGGTACGACGGTCAAAACGCCAGCCAGCGCTCCCAGCCCACCCGCCAACAATGCCGCCAAAACATTCCGCCGTGGAGGGCCAGGAGTGGCGCTGGAAGCGTGAGATTTGGGGGTGGGAGCTGCCATGGGGAAGTCGGCTTTTGGCGAGCGGGGGGCGTAAGCCCCCCGTTTATTCAAGGAATGATCCATCTCCAAGTTGCTGGAGATGAAAAAACACTTGTGAGGGATTGTCGATGGCACTGGACCAACAGGGGGCTTACGCCCCCCGCTCGCCAAGTTGAATTATCCCATCGCCTTGCGCACCGCGTCAAGCACGCTCCGGCGGGCGGTCTCCAGCGGGCCGGCAATCGAAGCACCCGCCGCCGCCTTGTGCCCGCCGCCGCCAAACTCCTTTGCCACCGCATTGCAATCCACTTTCGAACGGCTGCGGAAGCTGAGTTTGAAATTGCCCGCCGGCTGCTCGACAAAAATCACTGCCACTTCGACACCTGAGACAGCCAACGTCAAGTTGATCACATCTTCCGTGTCACTCGGCAACGCGCCGGTGGCTTTGAAGTCGTCGGTTAACACAGCCGTATGGGCCAGTCGGCCGTCTAGCTCCGTCTGTGTCCGGGCAATAATACGTCCTCGCAATTGCAAGCGAGCCAGTGTGTCTTGCTCATAGAGGCCGGTGTAAATCTCCTGCGGCACAGCGCCGGCATCGACCAACCGCGCGGCAATACGCAAAGCGTCCCCGGTGACCGACGAAAAACGATACCAGCCGGTGTCTGTGGCCTGGGCAGCGAACAGTGGCCTGGCGATTTCCGGCGTCAGCGCCACGCCGAGTTGCTCCGCCGCTTCAGCCACCAGCCGGCCAGTTGCCTCGGCCTTGGTGTTCTTGAACTCTTCGGCGCCCAGGTCGTCCATGCCAACGTGGTGATCCAACACAATCTTGCGGGCTTTGGTCGCGCGCAACACGTCCCCCATCGGTCCGAGTTGTGCCCAGGCGCTGGTGTCGAGCACCATGAGTACCTCGCGATCCGCCAGATCCGCCGCCTGAATGTCCTGGCCGAGAGTTTTGATCCTTCGCTGAGGGTCGATCAGCGCCAAGCTCGGGGGTGTCGCCTGACCGTTGACGATCAGCACGTCCTTGCCGAGCGCGTCCAGCACGCCTGCCATCCCCAGTTCGCTCCCTAGTGCATCGCAATCGGGGCGAATATGGCTCGTCAGCAGGAACCTCTGATGACTCTTGATGATCTCGACGAAACGGGGCCAGTTGATGGGCATTACTTTGCTTTCGCTGCTGCAACGTCGCGGGCGAGTTGAGCTTGCAGTTGTTGGACATTGGCAAACGGCTGAATGTCTCGCAAGCGGGCCAAAAAGTCAACCGCCAGTGATTGGCCGTAGAGCGTTTCGTCGCAGCCGATGAGGTGGGCTTCGACCTTCAAAGCATCCTCGCCAAACGTGGGGTTGGGACCAATGTTAATCGCTGCTGGCCAGATCTTTTCACTTCCATCAGCATGCTCGACGGTCGCCTGCCCGGCGTACACGCCCTGCGCGGGTAGCAAGGTTGGAATGTCGCAAAGGTTGGCAGTGGGGAATCCGATTGACGCCCCACGGCCGGCGCCTCGCGTGACGGTTCCGCAGAGACGGTACGGCTGCGTCAACAAACTGTTTGCGGCCGCCACATCACCCGCCGCGATCAGCCTCCGCACGCGAGAACTACTGACCGGTTCGCCATCGACCACCAATGGCTCGACGACGTCCAACTCCAATTTTGCCTGGGTTGCAAGGTTTCGCAGAACATCAATCGTTCCGGCCCGATCGCGGCCAAAGTAGAAATTGGTCCCTTCGACCAAGGCACTGGCGGCCAGCCGGCGGCCCACTATTTCTTCAAAGAACTCCGCCGGCGTAAGTTGCAGCAATGCCAAGTCGGTCGGATAAACGATCACGGCATCTACGCCGAGGGTCGACAATAATTCCGCCTTCCGAGCAGTTGTCGTGAGGGGTGGCGGCGCCTTCTCTGGCCGCAGCAGCGCCGCTGGCGAAGGGTCGAAGGTGAATACGATAGCCCTCCCGCCGAGCCTGCCCGCCATCGCGCGCAACCGATCAACAATCCGCGCATGTCCCAAATGAACACCGTCGAAATTGCCGATGGCAACGGCGCCGTGCTGAAGCAGATCGGGAATCGACTGAATATCGCGGATGAGCATTGAGGACCGAAGTAGGGATTGATGAAGCGAACGCACAATTATGAACCGCAGAGTGCGTGCGAGCAACCGGTTGCGCCGTCACTCGCTAACTTCCTTCAGCGCCGCCGGCAAAAAATCGATCAGATCGCGAGCGATCAGACTCACTTCACCTTTCTCTTCGGCAGCCAAGTCGCCAGCGCGGCCATGTACGTACACGCCAAGACGTGCGGCGTCGAGAGGTGACATGCCCTGGCCGAGCAGCGCCGTAATCAACCCCGTCAATACGTCGCCGCTGCCGCCGGTGGCCATACCAGGATTGCCGGTGTTGTTCTCGAAAATTTCGCGACCATCGCTGATGATCGTGCGATGTCCCTTCAACACCAAAATACATTGCCACTTCTGTGCAAAGTCGGCCACATATCGCCCCCGGGTGGCCCAGTCTACTTTTCCCTCCGAGAGTGGGGAGGGATGCGTCAGCCCCAGCAACCGCAAAAACTCTCCCACATGCGGCGTCAACACCCGCGGCCCGCCCGGCTTATGCAAACTCTCCGGCCGCGCGGCTAGTGCATTGAGCCCGTCTGCGTCGAAGACCGCCGGCTGCTGCACCGTTTCATACAACCAGCCGCAAAGTTCGACGAGTCCCTCACTGCGCCCCAACCCAGGACCGCAGGCAACCACGTCGGCGCGATCCAATCGTTTCGCGAGTTCCCTGCGCGCTCCCGATAAGATTCGCCCCTTGGCGTCATTCGGCAGCGGGATCGTCATGTAGGATGGCTCATATCCTGCGACTGTCTCCAAACAAGGTTCCGGCACGGCCAATGTCACCAGGCCTGCGCCGCCGCGTAGCGCAGACATACCGGCCAGCCCCATCGCGCCGGCCATGCCGCGCGACCCGCCGATCAACAATACGCGACCAAAATCTCCCTTGTGACTGTCGCGCGGGCGACGTTTCAAGCGGGGCAGGGGAGCAGAGGAGAGTTCGGCCATGGCAGTCAACTCCTCGCTTGCAAGTCGGTTTGCCGCGCGCTTGCCGTGCGGGCTGCGATCATCCCGGCGAGATAGCCCGCTTTGAATCCTGCATCGATATTAACTACGCACACATGAGCCGCGCAGCTATTGAGCATCGCCAAGAGTGCAGCCAAGCCGCCAAAGTTGGCCCCATAACCGACACTCGTCGGCACGGCAATCACCGGCACAGCAACATAACCGGCCACCACGCTCGGCAGGGCTCCTTCCATTCCGGCGACTACGACAATCGCGTCCGCGGTCTCGAACTCCGTCAGTCGTTCACGCAATCGGTGTGGGCCTGCAACGCCTACGTCTGCAATCAAAGTCACGTTGGCTCCGGTCCAATCAGCCGTCTCCCGAGCTTCTTCCGCCACCGGCAGATCACTCGTGCCGGCGCTGAGGATGGCGACTTTGCCGGTACGTCGCTGTTCGGTTGGAGTACAGCCTTCAGGCTGCTTGTCCGCAGAAGCAGGCTGATGCCTGGACTCCAACGAAGACTCGGCCAATTTGACTCGAAGCGTCCGGGCGTGCGTGTTATGTCGCGCCCCGGGAAACTCTTCCAACACGCCGGCAGCTTGCTCCGCGGTAACGCGTGTCACCAGCGCTTCGAATCCTTGGGCATTCAGCGCGGCGATAGCACGCTTTAACACGGTTGTCGATTTACCTTCTCCATAGATGACTTCCGCGAAACCGCAACGGCGATGCCGATCGACATCGAGCTGCACTTCACCAAGGTCCAGCGTCGGCCCGCCAGATAGTCGCCGAACCAGCTCTCCAGGGGTAATCTGGCCGGTTATCAATTGCCTGGCGAGTTGTTCTACATCTTCGGGGGTCATGCTGTCATCCTAACGAGGTCCGCCAAGCAAAGCAGCGCCCTAAAGTAGGTCCACCTTGCCGAGGCGGACCTTTTGTTGACGCCCTCAGCAATATTCCAGTCTGTATACGTGCTGTTACTCCAGGTCGTTAGAAAAAGGGCGTTAGAAAGGCGTTAGAAAAAGGTCCATTCCGGCGGAATTGACCTACTGCTAGCTACCCCCTTAAGCAGCGCAGGCTGGCATAGCGTCAACCAGGCAGATTATTTATCATTCGCCCCCGCGCCAGCCCTTTGGAGGGATGTATTCGTTGTCTCTGGGGGACTGGCTTCGATTCGGCAGTCAGGAAATGTCTACTCCACAGATTTCATCCCCTCATATTTCGGGAATATTCCTTTGCGGCGATCTGCTGGTTCTCCACGTCGAAAACACGGTTCCGGTTCGCGGTCTGGCGATTCATCGGCCGGACCGCCAAGGAGGTCGAACGTGAACACGCTCAAATCGGTCATGGTGGTCGGCGCGTTGGCCGTGGTTGGCTATGGCGTCTATGCAATGCTCAACAATAGTCCTCCACCGCCGGGTGCGCCCCCGTGGCCCACTCAGGCCGGTGGCGATGCCTCTCCCCTCGCGGGACAGCCTGCCGCGGGACAGCCCAACGTATCGCTAGGAGCGCCTGCGTCTCCGCCGGGCAGCCCCGCCCAGCCGCTGAGCAACTACGTTCCTGCCGCACCAGCCAACCCACCCCCTCTCGCTGCGACGGGGCCGTCCGCTGCCCCCCCTGGCCCTGCGCCCAATGAGTATGCGAGCGCATATCAGCGCACCAGCCTTCCCGGAAATCCAACGGCCAGCCAACCTGCGCCTTCGGGTTCCAACAGTCTCTATGGCCAACCACCCGCTGGACAATTGAACGCAGCGATGCCTCCCGTCGCTGGCGCACAGCCGCTGAACCGCTACGATGCCGCGGCAGCGGGCCAACTTTCGGAACGAGTACCCACCGCAGAGTATGCTCGCTCAATTCCGCCGGCTCTCCGCACGCCCGCGCCGACCGATGCGATGGTGGCCCCGCCGACGGTCGTATTTGAAACGGTCATGGCAACAGCCAAAGCGCAGCTCGATAGGGGTCAACTCGACCCGGCGCTCCTCACGCTTTCAGGCGCCTACGACGATCCGCGGCTGACGGATCGACAACATGAACAGCTCAACGATCTTTTGGATCAAGTGGCTGGCACCGTGATCTACTCTCGCAAGTTCCCAGTCGGTAAACCTCACCGCGTAGCCCCGGGTGAAAAGCTGATCGACATCGCTCAGAAATACAGCATCCCGCCGGGATTGTTGGCAAAGATCAATGGGCTCAACAGCGGCGCCGAATTGACCACGGGGCAGGAACTGAAAGTTGTCCAAGGTCCGTTTATGGCGCAGGTCAATGTGCCCAAGCGGACACTGACGCTGATCGTCGAGGGGCGCTATGCGGGTCGATTCCCCATCAGCCTCGGTGAAGAGTTCAAGCAAATTCAAGGTTCCTACACCATCGCCAGCAAGAATCGCGAGCACGTCCGCTACGACGGGCAGCGCTATCTAGAACTAAAACCTGCCGGCACAGCACCAACGCCACCCGTAACTTTGGCGATCGTCGGCATGACCGATCCGACCAACGCCGAGCGAGGCCAGGCGCAGGGACTGATCGCGGTGTCGCCGAAGAACGCGGACGACCTGTACGATATCTTGTCGCAAGGATCGCAAGTGACGATCCGTCGGTGAGCGGCCCGTTGGAGTACAGGCTTTAGCCTGCTTTTCGTCAAGCAGCCTGAAGGCTGTACCCCAACAGCAAGTGGTGAGTACCGAAGCATGAACCTTCGAATTGCTTGAATTTCTGGCCGAACCTGCTATGCTATAAGTGCCGACATGCACTTGGTGGCATCTCTTATGTCAATGCAACTCTCTCATCTCAGCGAACCTCATACCATGGAGGTCGCAACGGGCATTCTCTCGGCATTGGTTGCAGTAACGACCCGACTTTTCGGCCCGGATGTATCGATTGCCGAAAGCTATGACCCGGAGCATCCCCAAGACAAGTACGTTCAATTATCTGTGAAAGTCAAAATGGCTCCCACTGACATCGTGCGTGCCGAAGGTGAATGGGCGCGAGAGATCGCAAGAATTGCTCCTCGCTGGGACAGACTCAGGCTTCTCATCCTGCCGACTTCATGAACGGCAACGACTTTCTTATCCTCGCAGGCAAGCTCGCCGCCCAGACGACCTATGGGCCGGCCGGGTATCGCACTGCCGCAAGTCGCGCTTATTACGGGGCTTATCATCTGGCTCGACAATTCCTTGCCGAAGTCAACATTTTCTGTCCGGGAAGTAATGCCAACGAACACTTGTGGGTGCAGAGAATGTTTCGCCACTGTGAAATTGCCCAAGGCATGGAAATAGGCATTTTGCTGTCGAATCTCCACGAAAGTCGAAAAAGTGCTGACTATGACCTGAATAAGACTGAACTCGAAAGTCAGACAAATGCACAGATATCCGTACTCCGAGGCGACGACATCCATTCTCGCCTCATTGCTTGTTCAGATCACGCAATTTCTAGTCGGATAGAACAGGGCATCAGAAAATACCGGCGACAAATTCGTGAGGAGTAGCCCCACTCTTCGAATGCGAGTTCGATGAGCAAATCGGGCCTCTGCGTGTGGTCTCACTGCCCCTGGTCCCGATAATGTGCCAGGATACAATGGCCGTCATCGTTTCTACGGCCTCTTTAGCACTACAGTCGAGTACATCCTGTGTACGACCGCGAAGCCCTCAAGTCGCTCATTCGTGAGCGCGCATTGTTGTTCGGCGATTTCACCCTGGCCTCCGGCAAGAAAGCCACCTACTACCTGGACGGCAAGCAGGTGACGCTCGACTCCGTCGGCGCGAAGTTGGTTGGCGAAGGTTTGCTCGACATGCTTGGCTCTCCGTTGCCGACAGCCGTGGGGGGGATGGCGATCGGAGCCGATCCGATCACGGCGGCGGTCGTCACCCTGGCCGGCGTTCGGGGCCAGGCGCTCAAAGGCTTTATGGTGCGCAAGGAGAGCAAGGGGCGCGGGACCGACAAGTTCATCGAGGGTCCCGTTGAGCCGGGTATGCATGTGGTGATCGTCGAAGACGTGGTCACTACCGGTGGATCCTCCATCACGGCGATCGAGCGGTGTGTCGAGTTCGGCCTGATTGTTGACGGCGTACTGACGATCATTGACCGTGAGCAGGGGGGCAAGAAGAACTTCGCCGACAAGGGCTATGAACTGCGAAGCCTGTTCTCGATTCGCGATTTCGGCATCGAGCCGCCGAATGAATAGTGGTCACACGGAGTGTGCCTGCTGCTTTGGCGTTCAGTTTCTCCTGGTCCCTCGCCGATAATTAATTGCAGCGCGCCTGTTCTCCCCACTTCTCTTCGCGCTAGCACTCAATACGCCTGCAATGGAAACCTCGTTACATCGAGAGTTGAAGCTGCTCTACGCCGATCGCCATGCGCGCGTCGAAGTGCCTGTGGCCGGGTATCGGATCGATGCCCTCGACGGGGATTGGCTGGTCGAGATCCAACACGGATCGCTGGCCGCCATTCGAGACAAGGTTCGCAAGCTGCTTGCCAAGCATCAGGTGCTGGTCGTCAAACCGCTGGTTGCTCGCAAAACGCTGGTGCGGCGGCGCAAGAAGGGGGGCGCGGTGTCTAGCCGTCGAGCGAGCCCCAAGAAAGCGAGTTTGCTTAACTTATTCGACGAGCTTGTCTACTTCACGCGAGTCTTCCCGCATCCACGATTGGCCATCCATGTGGTGCTCGTCGAAGTGGAGGAATGGCGCTACCCTGGCCATGGCCGGCGGCGGCGGTGGCGCGAAAACGATTTCATTGTGGAAGACCAGAAGCTCCTGTCGGTGGGTGAGTCGGTCCGCATCGCCACCAATGCCGATCTGTGGCGCATGATGCCGCCATCGTTGCCGCGACCGTTTCACACGGGACACCTCGCGGAAGGGCTCGGCATCCAGCGCTGGATCGCACAGCGAATCGCCTACTGCCTTCGTAAAACCGGCACGGTGCGCGAAGTCGGCAAACAAGGCAACACGAGAATGTATGAGCGGGCCGATGAGGCGACGGCCGCGGCGTAAGTAAGTCCGTTTTGCCGAAACGGACCTGCTGCTTCTGCACTACGGAACCTGCACGGCTGAGCCTGGTCTGATGCCATTTCAAAAGGTCCAGTCCGGCAGACTGGACCTACTTGTGCCCTTGTTTACACCCGCGAAAACCCGTAATCTGACGGTTTCCGCATTGCCGAAACCGCCCGGTCCTCCCCATGTCCAACGTCGTCCTTCAATCTCGTCCTTCGCCGCTGCGGCGCCTGACGGGTGTGCAGATGCTGGCTACCGGCTCGTACGTGCCGGACGTGGTGGTTCGTAACGAAGATCTCGCCTCGCTGGGTTTCGACGCGGAGTGGATCATCCAGCGAACAGGCATCCGTGAGCGGCGGCACGCTCCGCCAGAAATGGCCACCAGCGACATGGCTGTCATCGCGGCTACTCGGTGCCTGGAGCAAGCGGGCGTTTCGCCAGAAGAGATCGACTTGTTGATCCTCGGCACCTTCACGCCCGACTTGCCGGTGCCGGCCTGCGCATGCCTGGTGCAAGACCGCCTGGGCATTTCAGCGCCTGCGTTTGATGTACAGGCTGCCTGCGCCGGATTCCTCTTCGCCATGGTCACCGGAATGCAGTTCGTTGCTGCCGGCACGAGCAAGAGAGCGCTGATCATTGGGGCCGACACGAATTCACGAATCGCCAATCCTGCCGATAAGAAAACGTATCCCCTCTTTGGTGACGGGGCTGGTGCAGTTCTGATTGGTCCCGGCGAGTCGCAACAGGGATTGATGGCCTACACGCTCGGTTCTGACGGCTCGGGTCAGGAACTCCTCTGCCGTCGGATGGGTGGCTCGCGCTATCCGTACACCATAGACGCGATGAATGCTGGCCAGCAATTCTTGCAAATGGAAGGACGACCGGTCTTCAAGTGGGCGATTCGACTGATCGAAGACTCCGTCCGCGACGTGCTGAAGGAAGCCCAGTTGACGGTCGATGACATCGACCTATTAGTGCTGCATCAGGCCAACATTCGCATCATGGACGCCGCGGCCGAGAACCTGGGCATCCCCCGCGACAAGGTGCTGGTCAACGTCGATCGCTACGGCAACACATCGGCAGCCAGCGTGCCGTTGGCGCTGGACGAAGCCCACCGCGCGGGCCGCATCGAACGTGGCAGCCGCATCATGCTCAGCGGCTTTGGGGCCGGCCTGGCCTGGGGGACGGCGCTATTGCGTTGGTAAGTTTAGCGGACGAGCAACGCTCGACGTTTTTTCTGGGCTAGTGGGGCTCGCGTCGATAACTGAGTAGAACAAACAAATCCATAGATCAGAGAAACCCAACCAGTGGCAACCATGACTTCCGCATCCGTCAAGAAAAAACCCAAAACCAAGCAATCCGATGGAGTCGAGCGGCTGCCGAAGCGCAGCGCAGTATCAAAACGCGATACGTGGGATCTGGAAAGCCTGTTTCCCAACGACGAAGCCTGGGAGAAGGCATTCAAGAAGTGGGAAAAACAGATCGCTGGATTTGCGCAGTTCCGAGGCAAGCTCGGACTGAGTGCCAAGTCGCTGGCCGAGTGCTTGCAGTTCGATGCCGATCTGGATCGTGTCGCGGAACGAATCGGCACCTATTCCTTTCTCAAAACGACCGAGGACTCGGCCGATGCGACCTATCAGCGGATGAAGGGACGCTTCATGGGAGTGGCCAGCAGGGCAGGGCAGGAGGCCAGCTTCATTCGGCCTGAGATCCTGGCGATCCCGCCCAAGCAACTCGACAAGCTGCTGGCCGACAAGCAATTGGCCCCCTGGCGGCTGGCGATCGAGCGATTGGTCCGCTTTCGCCCCCACACGCTTTCCACCGACGAAGAGCGCCTGTTGGCGATGCAGACGGAAATGGCCCAGACTTCCGACCAGACGTTCCACCAGTTGCACGACGCGGACATGAAGTTCCCCGTCATCAAGGACGAAAAGGGGCGGCAAGTCGAGTTGAGCCACGGCACCTATAGCCGGTTCATGGACTCGCCCGACCGCGGCGTGCGACAAGAAGCCTACGAAAAATACTATGGCCGTTTCGCCGAGAACAAGCACACGCTGGCGGCCACGCTCGGCGGATCCATTCAGAAGGACATTTATTACGCCAAAGCACGGCGCTATGAAAGCGCCTTGCAGGGGGCGTTGTTCGCCGACAAGGTGCCGATGTCTGTCTATGACAACCTCATCGCCACGGTGAGCGACCACCTGCCGACGCTCCACCGCTACTACGCGCTGCGGAACAAGGTGCTCAAGCTCAAGAAGTTTTCACTCTACGACCAGTATGTGCCGCTCTTGCCGGAGAGCAAACTGAAGCACACCTGGGATGAGGCAGTCGAAGCGGTGACTGCGTCTCTTGCGCCGTTGGGCGCCGAGTATACCAAAGTTCTCGGCGCTGGCTTGCGCGGCCGTTGGTGCGATCGCTATCCCAACCAGGGAAAGCAGAGCGGCGCCTTCAGTTGCGGCACGTTCGACGGCGATCCCTACATCCTGATGAACTACCAGGCCGAAGTGCTCGACCACGTCTTCACGCTGGCGCACGAGGCCGGCCACTCGATGCACAGCTACTACTCCGCCAAGAACCAGCCGTTCCAATACTACAACTACACGATCTTCGTAGCCGAAGTGGCCAGCACGTTCAACGAGCAACTGCTGATGCGGCACCTGTTGACCAAGGTCAAGAACGACGAGGACCGGGCGATCCTGATCAATCGCGAACTGGATGGCATCCGTGGCACGATCTTCCGCCAGACCATGTTCGCAGATTTCGAAAAGCGCACCCATGCAACGGCCGAAGCAGGCGAACCACCAACGCTTCAGTCCCTGACGAGTATTTATCGCGAGCTGCTGGCCAAGTATCTTGGCCCGGCACTTACGATCGACGACCTCTCCGTGCTGGAGTGCCTGAGGATTCCCCATTTCTATCGGGCGTTCTACGTCTACAAATACGCCACCGGCCTGTCGGCGGCCATCGCCTTGGCCGAACGAGTGACCAGCGGTGGAAAGCGCGAGCTGGAAGAATATCTCGGCTTCCTCAAAGGTGGCTGCTCGAAGTTCCCGCTGGAATTGCTGAAGGACGCCGGCGTGGATATGGAGAAGCCGGCGCCGGTAGAGGCAGCGATGAAACGGTTCGGCAAACTGGTGGACGAGTTGGGGAAGTTGTTGAAATAGCGACGCCAATCCACTAACCCGAAGCGTCAACGAGGAAACTCCACATGGCCTCGCTTACGCTTCGGGTTGGTGTCCGCAGCCCTTTCACCGAATCGTAGCGATCCACAGAAACGGCCGCCCGGCATCGTCCTGGCGGACTTCGTATTTCAGCTTGGCCTGCGTCAGCATCCGCGTCAGTAGCCTGCCGTAATAAATCTGCCCGGCTTTCATCTGCGACTTGGCACTGGCCAGATCAACGCCGATCGTGGCCATTCCGTTGTAGTCATAGACGAAGGGCACGCCGACCCTGGTTTGAATCTCTTCCAGCGCAGCGGCCAAAGGAACTTCGACGTCTTGTGTCTCTTCCTTTTCCAACAGCGTCGGCACCAACTTACCGGAACCTTCTTTGCTCGCCCATCCGATCGGCCAGTTCTCACCCGCGCCGCGGCCATCGCTGATAATGTATTCGATTCTCCCATTGTTGGCGCGCGGCCGAAGCACCAATCCGGCCGGACGGACCAAGGCGGCCACCGCCGTGCCGATTGCCAAACCTTGAAACTCATCGCGAACGGCGCCGCTTTCGGCCAACGCCCGCTGGGCATCGGCTTCCACCACGACAGGATTGGTCAAACCCCGGGTAATTTCCTTGAGCATGGCCGCCGGATCGCCCCCCTTGGTCTTGGCGGTCACAGCCGTCCGAAAATCCTTGCGCGCTTCTTCAAACTGGGCCTTCGTCAGCCCGAATGGCAGCTTCACCCCACTGGTCCCTTCCGGTCCTTGGGCTCGCAGCGCGCGAATCCACTCCTTCATCCCTCGCTTATCGCTCTGTGAAAACTTGCGGCCCGGCGGCAATAGCACGTCGCCACTAGCGGTCAGGATGCCGTTGACCCTATAGGACGGGTTGGCATCGGTTCCCCCTTTGGAGATCTCCAAAGGATTTTCTGGAACGTCACTACTAATGCGGGTCGAGCTGAAGCCCACCTCGTCCAGCACGGGTAGCCACTGCTGTGATGCGGTCAGCGGGGCTCCTTTGGCGATGGTGAGGCTCAGTTCGATCCTGCCATCGGCGGCCGTTGCCACCGACGGAGCGACTAGCAGCAAGGATACCACCGCACATGACAACGCTAACAACTGAAAACGCCGCATGGTCGAGAAGCCTCACGGGGGTCGGGGTGACGCCAGATGGAAGTTCTGCCTGGCTGGGAAATTATAGCACTTGGTTCGGCCGCCGCATATTTTGCCCTGCCGGCAGGGTTTTCCTTATTTTGTGGGAGGACAGTTGCGGCCGGGCGAAACTATGTCAAAATATGGCGTCCTGTTTAGCGGCGTGGGCACCGACCCGCGTTTTTCTTTGCCCCGCGATTTTCAATGTCCAGCAAAAGTATTCTCCTCCCAAAACCAAGGAGCCCAAAAGCATGTCACGATTGATTACGCTCTTCACCGGCCAGTGGGCCGACCTGACGCTAGACGACATGGCCCGCAAGGCCAGCGACTTCGGCTACCAGGGTATCGAGTTGGCCTGCTGGGGAGACCACTTTGAAGTGGACAAGGCGAACTCGGACAAAGACTATTGCTCTCAGCGCCGCGAACTGTTGGAGAAGTACGACCTGCAATGCAAGGCCATCAGCTCGCACCTCGTGGGTCAGGCCGTGTGCGACAAGATCGATGAGCGACACAAAGCAATCCTGCCGCCCCATGTTTGGGGCAACGGCGATCCGGCCGGCGTGAATAAGCGGGCCATCGAAGAAATGAAGAACACCGCCAAGGCGGCTCAGAAGATGGGCGTCGAAGTGGTCAACGGATTCACCGGATCGAGCATCTGGCATATGCTCTATTCGTTCCCACCGGCTTCGGAAAAAATGATCGCCGACGGCTTCAAGCAATTCGCCGAGCGGTGGAACCCGATCCTCGACGTCTTCGGCGAATGCGGCGTCCGCTTCGCATTGGAAGTGCATCCGACGGAAATCGCCTTCGACATCCACACCGCTCAACGAGCCCTCGAAGCGATCGACAACCGCGAGGAGTTCGGCTTTAACTTCGATCCGTCCCACCTGCACTGGCAAGGTGTCGATTCCGTCGAGTTCATCCGCGCGTTCCCCGATCGGATCTACCACTGCCACATCAAGGACGCCATCGTCACGCTCAACGGCCGCAGCGGCATCCTGGGCAGCCATCTGAACTTCGGCGACCCGCGCCGCGGCTGGGACTTCCGTTCGCCAGGACGAGGCACGATCAACTTCGAGGAAATCATCCGGGCGCTGAACCAGGCCAACTACCAAGGCCCGCTGAGCGTCGAGTGGGAAGATTGCGGCATGGACCGCGAGCACGGCGCCAAGGAAGCGTGCGAGTTCGTCCAGAAGCTGGACTTCGCCCCCAGCAACGTGCAATTCGACGCGGCCTTTGCCGAGTCGTAATGTTGAGGGGAGCCAAATGTACTGGCGAGCCATATTTCTTGGCGAGCGGGGGGCGTAAGCCACCCGTTGATTTGGGGTAGATACTTACTCAACGGCGGATTATTGGGTTAGCATCCCTGATAGTATCCATCACGCTCCGCGTGATGACTGCCTCACGCGGAGCGTGATGGATACTATCCGCGCCGGCGTTGACCGTTCGCCCATCCAGAACCTATATTTGACATAAGTTGCGGCCCACTGCCGCCCCCCAGGGGGCAGCACGGTTCGCATGTGGTGGCTGGAGCTCAGATGGTTAGAGCGTCGGATTGTGGTTCCGAAGGTCGCGGGTTCGAGCCCCGTCAGCCACCCTGGTTTCGGGTTTCTTACAGCACATCCTCCGTCCGCAGCGTAATCTCCACCAGCCGCTCCATCACTTCAGCGGGGGACTCGTGGGGAAAATTGATCAGCACCACTTCCTTGGCATACAGCTTGCCAATGTAGCGCCGGTGCTTGGCGGCGGTTCCTTTGCTGGAAAGAAAATCGCGGTGGGCGGAGTTGATGATGATCTCATTGGGCCGGGCGTCGTAGCGCGAGCGCCAGCTCTTGCCGTGCTCGGGTTCCAACCGGTACGAAGGGAGCCCCTTGGAGGTGTCCTTGTCTCCCTCCGGCGCATTGTTCAGAAATTTTGCCGTTACCCGGTCGGTTGCCGAATACTCCCCCTGCGTGGCCGTCACTTCCACTACCGATTCACCCACGTTCTCGCAAATGACACCACAGCGGTCCGCTTCGATATCAATGAGCCGCCCCTCGCCTTCCGCAATCCGCCAGGAGTATTGCACCGCGTCCAAAACGCGCTGCCCGTGCTGATCGCGAGGGGTGGCTAGCAGAGTACAAGTTTCACCGGGCTTTCGCCGCGGATGGCGCGGTGTGATCCGCACCGTCGCCAGCGGGCCAAGTTCCCGTGGCAGCAGGTCTGGCGATGCTTCCGGCTCCATAGTTGCTTGGTCGACTAGATCGGTCTCGCTCAGGGCCACCGTGATACCATCGTCTTCGCCCGACTTGGCTTCGGGCAGCCCGGCGGCCAGCGAACGCTTGGCTTCAGGAATATCGAAGAACAAATACTCGTTCGATGGCAGCTCACGCAGGGCGCTGACGAACGCCTTGTGAACCTGCTTCAAGATCTGCCGGCTGGCGCGATCCGATTCGGCATTCTCCCGCTGGCTGATTGCTTCCTGGAGCGGTCCCTCCAAAGTTTCCACTGCCCGGATGAACTCATCGAGCTTCTCATCGGGAACGATCCCTTGCCGCGTGCCGGGGGCCAGCGTCAGCGCGGCAAAGTCCAGCACCCCTTCCAGCCGGCCATCGCTCCAGGGTGAACGCTGAAAATGATCGAGTTCCGTGATGTCCTTAAGCACCCTGGTGCCGTCCTTGCAAATCGCCACGCCGCTATCCGCCCCGCCGAGTTCCTCGCGGAAATACAACTCCACCAATAGATCACCGTGCCGTGTAGGCAGCTTCTGCCCGACCTCGATCCTTTCCCCCTCGAATTCCAGAGGAGTGACCACCAGATCCTTGCGCGAGACATTGTCCAGGATCCGCACTTTAACGCCCGTGTTGCGGATCCGGTCGCGAAGTTCCGCCGACAAGTATCGGACCAGCTTGTCCCCCGTCACGATATTCCGGGTCGATTCCAGCAACGGCCCGACGACCACCCGCGTACCGCCGGTGGCCAGATGCCCGCGCACAGGGCGGACATTGTAGGTTTTCTTCCCGCGCTTCAGATGCATCTCCAGCAGTTTGCCCCCCCGGCCGGCAGAGATCATCCGCAACTCATCGCCGAGGCTCCAGAAGCTCAACAGCCCGATGCCGAACTCGCCGTGGATGCCCACCCGCTCGCCGTCGCCGAGGTGTCGCTTCATCGAATCGCAAATATGCGTGGCGATCGTGGTTTCGAGAACCTACCAACCTACGCGAGTTTCCCGCGAATCGCAATTGGCCGAACATTTCGCCCCCACTTCGCGCCGAACCGGGTGCCCCGCTATCGTACTTTCAGGCGGTCACTTACAAGGAGCATCTCATGAATCTCGTTCTCGCCTACGCGGCTTCGGCAGCCGGCAAACCATTTCAGCAGATGGAAATCGATCTCGGCCCGCTCGGTCCCGAGGAGGTTGAGATCGCCGTGGAGCATTGCGGCATCTGCCATTCCGATCTCTCCGTGCTCCAGAACGATTGGGGCAATACGGTCTATCCGGCCGTGCTAGGGCACGAAGTAGTCGGCCGCATCGTGGCGGTTGGGGAGCAGGCCAAGGGACTTCAATTGGGACAGCGTGTCGGACTGGGCTGGAACGCAAAGAGTTGCATGCACTGTAGCTCGTGCATGGCCGGCGATCATCATCTCTGTGCCACCGTGCAGGCCACGATCCTCGGCCACTACGGCGGCTTTGCCGAGCGCGTGCGTACTCATTGGGCCTGGGCAATTCCCCTCCCCGAGAGTCTTGACGGAGGGGCCGTTGGTCCATTGATGTGCGGCGGGGTGACTGTATTTGCGCCGCTGGATCAATTCGACATTCGTCCCACCCAGCGCGTCGGAGTGGTTGGCATCGGCGGCCTGGGTCACTTGGCGCTGAAGTTCGCCAGCGCCTGGGGATGTGAAGTGACCGCCTTCAGTTCCAGCCCGTCGAAGTTCGACGAAGCCCGCGGCTTTGGCGCCCATCATGTGATTTCCAGCCGCGACTCGGATGCCATTCGGTCACTCGCTGGGACTCTGGATATGTTGTTGGTGGCCGTCAATGTTCCGCTCGACTGGAGCGCCTTGATCGCCACGCTCAAACCGCGCGGCCGGCTGCACGTCGTGGGCGCGGTGCTGGAACCAATCCCTGTACAGGCCTTTGATCTCATTTTCGCCCAGCGAAGCATCTCAGGATCTCCCACGGGCTCGCCGTCGGTGTTGGCCAAAATGCTCGACTTTGCCGCTCGGCATAAGATCGCTCCGCAGATCGAGCGATTCCCTATGAGCAAGATCAACGAAGCACTGGATCATTTGCGCGCAGGTAAGGCCCGCTACCGGATTGTGCTGGATGCGGATTGGGCGAAATGAGCGAGAAATCGGGATTCGATTTTCGCCGCCAGATAAATCCGTCCAGCACATAATGCGTCCATTGCGGGAGCGCCAGCAGCGGGACGATCCAGGTTCGGGCCGCGCCAAGATCCATCGGGCGGCCGAACAACCCGGAGCGTTCATGCCAGATGCCGCGGTCCCAGAGTAATTCTTCCGCGTAGGCTAGCAGCCAGATTGTGGCCAGGAACACGACCAGAAATCGGAGCTTGCCGCCGAGCGTCGGCTGCGATGGACGGCGCGAGGCAGCGTACCAGTAGACTAGCACCAGGTAGGGAACACCGTGAATGATTACGTTGGTCACCGTGAACGCATAGTCTGAGTTGAGCGCCACGATGCCCAGGTACCAGCAGAGGGCGGTCGTAACCACGACAATATCCTTGCCAGGGTTGGGCCGGCCTTGCCGCCACGCCCACAACGCCCGGCTGGCGTACACGGCCATGGCGGACCAATAGATGGGTGCCGCGATATCCGCCGCCAATTCCGGTAGCGGAGCGAAGTCGAGTTGCATGAACCAATTGAAACGCCGCGGCAGATGAGCGTGCCAGTAGACCAGCGGATAAATGGTGGCCATGTAAATTACGATCGAGTCGATCCAGCGTCCCAGCCGATCCGTTTCGCCTCGCCGGGCGCGATAGAGCATCACCCAGCCGTACTGCTGGCGCACGAAGTGGAAAACGGCCAGGTAGGCCAGCACCCGCCAGAAGAGCAATTCTCCTTCGGAATAGAGCGCGACGCCGAGCAGATAGCCGATCGCCGGAACGCCGGCATACAGTAGCGGGCGGCGCAGCAATTCCTTCGGCACGAAATAGACACGAAACGCTGTGGCCCAGACGTGCGCCACGTCGATCAGCAACACGGCCGGCACCCAGGCCCAGTCGGGCGTGTCGCCAGTCAGCAGACCGGCCCACGCGCCGTAGGCCAGCGCGGCAAACGCCACCAGCGCGCTGCCCAGGAACGCCCCCAGATCCAGCGGCGCGGAGAAGAGCCAATAGCCAGGGCGAGGGGTGGCAATGGGTGGGTTCTCAGTGATGGCGGAGGAATCGGTGACAGACATGTGACTTTTGTTGGGTACGCGAAGCGCTGATAGTATCCATCACGCTCCGCGTGATGTCTTCTGTATTCCCTCACGCGGAGCGTGAGGAGTACTTTGCCAGCACTTCCTCCGCCGCGCGATGGCCATGATAAAACGCTTCTTCAAACAGTGCGATCCCGCTTAGGTCCGTGTTGGCGAAATGGATCCCTCGCAACGGCTTGGCCGCTTCGCGCCGCTCCGGTCCCCAGACGAAACCGGGGCGAGGACGGATCATGGCGTGCCCCCAGCGCATCACGTCCAGCCGATCGACCTCGGTGTGAATCGCCGGATGAGCCCGCTGCAAATCGCTCAGCACGATATCGGCGCAATCGCCCCAGTCGAGCGATAGCAATTTCTCGCGCGAGGTTCGCGGGCTTTCATCGCACAATGGCAAGAAGTAGGTCCAGTGGGCAGGGCCATAATCCAATCCACGCTGGAACGTCGCGGAAACATAGCCTAGGCCAGCACTCTCATACAACACATTGTCCCAGGCCACGTTGCAGCCACGGTCTTGCACTTCGCTGGTGCGCGTGAGATTGGCCACCAGCCACGAGCCATACTCAAACGCCGCCACATGCCTCGGCCGTTCGGTTCGCCAGGGCCGAATTACATGAGGGGCAATAAATTGCGGCGCCGTGAAAATCACCTGCTCGCAATGCCAGCCCATGGCGGTGCCATCGTTCGCAAGCGTGATCACGTCCACCACGTCGGCATCTTTCTCACGCCTCGGGATGAGCTCAACCACGGCCGTGCCCAACTGAACATGATCCTTCACCGCTTCATGCAGGTGACGCACCAGCCGCCCGTTCCCTTCGGGCCACGTCATCAGCGGCCGTGCTTCTGCGCCTGGCTTCGCCACGCGGGATGCGAAGTAAAATAGCCCGGCCCAGGCGCTCGCTTGCTCGGCGCGCAAACCATAGTCGTCGCGGCAGGCATAGTCCACCAGCCATCTCAGTCGCGGCGAACGTAAGCCTTGCTGATCGAGCCACTGCGCCATGCTCAGCTTGTCCAGCGCGGTCACTTCCGAGTCGTCCGAGCCGGCGGCCACCGGCAGTGCGAAGGCCCGCCGCCCCTTCGCGTCACGCCACGCCACCCACTTGTCCACCAGGGCATGAAACGCCTTCAACTCCGCCAGATCCTCGGGCTTGGCCCCCGCATACAAATAGAGTCCCTCATACCACTGTCCTTTGTAGAAGATTCGTTCCTGCGGATCGCGACAGAGAAACTGCTCGGCCACGATCGGATGCCCCTCGGCGTCGCGACCTTCGAGAACATTCATTTCGTCTAGCAATTCGATCAGGACCGTGTTGTCCTTCAGCGGCGCCGGCAAATAGTGCGCGCCCCACGGATAGGCCACTCGGGCAGACGCACCGCTGCGCGACGTTCCTCCCGGCGCGGACTCCAATTCCAGCAGCTTGAAGTCTTTCACTCCGGCTCGCAGCAGCCGCCAAGCCGCGGTCAGTCCGGCCACTCCGCCGCCGACAATCACCACGGATGTCTTGCGCCATTGGTCAGCGGAGGGGACAACTGCCTCGCCATCGCGCATTCGGTGCCCGAGAGAATGGTTGGGGCCGACGATCTGGCCTTCGCACTTCCGGGACTTCGCCTCAGATAATTTTGGCTTCGCCACTTTGGAGGCACGGTTCCCGGTTCGTCCACCCATGTCGCAGCCGGCCAGCAGCGGCGCGCCGAGGATTGTGGCCAGCACTTCACGGCGGTTAAAAGATCGCGCCATGCTCAGTTCCAGTGCTTCCACTCAGACTCGTAGTAATGAACCAGCGATTGGTTGTCGAGCCGATTGATTTCCACGGTCACCGGGCTCATGTCGATCGAGAAGACAAACATCGACTGCAGTGTCGGCAGGTCGAGAAACTTCAATTGTTCCGGCAGACGGCTGGGCAGCTCAACGGGCTGCCTCCCCGCCAGGGCGAAACCCCACACCCCAAACGACGGCACGGTCATCTGATACGGGCGCACATGAAACCCGGCGGCTTCCAGAGTGCGAATAATGCACCAATACGACTGCCGAGCGAACAGCGGTGACGTGCATTGCACGCCAACTTTGGCGCTAGGCGTGAGGCGCCGCGCCAGCATTCGGTAGAACCGCGTTGTGTAGAGCTTGCCCAGGGCGTAATTATTCGGATCGGGAAAGTCGATAATTGCGGCGTCATATGGCTGGACTGTCGTTTCGAGCCAGATCATCGCGTCCTGATTGATGACTTCCACGCGCGGATCAGCCAGTGCGCCACCGTTGAGCTTCGCTAGCGGAGAAAATTTTTTGGATAGGTCGGTCATGGCGGGATCGAGATCGACGAGCGTCACATGCTCCACAGTCGAGTAGCGCAAGATCTCACGCAGCGCCAGGCCGTCGCCTCCTCCCAGCACCAGCACGCGGCGCGGCCCCTGGGCCGCCGAGAGCACGGGATGGACCAGCGCTTCGTGATAGCGATACTCATCGGCCGAACTGAACTGCAGGTTGCCGTTAAGGTGCAATTGAAAACCGGCGTTGTTGTTGGTAATTACGATCCGCTGATAAGGACTCGACTGGGCAAAAACAATCGGGTCCACAAACAGATTGTCTTCTGAAAGCGAAGTCAGATACTCCGCTTTGATCAGGCCAATTGCCAACAGCACGATCACAAATACGGATCGACCGCGCAGACTTGCGATCCCCCGCGTCAGTAGCGGTTCCAAGGCCCAGGTTCCCCAGAGGGCAATGCCGGCATTGAGCATCCCAAAAAGCAAGGACGTGCGAATCAGGCCGAGCTGCGGCATCAACAGCAGCGGAAACAACAAAGAGGCCAGCAAGGCTCCGATATAGTCGATTGCCAGCGCCCGGGAAACGAGATCCTTGAAATTGAGATGGTCTCTCAAAATACGCATCAGCAGAGGGAGTTCCAATCCAACCAGCACGCCAATGGCAAAGACCATGGCGTAGAGCATCGGATGAAACCAGAACTGTTTGCTGAACGTCAGGAATAATACGGGAGCTGAAACGCCGCCGAGCAGCCCTACGGCAATCTCGACTTCAATGAATGCCCTGGCAAGTTGCTTTTCGATATAGCCGGAGAGCCAGGCCCCCACGCCCATGGCCGAAAGATAAAGCCCAATGACCAGCGAGAACTGCTTGACCGAATCACCCAACACGTAACTGGCCAACGTGCCGGCCAACAACTCGTAGACCAATCCGCAGACCGCGACGATCAACACATTGATAAACAGGGCCGGCGTGCGAATCATGATGGCATATTCGCAGCCGGGGACTGTCCCAATTTTGCCCCAGCAAAATGGGACTGTCCCCTTGGGAATGCTCCGACCCTCGTTGCAGGCACACTCCGTGTGCCGTCCGCAGGAGTCCTCTCCAGGATTAGGCCCAACATATATCCGGTTACGGCACACGGAGTGTGCCTACTACTTTGGAGGCTCGGTTTCTGTCCCGGCCACCCAACCGTTGCCTTTGCACCAGCGGGTGCAGCGGCGTCGGGAGAACCATGAATCGCAGCAGCCACAATCAGTGCAATGCCAAGAATGATCGCGCCGATGATGACCGCCAGAGCGATGTTCTGATCATCTTCGATCTCCTTCCGGACGGAGAAAGGGCAAACCTTCACGATGATCCAGATCGCCAACGCAAACAGCACCAGTCCGAAGACGCTGAACACCAGCGACATTTCAAAAGGTTTTAAGAGCATGTTGAATTCCATCTATTTCCCTCCCTGATAACCGCCGTGCCAGAAATGAAATGAGCGATAGCCGCCAGGCGATTGCCGCGCACTGGCCGGAATGACCTGTCGCTGCGGATTGCCATATTCCCAACCCATGAGCGACGTGCCGACCTGGCCGATAATCAGCGCCGCGCCCAGGGCCACGTAACACCTGGTTAACATTTTTCATCCTCCATAGTCACTATTCTCCCACCGCGTCTTTTCAAACTGCCACCGCCAGAACAGAACCAACGCCGGCACCACGCTCAATGCCAACAACAGCAACACCAGATACCCCACTCGCGGGCGATTCTGCTCGATCTTGATAGCTACACTGGCCGGCGCACTGAAGTTCTGCCGCTGAACCTCCAGCCGCAGCGTGTATTTTCCCTCCGGCAACGCGGAGAGGTAAATCGTCGCCTGCTGGCGCCCCTCGCTCCAGGCCTCGCCCCCTTCGGTCCCCTGATAATACTCCAGCGGCGCCGAAAAGCCCTGCACCAAGCCAGTCTCGTCGTTAATCAAGTCTCCTTCTACGTACACCCAGGTGTTGTTGACCGGGCTGCGAAGCGTTATGCAGACATTCTGTCGGCTGTGGAGTTCCAGGGGCGATTCAAACTCCACATTGGTCTTGTCGGCGGCCTCGACCGGGGCCAGATTGTAGTTCTTATCGAACACTACCCGGCTCTTTGCGCCGCCAATCAGCATGATGCCCGCCAACAGCGCCACTCCGCACATTAGCGGCCAGGCCAGCAATACTCCGTTATGCAAAAACGGCTGATTCGGCGCGACTCCCATCGGCCGGGGCATCTTCTTAATCTTAAACGCCTCGGCCACCACCTCCTTGGTCATGTAGGTTCCCAACGACCAGTTGATTTCACCCTTCACATCGGTGCCGCTCTTTTCCCTCGACAGCATCTGCGGCGGGCGAACATAGTCCCCAGCCAGCGTTACTTCCCCTACGGACACGCGCCAATAAAACTCCCCCATGACGTACGAAACATAGGTCTGCGCCAATTGAAACAACTTGAATGTGCGACCTTCGTAGGTGGCGCGGCGATTGCCAACCACTTCCACTTCGCCCGGAGAAATACTGCGCACAAAGCTCCAATGGTTGTCGCTCTGCACCAGCCAGCGAAATTGAACTGCGGCGCTGTAGAGTAAATACTCCTGCCAAAAATAGACCGTGCCGTCGAGAGTGACCTGCCTCTGCACGAATCCTATGACCGTGTACGAAATGCCCTCCAAGCTCCCGATTGTCCCGATCGGAATCAGCGGCTTGACCTCCCCCCCATCCAGCGTCGTCAGATATTTCAACTTACCCTGGGTGACATCCAACAGAGAGTTGCAATAGGGGCAGGTGACACGGAGCGTTTCATCCGGTGCGCGCAGATCCAGCGAGCCGCTGCACTGCGGACAGTTCAGCGTGACACCGCCGATGCTCTTAGCTTCGCGCTGGGTCAGCGGCTCACTTTCGAGATCCAGATCTCCAAGTGTCACTTCGCGGCCCACGAACACACTCGGCGGATCCTGGCCGTAGTCAAAGGTGGCAAACTTGCCGCCACCGGCCGCCAGGTCGGCGTAATCGTGCGACTCTCCTGGCGTGAAGCGGAACGGAATCTCCCCTTCGGCCCCTTCGGCGGCGGCCCGGCCGATCTCGGCCACTGTAAACTTGGCCACGCTTGGTACGGTGAACTGTTGTCCCACCGTCAATTGTCCCAAACCTGGCAGCGCCGCGTCCTTCGATAACTTCCCTTCAAAAGTTAGGTAGAACTTCCCCTGCGCCTCCGCCAGCCAGCCCCACTTATCCTCGGGAAAGCTCGCGTACCATTCGTTCCACAGGGCTCCCGACTCGTGGCGATATTGGATCCGCCCTACGATTTCGAACGGTTTGCCACGATGTGCCCCCTTCAGCCCGACTTGAAGCGGTGAATCAGATTCGACCACCGCGGCCACTTTGCCCAGGTCTTCCAGCGCGCGATCGGTCCGGGCGACTGCCGATCGGCAGTTCTGGCAAATGACCACAATGGCAGAGCCGATCGCAAAATGAATTGGCGCACTGCACGAGGGACAGGAAGCGACGACCGGTGTCACCGTGGTGCCTCCTGCCTTACCATTCGTGCCGTCGGCTCCTGGCGAGCATCTCCAGCGCCGCGACTCACCTTGCGCACTGTGACCCGTTGAGCCTCGAGCAACTCCTGCAATCGCGCCTCCCACGGCCAGGCCTCACGATCGCGGCAGCAGTAGAGATTGAAAGTCGCCAGTCCCAGTTCAGGGTACGTGTGGCAAGCCAGATGTGATTCGCTAAGCATCGTCAGACCGGTGACGCCGTTCTGCGGCGGAAAGCGATGCCATTGGGCTTGGCCAAGGACCGTGAGTTTTAATTCATCGACAACCTGCCGGCAGACAAGGCGCAAGAGAGTCTCATCGCACAGCCGCTCAGCAGAGCAGCCATAGGCGTCCACAATCCATTCTGTCCCGGCAGTTTCGCTGGTCATGATCGGCCTGCAAGCACATCGTCGAAGCAGCGGCATCGTCCTGATATGTCGATCACAATAAGACGGACATTGTAACGATTCCGCACGTTCTGGGGCGCTTGGCTAGGTCCGCACCACCAACTATGATGGGCAAGTCCACTTATATGACATATCAGACGTTCAAAGGAGCTATCGTGCAATCCCTCAAAACGATCTTGGCATCACTGACGTTCTTCTCGGCTGGGCTGGCCGCGTATGCCGCGGACTCGCCACAGAAGCAAGACAAGACCCTGTTGGTTTGGGTAGCTCCTTCCAATCTGAATCAACAGGGAGGGAGCGCGTTGACCATCCAAAGTGGCGATCGTTTTGACGCCGTCGTGCTGGGAGAACGGGTTCGCGGCAAGTGGATGGCCGGCAGTGACATGTATCAGCGAACGGAACAGAACCAGGGTGATCGTGCCGCCGAGACAGCCGATCCCCAGACTTTTGTGCAGATCGCCGTTGTCTACCGCGAAGGCAAAGTGCTGATCTATCGCAACGGCGAACTCTATGCCGACTATCCGGCCCAAAGCATTGACCTGCTGAACCTGGACAACCACATCGCGATCTTCGGTCTTCGGCACCTCGGCAATGGTGTCGGAACGCCGCTAGCCGGCATGATCGACGACGCGCGGATCTATGCGCGTGCTTTAACCCAAGATGAAATCAAATCGCTCAAACCCAACGTCGCTTCCAGCATCGAGCCGCTGGCGTGGTGGGACTTTGAAGGGAAGGAAGTCAAAGATCGTGCGGGACGTTTCACACACAACAGTATCTCGGGCAATGCTAAAGTCGATGGAGGGCGGCTTGTGCTCGACGGCAAGAGTTACCTCATCGCCGGCCGTAGCGCCAACGATGTCAAGCGCGCTGCGGTGAGTGGTGCGCCTCGTGCCCCACAAGGTCCCTATGCTCCCGAAACCCCCGCCTGGCCGGCCAACCCGCCGGCTAACTGGCTCACCTATCACTTGGCCCACCCTGGCCCTGGTCCCGCGTTGCCTGGCGACCCCAATTGCGCGTTCGACCACAAGGGGCGCGTCCATCTGCACTATATTTATCGCAACCATACCGGTTTCGTCTTCGCACATGTTTCCAGCGATGACATGGTTCACTGGACGTGGCACCCCACGATCCTTGCCCCACCCACCACGGGACACGGAATGTTCAGCGGCACCGGTTTCTACACCAAAGACGGCAAGCCCGGCATCATCTATCACGGGCAGGGCTCCGGGCGGAATTGGATTCAGTTCCCCAAGGACGACCAGTTCATGGCGTGGAACGATCCGATCGCCGTGGTGCCGAAGAACGCCGACGGCAGCGAGCCGAAGATGCGGCACTGGGATCCCGATCTTTGGCTCAACGGCGACACCTACTACGCACTCTCGGGGGGAAAGAACCCGCAGTTGATGAAGTCCGCCGACCTGGAGAACTGGACGTATCTGGGAGACGTGTTGCACAAGGACTACCCTGCCAATCTGGGCATTCCCAAGGACGAAGACATCTCCTGCGCCAACATGTTTAAGATCGGCAATAAGTGGATGTTGCTGTGCATCAGCCATCCCAAGGGTTGCCGCTATTACCTGGGTGATTTCAAGGACGAGAAATATCTGCCCGACTATCACGCCATGATGAGCTGGGGGAGCAACCAATTCTTCGCGCCGGAATCAATCCTGACGCGCGACGGTCGCCGGGTGATGTGGGCCTGGATCATGAACATGCCCATCGCGCCCACGGGAGTGCAATCGCTGCCGCGCGAATTGGAGTTGCCCGCCGATGGCGTGTTGCGCATCAAGCCGTTGCGCGAACTCAGCAAACTGCGATACGATGAAAAAGCCTGGCAGGACGTGAAGATCGCCGACGGTCGCGAGCACAAACTGGAGGGACTCACGGGCGATGCCATCGAACTGGAAGTGAAAATTGCGGCTCCCGTTCCCAAGGAAATTGGCCTCTATCTCCTGGGAGACGAGAACGGCAAGGAGGAGATGAGCATCCTGACCGGGTCTGGGCGCAAAGGAATCAAGGTCGGTAGCCCTGACGCTCCATTCCAACTGGCTCATGGCGAAGAACTGACGCTGCGCGTTTTCATCGACAAGGGACTGGTTGAGGTATTTGCGAACGATCGCCAAGCGGTCGCCTATGGACATGGAAAGGTCCGCGCCAATCCCAATATCCGCCTGTTCTCAAAAGGGGGCGAAGCCACGGTCAAGTCGGTCAAAGCGTGGAAGATGAAATCCATCTACCAGAACGAAGCGAAGGATGCTGCGGCCGCCAAGCCGTGACGGAGACATGGGGCTGAGGCTGCAACAGAAACGCAACGGACCTACTTCGCCGCTGCCTCCTTGGGAATGCCGAACACCTGGCATGCATAAAGCATGCCCGACTTGCTCACCGCCACGCCGACGCCGAACTCGGTAAAATCCTGCTCTTCGCCCAGCATGTTGGCTCGGTGCGGTTTTGATTTTTTCCAAGACGCCACCATCGCCTGGGCGTTGTCCGGCTTCCCTGTTGCAGACGCCACGTTCTCGCCGGAAGCTTGCGCCTCATATCCGGTCGCGCGAACACGATCTTCCCAATTCTTGCCATCCAATTCGTGACTGAGCTGCTCCTGGGAAGCCATGTTCAGCGCATGCTGCTGAGCTGCCTGGGTCAATTCAGCTTGGATGCTCAACGGAGGTTTCTTGTTCTGCTTCCGATAGGCATTGGTCAGCCGGCTGATCTTGGTCGCCATGTCGGGAACCAATTCCGCGGAGCTAGCAAGCCCAGGGCTGACGAGCAGGAACAACGCGGTAACTATCCAAAGTTGCTTGTATCGCATCATGGGGTGTTGCAAGAAAGTTCGTGGGTCAGGCTTTGTCGGAAAACATTACCCGGCACGCGCTAGCGTCCGGTTCTGTGCGAGATTCCGATGCCAAACCGGGGGCTAGCGCCCAGCGGCTGATCGAAATCGCCGTTTTCCGACAAAGCTTGGTTCACTCTCCCAGAACAAGTGCATTATCGCACGAGTCTTGCCAGTCGGTAAACTCCCGCTCGTTTGCCTCACCGGACAATTCCACCCCCTGCTTGAGTACCGGTCCGGTGATCTTGCCCAGCCGGCAAAATCGCAGGGGTTTGTCCGGCGACCTGGCCGACTGCAAAAGAACTGTGCGTCCTGACAGTCGCGCCGGTTCGCAGGGTTTGAGCGCGCGGGGCCGGAAAGCCTGTCGATAGTACTCCAGGGTACGATTTTCTGGCTTGCACCGCGCCTGCCGTCTTTGCCGTCCGAGAGCCTCATGCGTCCTGGCCTGCTGCGATCTGTTTCCTGCTGCCTCGTCGTGCTGTTGACCGCCAACGGCTGCACGAACCCGGTGCAGTATGTGCGCAACGGACTGAAGGTCGGCCCGAACTATGTTACGCCTCCGGCACCCGTGGCGGAGAACTGGATCGACGCGGCCGACAAGCGCGTTCGCAACGACGGTGAAGATCCTTGCCTGTGGTGGACGGTGTTCGACGATCCACTCTTGAACCGGATGATGGTCGATGCCTCGCGGCAGAACCTGACCTTGCGAGAAGCCGGATTCCGCATTCTTCAGTCGCGAGCCCAACTAGGGATCGCAATCGGCGAGTTCTTTCCGCAGCAACAAAATGCCGCGGGCAGCTATACCCGGTTTGGCGTAGGCCAAAACTTCTTCGACTCCTGGAATTTCGGTTTCAATCTTGGCTGGGAACTCGATTTCTGGGGCCGCTTCCGCCGGGCGATCACCGCCGCTGAGGACGATTTGGACGCATCGGTCTTCAACTATGATGCCGTCCTGGTCACTCTCATGGGTGACATCGCCAGCAGCTATGTTCAAGTTCGAACGGATCAGGAGCGCATTCGCCTGCTGCAGCGCATCGTCGTAATCCAGCAAAACGTGTTGACGTTCATCAACGCGCAACTCCAAGTCGGCTTTCGCGGCGTAACCGACGTCGATCGCGCCCAGGCCGAAAGCAATCTCAAGCAGAGCCTGGCACAGATCGCCAATTTGGAAATCAGCGTCCGCGTGAATCAGAACCGGCTCTGTACTCTCATGGGCATACCGACGCAAGACATCGACACGATCCTCAATAGCGGCCCCAAGACAGCGATCCCCAAGACGCCCGACTTTGTCATTGTCGGGATGCCGGCCGACTTGCTGCGCCGTCGTCCCGATGTGCGGCGAGCCGAGCGGGAAGCCGCCGCCCAGGCTGAATTGATTGGCATTGCGGAAAGCGATTTTTACCCGGCAATTACCGTCTCCGGCACGTTGGGCTGGCAAGCCACTCGCCTGCCCGATCTGTTCACGCCCCAAGGTTTCAACAGCAACGTCGGCCCGTCGTTCCAGTGGCAGTTGCTCAACTATGGCCGGATCATCAACAACGTACGTGCCCAGGATGCGCGGTTCCAGCAACTCGTGGTCGCCTATCAAAACAGCGTGTTGCGAGCCGATGAAGAAGTCGAGAATGGCATTGTGACGTTTCTCAAAGCGCAGAAGCGAGCGCGGCTGTTGCAGGAAAGTGTCGAGTCGGCGTACACGGCGCTTGGCGTCACATTAGCACGTTATGAAAAAGGAATCGCGGGAGCTGACTTCAATCGCTACGCCGTCATCGAACAGAACCTCGTCTTGCAGCAGGATCAATGGGCACAAGCCCAAGGCCAAGTGGCGCAAGGCCTGATTCAAGTCTACCGCTCGCTTGGCGGCGGCTGGCAGATTAGGTTGGGGCCGCCGGCGGGAGCCGTTGCCGCTCCCGATGCTG